>NZ_JBHTND010000016.1:0-122166 GCF_042679825.1 Methylobacterium marchantiae | reverse complement strand
GGGCTCACCCCGAACGCGTTTGCAACCCGGTCCCGACAGGACCAGAACCAGAACGGACTCTGGTTATGAGCGGGGGCAAACAGGGGGCAAGGTCAGAGGGCATGACGATCGCGGAGCTCTGCGAGGCGGCCGTCACGCTGAGCGACAACACCGCCGCCAACCTGCTGCTCGGCACGATGGGCGGGTCGGCCGGACTGACGGCCCAGATCCGCGCGTTCGGCGACGCGACGAGCCGCCTCGACCGCACCGAGCCCGACCTGAACGAGGCCATCCCCGGCGATTCCCGCGACACCACCACGCCGCTCGCCATGGCGGAGACGCTGCGGCGGCTCGTGATCGGCGACGCTCTTTCGCCCGCCTCGCGCGCGCTGCTCACCGCCTGGCTCGTCGGCTGCCGGACCGGCGATGCCCGGCTGCGCGCCGGCCTGCCGAAGGAGTGGCGCGTCGGCGACAAGACGGGATCCGGTGAACACGACACCGCCAACGACGTCGCCGTGATCTGGCCTCCGCGCCGGCCGCCCCTCGTCCTGACGGTGTATCTCACCGAGGCGAAGACCTCGCCCGAAGCGCGCAGCGCCACCATCGCCGCAGTGGGCCGGGCCGTCGCCGCCTCCGTGACGGGTCAGGACGCTTCCGCGCGAACCCGGCGCCCGTGAGCGTCCCTTGAGCGAAGTCCTGCCAAGCCCTACCTGCCACGCCCTATCGACGAGGGATGGTTCGGGAAGGCGGATGATGAGCAATGGCGAGGAGCACCGCCTCCCTGTCGCGCCGAGCAAAGCGAAGCGATCCGCGAGAGCCCGGCCCGCCGCCCTCGCCATCGGGCTCGCGGCCTTGAGCCTCGCCCCGCATCCGGCAGGGGCCGGCGAGAGGCCGCGTTACGACGGCTTCCACCAGGGCACCTTCCTCTCCTTCCTCAACGCGCCGCAGGACGGCGCCGAGATGACCCGCCTCAACGCGCCGGAGGACGGCGCCGAGATGACCCACTCGCCGCGCCTCGGCCTGTCCTTCGGCGGCGAGGTGCGGCCGGTGCAGATGGATACCGGCTCCACCGGCATCGTCGTCTCCGCCAGCCGCATCCCCGGCTTCGACTCGCTGCCCTCGCGGCCCGGACGGCTCACCTACAGCAGCTCGGGGCGGATCATGATCGGGCGCTGGGTGACGCTGCCCGTCACCCTGGTCGGCCGCAACGAGGCCAGCGTCACCACCGCGCCGATCCCCGTCCTGGCGGTGACGCGGATCGACTGCACCGACGGCGCGCGCAACTGCACGCCGGCGACGATGCCGGAGCATGTCGCGATGATGGGCGTCGGCTTCGGACGGGAGGGCGATGCGCAGAGCCAGAGCACGCCCGAGACCAACCCCCTCCTCAACCTCGCGCCCGATGGCCGGAGCCCCGCCCGCCGCGGCTACGTGGTCACCCGCGAGGGTGTCCATGTGGGCCTCACCGGCGCCAATACGCGCGGCGACATCCGTTTCGTGAAGCTCGATCCGCATCCCGACATTCCCGGCGAATGGCAGGGCGTCCCCGTCTGCATCACGGTGAACGGGCGGGCCCCCGGCGCCTGCGGTCGCGCCCTCGTCGATACGGGGGTGTCGGTCATGTATCTCACCCTGCCGCGCGAGGCCGTGAGCGGCGCCGTCGCCACCGATGACGACGGACGGAGCCAGCTCCTGCCCGGCACGCGGCTCGGCTTCTCCTTCCCCGGCCAGGGTGCGGAACCGGCGGCGGCCTACGACATTGTCGTGGGCGACACGTCCCCGCTCTCGCCGGACAAGGTGACCCTGAACACCCGGCGCCCGGAGCCCTTCGTGAACACGGGCCTGCGCTTCCTCGACGGCTTCGACGTGCTCTACGACGCCGATGGCGGGTATTTCGGGTTTCGCAGAAAGTAGCTCGGGAGCGGCGGCGTCGGTTTACGCCGCCAACGATTGCCGAACGTGTCTCGGACACAGGTCCGAAACAGACGATTACAATTCAGACCGTCCGCACCCCTTCGATTCCCTCCGCCGAGGCGCCATAAACGGCCACCGGATGGACGAGACATGACGCAGACGAACCCCGCCACCCCCCACATCCTCGTGGTCGAGGACGACCGCGAGATCAGCGCCCTGGTGGCGCGCTACCTGCGTGCCAACGAATGCCGCGTGAGCCTCGCAGGCGACGGCCGCGAGATGGACCGGGCGCTGGCGGATGCGCGGGTCGATCTCATCGTGCTCGACCTGATGCTGCCGGGCGAGGACGGGTTGAGCCTGTGCCGGCGCCTGCGCGCGGGCTCCTCCATCCCGATCCTGATGCTCACCGCCAAGGCCGAGGAGATCGACCGGATCGTCGGCCTCGAGATCGGCGCCGACGATTACCTCGCCAAGCCCTTCAACCCGCGCGAACTCCTCGCCCGCATCCGCGCGATCCTGAGGCGGGGCGCCAGCGCGGAGGCGGCCGGCGACGACGGCGCCCGCCGGCTGCGCTTCCTCGACTGGACCCTCGACGTGTCCCTGCGCCAGCTCCTCAGCCCGGACGACGCCCGCATCACCATCACGGGCGCGGAATTCGACCTGCTGCACGTGCTCTGCCTGCGGCCAGGGCGGGTGCTCTCGCGCGACCAGCTCCTCGACCTGACGCAAGGCCGCGCCGCCGGCCCGTTCGAGCGCAGCATCGACGTCCTCATCAGCCGCATCCGCCAGAAGATCGAGGCCGATCCGCGCAATCCGGAGATCATCCGCACCATCCGCTCGGGCGGCTACCTGTTCACCCCGGCGGTGACCCGCTCATGAGCACGCGCGCGACGGGGCGCTGGCGCCGCTTCCTCGGCTATCCGCCCCGCAGCATCGCCGGGCAGATCGCCATCCTCAGCGTCGCCGCCATCGTCGTCAGCCACGCCGTGGCGACCCTCGCTTTCTTCCTGCTGCGCGAGCCCTGGCGCCCCGACAACCATCCGGGCGTGGCCGCGACCCGCCTCGCCACGATCGTCCGCCTGCTCGACGTCGCCGCGCCGGAGGACCGGGCGCGCCTGCTGCAGGATGCGGCGCGCAGCCTGCCCTCGCTCCGGATCGAACCGGCACCGGCCGAGACGCCGGCCGGGCAGCCGGCCGGCGCCGCACGCACGGAGCGTCCCGACCATCCCATGGTCCAGCGCATGCGCGAGGGGTTCGGCCGCCCCCTCACCATCACCGACCTGTCTCCTCCGGGACGGCCGTCGGGACGAGACGGCATCCGCATCGCCATCGCGACACCGTCGGGCGCGAGCCTGCGCGCCACCCTGCCGGACGACGACCGGTCGCCCTTCGGCCCCGGCCCGATCATCTTCACCTTCGTCCTCCTGGGGATCACGCTGTCGCTCATGTCGATCTGGGCGACACGGGCCCTGACCGCGCCGCTGGCGCAGCTCGCCGAGGCCGCAGATGCCTTCGGCACCGGCATGAACCTCGTGGCCCTGCCGCAGAACGGGCCGAAGGAGGTGATGGCGGTCTCCCGCGCCCTCGACACCATGCGCGGGCGCGTCCGCCGCCTGATCGACGACCGGACCCAGATGCTGGCGGCGATCAGCCACGACCTGCGGACCCCGATCACCCGCCTGCGCCTGCGGGCCGAATTCATCGAGGACGAGCACGCCCGCACCATGACGTTGCGCGACCTCGACCAGATGAACGGGCTGGTGGAAGCCGCCCTGTCCTTCGTCCGGGACGGCCAGGCCGGCGGCACGCAGAGCCTCATGGACCTCGCCTCGGTGGTCCAGACCGTGTGCGACGGCTTCGTCGACATCGGCGCCGACGTGCGGGTCGAGCAGTCGCGCCACGTGCTGGTCCGCGGTCGCGCGGACGACCTCCAGCGGGCCATCGTCAACCTCGTCGACAATGCGGTGAAGTATGGCGGTAGCGCGCGCCTGACGATGCACCCGTCCGAGCAGGGCGTGGCGCTGGAAGTGTCGGACGACGGCCCCGGCATCCCCGAGGCGGAGCGCGATGCCATGGTGCAGCCCTTCGTGCGCGGCGACCGGGCCCGGAACCTCAACGAGGCCAGCGGCTTCGGCCTCGGACTCTCGATCGTGCTGGCGATCGTCGAGGGGCATGGCGGCCGGCTGACCCTGTCGAACAAGCTGCCCCGAGGCCTCGTCGCCCGCATCGACCTGCCGCTCGCCATCGCGCAGGCAGCGCAGCAACGCTCGGCCGCCTCGGCCCAACGTCGGGCCGAAGCACCGGCGACCTGACGATTTTTACATCGGAATGTTTCGGTCGGCGGGCCGGAAACATCGCGAAACTCTTGTGCCGATTGCCGGAAAGCTCCGATTAACCCTGAAGGCCGCCCTCTGGACGCCCGTCGACGGCCCCTCGCGACGGCATTCGATCGAGGCGACCGCGCCATGACGTCCGTCGGCAATACCCAGACCTCCGCCCTGTTCCAGACCCAGCGTCCACCGCCGCCCAAGGGCAATCCCGTCGCGCAGGCCATCGCCGGCGACGTCTCCACCGGCAGCATCAGCGCCGCCGACGGCGCCGCCCTCTCCAGCGCCCTCGATTCGATCGATTCGAGCCTGAAGAGCGGCAGTTCCGGTTCGACCGGCGGCACGAGCACCCGCCTCGACCCGTCGCAGATCCAGGACAAGATCAGCGGCCTCATCGACGATCAGGTGTCGAGCGGCAGCCTCACCAGCGATCAGGCCGAGACGCTGAAGTCGCTGTTCGAGGCCAACGCCCCCGGCAAGGGCGGGCCTGGCGGCCCTCCGCCCGGCCCGCCTCCGTCGGGCGACGACGGCACGAGCACGTCCTCGTCGTCGACGGATTCGTCGACCAGCGTCAGCGACCTGCTCGACGGTTTCATGAAGTCGCTGCAGGCCTCGCAGACCAGCGCCTCGGGCTACGCCGCCTCCGGGACCAGGGCATCGAGCGCCGGCGCCGGCGCCCTGCTGTTCGACTTCAACACCTGACGACCCTCACCGGGCGGGCAAAACGCCGACGCGTGTGGAGATTCGGCGCCTTCAGAACTCCATGTCCAGTTCCTCGATCTCGTCGGGCTCGGCTGCCGCCGCCTCGGCCCATTCCACCATGAGCGGCCAGGCGAGGATGGTGTCGCGATAGGCGGCGACCTTGCGCGGGAGCCAGACATCGTAGGTCTGGAACCGGGTGCAGACCGGCGCGAACATGGCGTCGGCGAGGCTCGGACGCGGGCCGAACAGGAACGGACCGTCGTAGCGGGACAGGCAATCCTCGACGATCGTGATGACCCGCTCGATATCGCCCTTGGCCCCGTTGAAGATCTTGAAATCCGTATGGCGGGCCTTGAGGTTCATCGGCAGCGCCGAGCGCAGGTTGATGAAGCCGCCATGCATCTCCCCCGAGATCGAACGGCAGCGCGCCCGGGCGACCGGGTCCTTCGGCAGGAAGCCCGCATCCGGATAGGTCTCGTTGAGATATTGCGCGATCGCCAGGGTGTCCCAGACCTCGATCTCGCCATGGACGAGGCGCGGCACGAGGAACGACGGCGACAGGTGAAGCAGTTCGGCCCGCGTGGATTCGTCGTCGCCGGTCAAGACTTCGGTCTCGAAATCGAGTCCCGCCATGCGGCAGACCAACCAACCTCTCAGAGACCAGGACGAATAGTTCCGGCTCGAAATCGTGAGCGTGGCGACTGGCATGTCCATCCCCTGTCTTCTTTATCCACGAACGCTCTTGGAATTTCGGCCCGAGGAACGTCCGGAGGCATCCAAGTCTCGTGCCGCGCGCCACTGTCATCGCGCGATCGGGGAAAAACCTTTCCTGTCACGCCGATGGAACAGTGATGCATTCTCACAACATTTAATCCAGATCGTACTTTGCGCCGATTGCGTTGCCCGCGAGCGTGGCCCAGCCTAGCGGGCTGCAGACGGTCGTTCGGGGGCGATCCCGGATGGCCGTGCGCATCAAGGCGAATGGTTCGCTATCCGATCGTTCGCGCAGGAGTTCGAGCTTCATGCTCTACGATGCCTTCGAAGTGCAGTCCGACCTCGCCGAGCGCACCCGCTCCTGGGGCAAGCTCGTCCACGACGCCGTGTCCCCCTGGGTCGGTTCCGGGAACGCGGCGCCGATGAACTGGTGGTCGGCCGGGGCCCGGATGATGATGCGTGCGGGCCTGACCTTCGCGCGTCCTCCCTTCGGCATCGACAGCATCCAGGTCGGCAACCGCGAGGTCCCGGTCATCGAGGAGGCGACGTTCTCGACACCGTTCGGCACGCTCCTGCGGTTCCGGAAGGACATCGATACCGAGCAGCCGAAGGTGCTCGTCGTGGCACCGCTCTCGGGCCATTTCGCCACCCTGCTCCGCGGCACGGTGCGCACCCTGCTCGCCGACCACGACGTCTACATCACCGACTGGCACAATGCGCGCGACGTGCCGCTCGCCGACGGGCCGTTCGGATTCGACGATTACGTCGACCATCTGGTGACGTTCCTCGGCGTGATGGGCGAGGGTTCGCACGTCGTGGCCGTCTGCCAGCCGGCGGTCCAGGCGCTCGCGGCCGCCGCCGTCATGGCGCAATCGAAGGACATCGCCCATCCGCGCAGCATGACGCTGATGGCCGGGCCGGTGGATTGCCGCATCAGCCCGACCTCGGTGAACAAGCTCGCCACCTCGAAGCCGATCGCGTGGTTCGAGAAGAACCTCATCGCCACCGTGCCGAAGCGTCATGCGGGAGCGGGCCGGAAGGTCTATCCGGGCTTCATGCAGGTCTCGGCCTTCGTCTCGATGAACGCCAAGCGCCACCAGCAGAGCCATGCCGACCTGTTCTGGCACTTCGCCAACGGCGAGACCGACAAGGCCAACCAGATCGAGACCTTCTACGACGAGTATTTCGCCGTCCTCGACCTCGCGGCCGAGTTCTACATCGAGACGGTCCGGACGGTGTTCCAGGACTACACCCTGGCCAAGAACGAGCTGACCTATCGCGGCAACCCCATCGACATGCGCTCCATCCGGCGGACCGCGCTGATGACCGTGGAGGGCGAGCGCGACGACATCTGCGCCGTGGGCCAGACCATGGCGGCGCACGACCTCTGTACCGGCCTCGCCCCGCATATGAAGAGCCACCACCTCCAGGCGGGCGTCGGCCATTACGGCGTCTTCACCGGCCGCAAGTGGGAGGGCCAGACCTACCCGCTCGTGCGCAACTTCATCCAATCGCACGCGTGAGGATGCCGGCCGGCATCGGCCAATGCGTGAAGATGCGCGTCGGCATCAGGATTTAGCCGGCAGCGGTTGGAACTCGTGTCCGCTTGGTGTATGAGCCTGCCCCAAGTGAGTTTTCAGCGTCGATTCGAGACCGTCAGATACAGGTCCCTCCCTGGAGCGATCCAGGGTATGGGGCTATTGGCGGTTCGCCCTCGTCGGACAGACGGGGGTTTTCGGAGAGGGCGCCGTCCGACAAACATACGTCTCTAGAGGATCAATTCCGTTGCAGGTACTCGTTCGCGACAACAACGTCGACCAGGCACTCCGCGTTCTGAAGAAGAAGATGCAGCGTGAGGGCATCTTCCGCGAGATGAAGCAGCGCAAGGCCTACGAGAAGCCCTCCGTGCGCAAGGCACGCGAGAAGGCCGAGGCCGTGCGCCGCGCTCGCAAGCAGGCGCGCAAGACCGCCATCCGCGAGGGCCTGATCGCCGCTCCGAAGCCGAAGCCCCGTTTCGGCGCCGGTGCGCCGCGTCGTCCGGGCGGTTCGCCGTTCGCGCCGAGCGCGGCTCCCTCGGTCAACACCGCTTCGTAAGCCGAGCCCGTCCCGTCACGTCGGCGGTCGGTCTCGCACCGATCGTCTCCGGACCGACCCGCTCCGACACAACGCCCGGCCGCCATGCGGCGCGGGCGTTGTGTCGTTCAGGCGACGCCGACGGCCGCCGATGCGTGACCCGCCTCGACCAGCACGTCGAGCGCCCGCCACGGCTTCTGCATGTAGACCGCCTGTTCGGGCAGGCGCCCGGTGCTGCGCTCGTCGTAGCCCGAGGTCAGGACCATCCGCACGTCGGGCCACCGCCGCTCCACCGTCCGCGCCAGCGCGATCCCGTCCATGGGACCGCCGAGGCGCACATCGGCGAAGAGCAGCGCGACGTTCATGCCCCTGCGCTCCAGGACACCGATCGCCGCCTCGGCGCTGTCGCAGGCGATGACGTCGAGATCCGTCTCCTCGAGGATGGCGGTGGCGAGGTTGCGGATCGCCGCATCGTCTTCGACCACGAGGGCGACGGGGCCGTCGATCTGCGCCGCCGTCGCGGTGTCTGATGCCGTCTGGATGTCACGATTCATGAGGTCTCCTTCCAAGGTATGACGGCGGCAGGATGCCTGCCGTGCGAGGGATTTGGGCCCGGAACGATGATTCGTCCCGGTCGAGGCTGCTCCGCCCTGGCGGCATCGGCAAGAGTCCTTGCCGCGACGACCGCCATGCACCGCCCGCAGCGAGATCGAGGGAACCGCCGCAATATGGGCCATGTGGGCCGCTACAGGACGAGCGGCGGTCGGGATGCCCGAGATTCAGCGCATCTGCGTATCGCCTGCGCAGAAGCACAACGTTCAGGCATGCTGCGCTGCATTAACGAACTGTTCACCGCAAAAGAACGAATGTTACAGTTCGACGACCGTGATGCAGGAACATGGAACGGATCCTGTCTCCCGGCTCGGGGACAGGTGCCGGAACAGGGAGTTGTCGCTCAGTCATGTGCCGCTTTCTCGCCTATAGCGGTGATCCGGTCTTCCTGACCGATCTCGTCTGCGCGCCGACGCACTCGCTGGTGCACCAGTCGCTGCATGCGACGGAGGCGAAGACCGAGACCAACGGCGACGGCTTCGGCATCGGCTGGTACGGCGAGCGCCCGGATCCCGGCCAGTATCGCGATGTCTGCCCGGCCTGGTCCGACGAGAACCTCGTCAATCTCTGCCAGCAGGTCCGTGCGCGGATGTTCTTCGCCCATGTCCGCGCCTCCACCGGCACGGCGACGACGCGGGCGAATTGCCATCCCTTCGCCCATGGCCGCCACCTGTTCATGCATAACGGCCAGATCGGCGGCTACCACCGCATCAAGCGGCGGATCGAGGCGCTGATCCCGGACGCGTTCTACGAGGCGCGCCGCGGCACCACCGATTCCGAGGCGATCTTCCTCCTGGCGCTGGCCAACGGCCTCGCCGAGGATCCGATCGGCGCCATGGCCGAGACCCTCTCCACCGTGCGCGACCTGATGCAGGCCGCCGGCATCACCGAGGCCCTGCGCTTCACCGCCGTTGTCACCGATGGCGAGACCCTGACCGCCTATCGCTGGGCCTGCGACGGCCGGCCGCCGAGCCTCTATTACCGCCAGACCGAGACCGGCCTCGTGGTGGTCTCCGAGCCCATCGACGATTGCAAGGACGGCTGGATCGTGATCCCCCGCGGCGGCACCCTGCAGGCCACCCGCGGCGGCACGGTGACGGTGAAGGGTGCCGACGAGGCACGGGTCCGCATCGCAGCCTGAGGCGCGAGGCCGGGGTTGCGGCTTCGAGGGTTGCGGCGCGCCCGCGAAGGGCGGACAACGCGGGCTCCTTCGTGAGCGTGAGCCGCCGATGACCTATCCGGACGTGACCCTCCACATCGCCGGGGCCTGGACGCCCGGCTCCGATGCGCGGACGATCCCCGTCCTCAACCCCGCCACCGGTGACGCGATCGGCCATGTGGCGGTGGTGACGCGGGACGATCTCGACCGCGCCCTCGACGCCGCCCGGCGCGGCTTTTCCGAATGGCGCAAGGTCTCGGCCTTCGACCGCGCCAAGGTCATGCGCCGGGCCGCCGATCACCTGCGCGCACGCGTCGAGGACATCGCCCGGACGATGACCCTGGAACAGGGCAAGCCGCTGGCCGAGGCCAGGGTGGAAACGCTGGCCGCCGCCGACGTCATCGACTGGTTCGCCGAGGAAGGGAAACGCGCCTATGGCCGCGTCATCCCCGCCCGCCTGCCCGGCGTGACACAGATGGTCCTCCGCGAGCCGGTGGGGCCCGTCGCCGCCTTCACGCCCTGGAACTTCCCGATCAACCAGGCCGTCCGCAAGCTCTCGGCGGCGCTCTGCACCGGCTGCTCGGTGATCCTGAAGGGGCCGGAGGACACGCCCGCGAGCTGCGCCGCACTGGTCCGCGCCTTCCTCGATGCCGGGGTGCCGGGCGACGTCCTGTCCCTGGTCTTCGGCGATCCGGCCGAGATCTCGTCCTATCTCATCCCGCATCCGGTCATCGCCAAGATCTCGTTCACCGGCTCGACGGTGGTGGGCAAGGAACTCGCGGCGCTGGCCGGGCGCCACATGAAGCGCGTGACCATGGAGCTCGGCGGCCACGCCCCGGCGCTGGTCTTCGCCGATGCCGATGTCGAGAAGGCCGTCTCGGTCCTCGGCGCCAACAAGTTCCGCAATGCCGGGCAGGTCTGCGTCGCGCCGACCCGCTTCCTCGTGCACGATTCGGTCTATGACCGCTTCGTCGACGGGTTCGTGGCGCATGCGCAGGGCATCCAGGTCGGCGACGGGCTCGATCCCGCAACGACGATGGGGCCGCTGATCCATGCCCGCCGGCGCGAGGCGATGGAATCCCTCGTGGCCGATGCCCTGGCGCAGGGCGCCGAGCTGCGCACCGGCGGCAAGCGCATCGGCAATCGCGGCAACTTCTTCGAACCGACCGTGCTCACGCAGACCCCGCTCTCGGCGCGGATCATGAACGAGGAGCCGTTCGGCCCCGTGGCCCTGGTCCAGCGCTTCTCCGACGACGAGGCCGCCTTCGCCGAGGCGAACCGCCTGCCCTACGGTCTCGCCGCCTACGCCTATACGCGCTCGGCCTCGCGGGCGACGGAGATCGCGGCCCGCGTCGAGAGCGGCATGCTCGGCATCAACCACCACGGCCTCGCCTTCCCCGAGACCCCCTTCGGCGGCGTCAAGGATTCCGGCTACGGCAGCGAGGGCGGTTCGGAAGCGATCGAGGCCTATCTGACGACGAAATTCGTCAGCCAGGCGAGCGCCTGAGCCGCCCAGGGTCCCGCATAGTCGACAAAAAATACGCTCCATGGGGCGAGCCCCATGGAGCGTTGATGCACGCCCGTGCTTCGGCCCCTTTCAAGGGAGCAGCCTTTAGCGGGTCGCGGGGTCGAGGATCTCGGCGACGATGCGCCGGGTCGCGGGAGCACGCGGGGTCAGGGACGGCGTGGTGGTCAGCTCGGAGGCCGGACGCACGGCGGCCGTGGCGCGGGCCTGCTCACGATAGAGCGTCGGGGTGACGGTGATGCGCTCGTCGGCGATCGCGGTACCGACCAGGGTGGCGGAAGCGAGAGCGGCTAGGACAAGGGTACGAACGGTCATGATGGTGATCCCTCTGATGTTTCGGGGCCGATGCCCCGTTTCATGAGAGGGATATATTTTGCGGCGCACCATCAATCAAACAGATGATATCGATAGTCGATATCGATAGAATCAATGTCGAAGAATGGCGGACGTTCGCGGAAAGCAGATCTGCCCGAGCGCTAACCGGCCCCGAGCGGGAGCGCCGTGAGCGATCTCAATACCGCACCGTCGCCCGCAGCCCGAACACGGCGGCGTTCTTGATCCGGGCGCCGTCGGGATCGCGCGGGTTCGCCACCCCGCCGCTCGGGCGGAAGACGTACTGGAAGTCGGGCTGCACCGTGACGCCGGGGCCGAGCACGGCCTGGTAGGTCGCCTCGATCACCGCCTCGCTGCTGCGGCGGGGTCCGGTCGCGCCGCCGAGCAGGATCGCATCGGTGTCGAGCCCGCGGGCGCTGTCCGAGATGCGGGCCAGGGCGAAGGCGATGCCGATCGTATCGTCCGACCGTCCCTTGAAGAGCCCCTTATAGGCGATGCCCGCATCGGCGTAGAAATCGACGATGTTGCGGTCGGAGGGCGATCCGGACAGGCGCACGAACACGCTGGCGCCGTCGTTCGGGTCGTCCGGCTCGCGGTAGATGGTCTGGTCGATGATGCCGTAGAGTCCGCTATCGCCGCGGAACCGCCGGGCAATGCCGGTGGTGGACGGGTCGGCGAGAGAGCGCCCGGCATTGTCGAAGCGCTGGCTGTCGAACCGGCCGAAATGGTGCCAGCCGCCCAGCGTCACCGTGCCGGGATCGCCGATATCGCCCTGCGCGATGTTGTAGGCATAGGCCGCCTCGGCGATGACCAGGGCCGGATCGCCGGTGCGGAAATTCGTGCCGGTGCGGTTGCGGCGCTGGGGGTCGAGATCGCTCGGGCTGGGCCCGGCCGGATCGCCGTCGAAGAGGCCGACCTGCAGCGAGAAGTTCTGGTTCGGGACGTATTTCGCGCGGATCGCCGGCACCGCCAGCGGGTAGATCGGGCCGCCGCTCGGCAGCACCTCGGCCATGATGTTGGGCCAGCCGAAGGTGGAATTGATGAACAGCGTGCCGGTCTGGCTCACGGCGAACTCGGTATCGGCGGCGATCTGCCCGACCTTCAGCCCGAACTGGCCGTCGAAGAGCTTCTGCTCGATCCAGAGTTCGTAGAGCCGCGAGGACGGCAGCGCCTCGATGGCGCTCACCGTGATGAAGTTGTTGACGTAGTAGCGCGACAGGCCGGTGCCGTGGATGAGGTAGAGGTTGGTGTGGAACGCCGCTCCCTGCCAGCCCATCAGTGTCTCGAGATCGGCATCGAACTGGACGTCGAGGCGCCCCTCGTAGATCGCGCCGCGCCGCGCGCCGCCCGTCGCATTGCCGAAGCTCTCGCCGATATAGGTGAGGCTGTACTCGATGCCCCTGGCCTTCAGGAACGAGCGCAGGCCGTAGGGATCGCCGTAGGGCCCGAGCTGATCCTGGATCGAGGTGTTGAGGTTGGCCGAGGGCTTGGCCGAGGTCACCGACTGGGCCACCGATGTCTGCGGATCGCCGCCGGCGCCGCGGGGCGAGCCGATGTCGAGGCCTTCCAGCGCCAGGCGCGCACGCCGCGCCGCGTCCTCCGCCGCGCTCTGGGCATGGGCGCCCGAAGCGGCGAGGCCCCCTATCAGAGCGGCGGTCGCGAGACGAAACGGGCAGCGCATCATCCCTCGGAAAAAGCGTGTTCCGGGGCGAGCTTTCCCCTCCGCGACCCCTATCACGACGAGCATGACAGGGCTGCAACCGGGCCGGGGGGAGCAGGGCGACGGGCCGCTTTCCCGGCCCGGTGTGTCGCGCCGCCCACATCCGCATCGGGCGGAGCGCTTCGAAGCGCCCTACCGGCCGGTCCAGTCGGGCGGACGCTTGGCCAGGAACGCCTCCATGCCCTCGCGGAAATCGGCGCTGGTGTAGCACATCAGGATCAGGTCATCGCCGGGGCGCTCGCCCTCCGCCTCCTCCTCGGCGGCGAGCCGGCGCAGGCCTTCCTTGGTGGCCCGCAGGGTCAGCGGCGCATGGCCGGCGATCTGCGTCGCGAGGGCCGAGGCCCTGGCGGCGAGGGCTTCGGCATCCTCCACCACCTCGCCGACGAGGCCGGCCGCCAACGCCTCCTCGGCGCCGAACAGCCGGGCGGTGAAGATCATGTCCTTCACCCGGGCGGGGCCGATGAGGCCGGACAGGCGCCGGAGGTTGGACATCGACAGGCAATTGCCCAGAGTCCGCGCGATGGGAAACCCGAACCGGGCGTCGCGGGTGGCGATGCGCAGGTCGCAGGAGGCGGCGATGGCCGCCCCGCCCCCCGTGCAGGCGCCGGCGATGGCGGCGATGACGGGCACCCGCAGGCGTTCCAGCGCGCCCAGCACCCGGTCCATGAAGCGCTCGTAGCCGAGGGCATCCTCGGCGCTGGAGAAGCCGCGGAACTGGGCGATGTCGGTGCCGGCGGCGAAGGCCTTCTCGCCGGCGCCGGTGATGACGACGACCTTGATCCGCTCGTCCGCCTCGATCCTCCCGCACAGGTCGATGAGGCCCTGATACATCGCGAAGGTCAGCGCGTTGCGGGCCTGCGGCCGGTTGAGGACGATGCGGGCGATCCCCGCATCGTCGGTGTCGAACAGGATCTCGTCGGTGGCGCTCATGCTGGGTGTCTTTCGCAGGGTCGTCGAACGAGCCCCGATGTCGAACCGGCAGGGCCGGCGGGTCCGGCACCGGTCTCGCCCATCCTGGCCGTCGCGATCAAGGGTCGAGCGATGTCCGGCGGGCGATACCCGGGAGGCGGCGCCGACACGGGACGCACACGCCGATGCGCGGATCATTCCCCCGGAACGATGAGAACGGGCGAAACCATGCGATGCGCAAGGTGTTGTCTGGTCAGAATCGTCAGGTAGCGATGACCGACGACGGCCATCGTTTCGATCAGAACTCGGCTTTATCTCCGCCTATCCTGAACGACATGGAAGCGTGACCATGGATCGTCTCGCTCCATCGGCTTCCGGCCACCGGATAGACTTGAGCTGAGCGTCACCCGCCGATCGGAACGTCAGATCATTCGAGGATCGTTCGAGATGTTGGATTTCCCGAAGCCGCCATTCGAGAACCAGCGCCAGCTGACCCCGCCGGGCCGCGACGCCGACATGGACCCGCGCCCGGATTACGGCGAGGCGCATTACAAGGGCTCGGGACGTCTCGCGGGCCGCAAGGCGATCATCACCGGTGGCGACAGCGGCATCGGCAAGGCCGTGGCCCTGGCCTATGCCCGTGAGGGAGCGGACGTGCTGGTGAGCTACTACGACGAGCACGACGACGCCCAGGAGGCCTGCCGGCTGGTGGAATCCGCCGGCCGCAAGGCCGTGCGGATGGCGGGGGACGTGAAGGACCCCCGGCATTGCCGGGCCATCGTCGAACGCGCCGTCGCGGAATTCGGGGGGATCGACATCCTCGTCAACAACGCCGCCCACCAGAAGACCTTCGCCGATCCGGAAGACATCTCGGACGAGGAATGGGAGGTCACCTTCGCCACCAACGTCCACGCGATGTTCTACCTCGTGAAGGCGGCGCTCCCGCACATGAAGGCCGGCAGCTCGATCATCAACACGACTTCGGTCAATGCCGATTCGCCGAGCCCGCATCTCCTCGCCTACGCCACCACGAAGGGGGCGATCCAGAACTTCACCGGCGGGCTCGCGCAGATGCTGGCCGAGCGCGACATCCGGGTGAATTGCGTGGCGCCGGGCCCGGTCTGGACCCCGTTGATCCCCGCCACCATGCCGATGGAGAAGGTGCGCGACTTCGGCAAGCAGGTGCCGATGAAGCGTCCGGGCCAGCCCTGCGAACTCGCGCCCGTCTATGTGATGCTGGCGAGCTCCGAGGCGAGCTACGTCTCCGGTGCCACCGTCGCCGTGACCGGCGGCAAGCCGATCATCTGATCGTCGTCGCGCGGGCGGCGCCCGGGCCGTAATAAAACCCGCCCCGTCTCGCGACGCGGCGGGTGTCCGGCATGGCGTTCGACCGAAGAAATCAGTACGTGCCGAACTTGTAGTTCAACCCGACGCGGACGACGCTGCCCTCGGAGCGGAAGCGGGAGACGGCATCGACCGTGGGCCGAGGGAAGGCGTTCGCATTCACGAGCGAGACGTTCCGCTTGTTGAGATCGTAGTGCAGGTACTCGACCTTGAGCGTCACCGCCGAGGACCGGAACACGTTCAGGAAGCTCTCGGTCGGCAGCGCGTATTCGATGCCGCCGCCATAGGCGAAGCCCGTCTCCAGCCGGTCGATTCCGCCCGCGTAGAGATCGAGGGTGGGGATGGCCGCGACCTGGAAGGTGGTGCTGCTCTCGGTACGGACGTTTCCGTAGGCGAAGCCGCCGGTGCCGTAGACCAGGACACGGTCGAAGGCGTAGCCGAGGCGGCCGCGGACGGTGCCGAGGAAATCGAGGCTCTGCCGCGTCGTGTTGGTGATGAGGGATCCGCCGGCCCCGCCGAAGAGCGGCCCGGACACCCGCCTGGTCTTGTCGAGATCGGTATAGGCGATGTCGGTCTCGACACCGAAGACGAGCCCGGAACCGGGCGTCAGCTGGTAATTGTAGCCCGCCTGCCCGCCGACGGCGAAGCCCTGCTGCCGCGACGACAGCGAGCCGGTGCCGATCCGGCTGATGAACAGGTCGACGCCGCTGCCGTTCACTTCCGTCGTGCGGATGGTCTGCTGATCGCTGAAGGCGTAGCCGGCCTGGATGCCCGCATAGAAGCCCGTCCAGGTGAAGGGCTGAACCGGCACGAAGACCGGCGGAGGAGCGGAGCGACGGGGAAGATCGGCGGCCGAAGCGGCTCCGGTCATCAGTCCGAACACCGTGCCGAAACCAAGCAGGATTTTGTACATCGACCCCTCGTCCCCCTCTGGAAGCGGCGACGAGAATCCGAGCGCCGGGGCGCCGACTAGTGCGGGAGGGCCACATTCCGCGGCGGAATGAAACCGAACCTTAACCGGACCATGCAGGGCCGGGCTTCATCGGCCTTCGATGTAAAAATGTCACAGCCGGCCGGCCCTCTCCGTCAGGCGCGTCCCACGTAGCGGGCGACTGCGAGGTCCGGAGTGGCGATGTCGGGTTCGCGGCCGGAGACGAGGTCGGCGAGCACGCGCCCGGAGCCGCAGGCCATGGTCCAGCCCAGCGTGCCGTGACCGGTATTGGTATAGAGGTTGGCGAGCCGCGTGGCCCCGACGATCGGCGTGCCGTCCGGCGTCATCGGCCGCAGACCTGTCCAGAACTGCGCCTGGGCGAGATCGCCCCCCGCCGGGAACAGGTCGTCGACCGAGCGGGCCAGGGTCTCGCGGCGCGGCGCACGCAGGAGCGCGCTGAAGCCGGCGAGCTCGGCCGTGCCGCCGACCCTGATGCGATCGCCCAGCCGCGTGATCGCGACCTTGTAGGTCTCGTCCATCACCGTCGAGACGGGCGCCGCCTCGGCATCCAAGACCGGCAGCGTCAGGGAATAGCCCTTCACCGGATAGACCGGGAGGTCGATGCCGAAGGGGCGCAGCAAAGCCGGGGTGTAGCTCCCCATGGCGGCGACATAGGCGTCGGCGGTCAGGACCGCGCCATCCGCCGTGACGACGCCCTCGATCCGGTCATCGGCGCCCCGCAATCCGGCGATGGACGTGCCGTAATGGAAGACGACGCCGAGGCTCTCGCAGATCGCGGCGAGGCGCTGGGTGAACAGATGCGCGTCGCCGGTCTCGTCGCCCGGCAGCCGCAGGCCGCCGACGAAGGTTCCGGCCACCCGCGCCAGGGCCGGCTCGGCCGCGATGCAGCCGGCGGGGTCCAGCACCGCGTAGGGTACGCCGTAAGCGTCGAGGACGCGGGTATCGTCGCCGACATGGTCGAGCTGCTTCGCCGTCCGGAAGAGCTGGAGCGTGCCCCGCTCGCGGTGGTCGTAAGCGATGCCGGTCTCGGCGCGGAGGTCGCGCAGCACGTCGCGGCTGTACTCGGCGAGGCGCACCATCCGCCCCTTGTTGCGCCGGTAGGCCTCCTCCGTGCAATTCGCCAGCATGCGCGCCAGCCAGCCGTAGAGGCGCGGCTCGAAGCTCGGCCAGACGACCAGCGGCCGGTGGCGCATCAGCAGCCACTTCATCGCCTTGACCGGGATGCCCGGGGCGGCCCAGGGCGCCGAATAGCCCGGCGAGACCTGGCCCGCATTGGCGAAGCTGGTCTCGAGGCCGGCCCCGTTCTGCCGCTCGATCACGGTGACCCGATGTCCGGCCCTGGCGAGGTAATAGGCCGAGGTGACACCGACGACACCGCCGCCGAGGATGATGACATGCATGGCCGGCGTTCCGTAGAGGGTAGAGACAGGGTCCGGAATGGGCTTGGCGCCCCGCTTGGGTTCGGGCCGCAGGAGCGGCGACCGGTGTCGCGAAACCCGCTCGGGGCCTGTTTGAGTTGTTTTCCTCTGCGGATGCTTCTGCCGAAGCAGGTCATCCCATCAGACCTCCTCATCCTGAGGTGCCCTTTGCTTGAGCAAAGGGCTTTGAGGGAGCCCTCCAGTGGTCGCGCGATCCCTGGAAGCCTCCTTCGAGGCCGCTGCGCGGCACCTCAGGATGAGGTAAAGCCTTGGAAAAACAACTCGAACGGCTCCTAGAGTTCGCCGGTGAGGAACTGCGCCCGGCCGTGGCCGAAGGACCAATCCTCGTCGGTGTTCTCCACCGTGGAGACCATGACGTCGGCCGGTGCGATCCCGCAGGCGGCTTCGAGCTTCTCGGTGAGCAGCCGGTAGAACAGCTGCTTCTTCTCCTTGCCGCGCGGCCGGGTGATCATCTGGACCACCACCACGTCCTTGGTGCGCGGGATGTCGAGACCGGTATCCTCGACGATCATCCGTGAGGGCTTGTGCTCGGTGACGATCTGGTAGCGGTCGCCCGGCGGGACGTTGAACGCCTCCAGCATCGCCTCGTGCGCCGCATCGAGGAGCGTCTTCAGCTCGGCATCCGTGCGGCCTTCCAGAATATCGAAGCGCATGAGGGGCATGGTCTGAGGATTCCTTGTCTCGGCGTGATGGGGGTTGGGTGGATCTCGGAACCTCGAAAAGGCGGCCGGGCGACCGCGGATCAGGCTTCGGCGCGGATGAGCGTGCGCAGCATCTCGATCATGCCGGTGATCTCGGCGGGGGTCGAGATGAAGGGCGGCCCCATGGCGATGGTGTCGCCGGTGAAGCGCAGGAGGATGCCCTCGCGCAGGCCGCGCTCGAAGATTCTCAGGGCGCGCGCGCCGGGCTGGCCCGGCATAGGTTCGAGATCGACGGCGGCGGTCAGGCCGAAATTTCGGATGTCCTTGATGCCCGGCTCGTCGCGCAGCGTGTGGACGGCCCCCTCCAGGATCGGCTCCAGCTCGCGCACGCGGGCGAACAGGTCGCCCTCCTCCATCAGGTCGAGGGAGGCATGCGCCACGGCGGCGGCCAGGGGATGGCCCGAATAGGTGTAGCCGTGGAACAGCTCCACCGCCGAGGCCGGTCCGGTCATGAAGGTGTCGTAGATCTCCTTGCGGACGATGACGCCGCCCATCGGCACGATGCCGTTGGTGATGCCCTTGGCGAAGGTGATCATGTCCGGGATCACGCCGAGGCGGTCCGCGCCGAAGGGCGCGCCGAGGCGGCCGAACCCCGTGATCACCTCGTCGAAGATCAGCAGGATGCCGTGCCGCGTGCAGATCTCGCGCAGGCGCTCCAGATAGCCGAGCGGGGGAACGATGACGCCGGCCGAGCCCTGCAGCGGCTCGACGATGACGCAGGCGATCGTGCCCGCATCGTGCAGCGCCACCATCCGTTCGAGGTCGTCGGCGAGATGCGCGCCCCAGGTGGGCTGCCCCTTCGAGAAGGCCATCTCGGCGTAATCGTGGGTATGGCGCAGGTGATCGACACCCTGGATCATCGCTGTGGCGAACATCTTGCGGTTGGCCACCATGCCGCCCACCGACATGCCGCCGAAGCCGACGCCGTGATAGCCCTTCTCGCGGCCGATCATCCGGAAGCGGCCGGCCTCGCCGCGCAGGCGATGGTAGCCCAGCGCGATCTTGAGGGCGGTATCCACCGCTTCCGAGCCGGAATTGGTGAAGAACACCCGGTCCAGCCCGGCCGGCGCCATGTCGGCGATGCGCTCGGCGAGCCGCAGCGTCACCGGATTGCTCATCTGGAAGGCGGTGCAGTAATCGAGGGTCTCGGCCTGCCGGCGCAGGGCCTCGACGATCCGCGGCTGCGCGTGGCCGAGGGGACAGCACCACAGGCCCGACAGGCTGTCGAACAGCTCGCGCCCTTCCGCCGTGCGGTAATAGGCCCCCTTGGCCGAGGTGATGATGCGCGGCGTCGGATCGGCCTTCACGTGCCGGTTCGGCGTGAACGGCATCCAGTAGGGCTCGACGTTCAACTGCCGGTCGCCGGCTTGGTCGATGATCGTCCGATCCATGTGGCACTCCGCCGGTCCGCGATGGGCGATCCCGCCCGGTGCGTTATCGCCCGGCGGGGATGAACCGCCTATCGACAGTTGGCGAGTTGGCGCACGCAGCTGTATCTGTTCACCCGCATGTACAGTCGGGCCATCTCAGGCCGCCGACGTCGTCGTCGCTCCACCCGGGACCGTCCATGATCAGTCTCGATCCCGCCAGCACCGCGCCCCTCGTGACCCAGCTGGTCGAGGCGTTCTCCGAGCGTATCCGCAGCGGAAGCGTCGCGCCGGGCGCCCGCCTGCCCTCCGTGCGCAAGCTCGCCGTCCAGTGCGGCGTCAGCACGCTGACCGTGTCGAACGCCTATAACCGGCTCGTGGCCGACGGCCTGCTCGAAGCCCGTCGCGCCAGCGGATACTTCGTCTCGGCCCGGATCCTCGATCGCAAGGCCGTCGTCCCGCGCCGCAAGCCGGTTCAGATCTCGGTGGATTCCGGCTGGCTGCTCCAGCGCGTCTACGAAGAGGACACCTTCGCCATCAAGGCCGGCTGCGGCTGGCTCCCCGACAGCCACCTGTTCGCCGACGGCATCAAGCAGGCCCTGTCGGCGCTGGCGCGGCGGCCCGACCGGCTCGTCTCGCGCTACGGGCACCCGCTCGGCTACGCCCCCTTGCGCCGTGCGATCCAGCTCCTCCTCGCGCAGCGCAACATCGACTGCGATCCGGACCAGATCCTGCTCACGCACGGGGCAAGCCAGGCCCTCGACCTGACCATGCGGACCTTCCTGCAGCCGGGCGACGTCGCCTTCGTGGACGATCCCGGCTATTGTAACCTCTACCCCTCGCTCCATGCCATGGGGGTGACGATCGTCGGCGTCGAGCGCACCCTCCAGGGCCCCTCGGTCGCGGCGCTCCAGGCACTGGCGGAGCGGCACAAGCCGAAGCTGTTCTTCACCAACACCAATTTCCACAACCCGACCGGCACCTCCTGCTCGCCGGCCACCGCCTACCAGATCCTGCGCATCGCCGAGCGGCACGACTTCCAGATCGTCGAGGACGACATCTATGCGAGCTTCGTCGAGGAGACGGCGCCCAGCATCGCCAGCCTCGACCAGCTCGGGCGCGTCATCCACATCAGCAGCTTCTCGAAGACCATCTCGCCCTCGCTGCGGGTCGGCTACCTCGCCTGCAGCCCCGAGAATGCGCGCCGTCTCCTCCACATGAAGATGGCGGCGAGCCTCACCAGCTCCGAGATTTCCGAGAGCATCGTCCACTCGATCCTGACCGAAGGCCAGTATCGGCTGCACATCGCGCGGCTCCGCGAAAAACTCGCCGCCGAGCAGAAGATCGTGGCCGACGCCCTGCTCTCGGTGGGCCTGTCGCTGTTCCACCGTCCCGCCAACGGGCTCTTCCTCTGGGCCGGCTTCGGCGGCGATCCGGACACGGCCGGCCTCGCGCAAAGGGCCGCCGCCAAGGGCATCATGCTCGCTCCCGGACACCTGTTCCGCGCCGATCAGGAGCCGACCCCTTGGCTGCGGTTCAACGTGGCGCATGCCAACGCGCCGGCCCTGTTCCGCTTCCTCGACACCGAGCGGCCCGCGCCCGCGTGACTTACGAGCCCGAACCGGCGAGAACTCGGCCTTCCCGACGCATCCCAGCTTGAGCGGCGATGACAGACGAATTCACCCTCGACCCGCGCCTCGCCGCCGACACCGTGCCGGTGGGCGACCTCGCCCTGTGCAGCGTCCTGCTGATGGACGATGCCCGGTTTCCCTGGCTGATCCTGGTGCCGCGGCGCGCCGGCGCGAGCGAGCTCACCGACCTGCCGGCCGAGGAATCCCATGCGCTGATGGACGAGATCAGGATCGCCACCGGCGTGATGCTGGCCTTCGCCAAGCCCGACAAGGTCAACGTCGCGGCTCTCGGCAACGTCGTGCCGCAGCTCCACGTCCACGTGATCGGGCGCTTCCTGTCGGACCCGGCCTGGCCCAAACCGGTCTGGGGCGTCGGCACGAGCCAGCCCTACCCGCTTCATGCCCGCGCCCAGATGATCGAGCGCCTCGGCGCCCTGTTCGCGGCGGCCTGATGAGGGCCCGCCTCGACGGCCTCGGCTATGCGGAAAGCCGGCTCATCCGCCACTCGGCCGAGAGCATCGACGCCGTGCCGACATTCGACGCGCCGGATTCGCGGATCGTGCTCATGGCCGGCGACCGCGTCGTCCTGGCCGGCGATTCCGCGCTGCTGACGGCCGATCTAGCCGCGAGCGCATGCCACGGCGACCTCACGCTCTTCCTCGGGCGCCTCGACGGTGCCCCGGTCTTCGCCTGCGCCATCGCCCCGGAGGCCGCCGAGGCCTACGAATCCGCCCCGGACTGCCGGACCACCGACCTGCGCAGCCTCGCCGCCGAGAACGCGGTGGCAGCGCATGAGCTCGGCCTCCTCGCCACGGCGAAATCGATCCTGGCCTGGCATGCCCACCACGGCTTCTGCGCCAATTGCGGAACGGCGACCCGCTTCGCCGCCGGCGGGTTCCGCCGCGAATGCCCGAGTTGCGAAGCGCATCACTTCCCGCGCGTCGACCCGGTGGTCATCATGCTGATCGCCCGTGGCGATTCCTGCCTGCTCGGGCGCTCGCCGCGCTTCAAGGAGGGGATGTATTCCTGCCTCGCGGGCTTCCTCGAACCCGGCGAGACCATCGAGGACGCGGTCCGCCGCGAGACCTTCGAGGAGGTCGGCCTGCCTGTCGGCGCGGTGACCTATCACGCCTCGCAACCCTGGCCGTTCCCGTCCTCGCTGATGATCGGCTGCGTGGCCGAGGCGCTGGACGAGACCATCACCATCGATCCGAACGAACTCGCCGATGCCCGCTGGTTCTCCCGCGACGAGGTCTCGGCGATGATCGCCGGCACGCATGGCGACGGCCTCACCGTACCGCCGCCGATGGCGATCGCGCATCTCCTGATGCGGGCATTCGTCGACCGGCAGGTCTGACACCCGCCACCCTGACGATACAGTCTTGAATTGCATGGCCGTTCCATAGACAACCGCCATAGGGCGGGCTGTCGAGGGGAACGACGCGGGATGACGACGGGAAACGGGACGCGCGCGGCGGGGATCCGGTGCATTGCCGCCCTCGGCATCATCCTCGCGCAATCGTCTCATGAGGCGTCCGCCGCATCATCGCGCACGGCCTTCATCGACCGGCATCGCTGTGCGATCCTCACGCGTCTCGAGCGCATCCATCAGCGCGGGCCGGTCACCACATCCCGCGACCGCTTCATCATCGTAGCGTTGCAGCACAGCCCGCAGAGCTACGTGCAATGCATCTTCTTCGACAACGACACGAAGATGCGGTGCGAGGCCTCGTCGGGCGCCTTTCGCTACCGGCCCGAGGACCCAGTGGAGCTCGGCCTGTCGCCGGACTCCCTGACCACCCTCCTCGGCCTCGGCTTCACCCGTGCCAGACCGGCCGAGAATTACTCCCGGGAGGTCGCGATCGGCACCCCGCCGGACCTCGCATCCGTGGCGGAGCTCATCCTGACGACGCTCCATGACGTGTATCGCGCCGACACCACGCATCGGCTTTCCGTCATGGCTCCGAAGGCGGACCCGATGACGGACACATGCGCCGAGCCGAGCGCCTGACGACGCCCGGCTCGATCGGCTTCGCGCCGCCGCTACTCCGCCGCGTCCACGTAGAGCTTGCCGCCCTCGGCCTGGAACTCGGCGGATTTGGCCGCCATGCCGGCCTCGCGCTCGGCCGCGCTCATCGGCGTCGCCTCGCCGAGCACCTGTCCCGCCGCCTCCATCGCCAGCACCTCGGCGCGCAGATCCTGCGTGATCTTCATCGAGCAGAATTTCGGGCCGCACATGGAGCAGAAATGCGCGACCTTGTGGGCGTCCTTGGGCAGGGTCTCGTCGTGATAGGCCCGCGCCGTGTCGGGATCCAGCGAGAGGTTGAACTGGTCCTCCCAGCGGAAGTCGAACCGGGCCCGTGACAGGGCGTCGTCGCGCAGCTGCGCCGCCGGATGGCCCTTGGCGAGGTCGGCGGCATGGGCCGCGATCTTGTAGGTGATCACGCCTTCCTTGACGTCGTCGCGGTTCGGCAGCCCCAGATGCTCCTTCGGCGTGACGTAGCAGAGCATGGCGCAGCCGAACCAGCCGATCATGGCGGCACCGATGCCCGACGTGATGTGGTCGTAGCCGGGCGCGATGTCGGTGGTCAGCGGGCCGAGGGTGTAGAACGGCGCCTCGCCGCACTCCTCCAGCTGCTTTTCCATATTCACCTTGATCTTGTGCATCGGCACGTGGCCGGGGCCCTCGATCATGGTCTGGCAGCCCTTGTCCCAGGCGATCTTCGTCAATTCGCCGAGGGTCTCGAGTTCCGCGAACTGGGCCGCGTCGTTGGCGTCCGCGATGGAGCCGGGGCGCAGGCCGTCGCCGAGCGAGAACGAGACGTCGTAGGCCCGCATGATGTCGCAGATCTCGTCGAAGCGCTCGTAGAGGAACGATTCGCGGTGACCGGCGAGACACCAGCGCGCCATGATCGAGCCGCCGCGCGAGACGATGCCGGTGACGCGGCGCGCGGTGAGCGGCACATGGGCGAGGCGGACGCCCGCATGGATGGTGAAGTAGTCGATGCCCTGCTCGGCCTGCTCGATGAGCGTGTCCTTGAAGACCTCCCAGTCGAGCTTGAGCGGATCGCCGCCGACCTTCTCCAGGGCCTGGTAGATCGGCACCGTGCCGATCGGGACCGGCGAGTTGCGCACGATCCACGAGCGGATGTTGTGGATGTTGCGACCCGTCGAGAGGTCCATCACCGTGTCGGCACCCCAGCGGGTCGCCCAGACCAGCTTCTCCACCTCTTCGGCCGCCGACGAGGTCACCGCCGAGTTGCCGATATTGGCGTTGATCTTCACCAGGAAGTTGCGGCCGATCGCCATCGGCTCCACCTCGGGGTGGTTGATGTTGGCCGGAATGATGGCGCGACCGCGGGCCACCTCGTCGCGCACGAATTCCGGCGTGATGAAGGGCGGCAGGGACGCGCCGAAGCTGTTGCCGTCGGCGAGCGCGGCCTGCGCGCCCTCCAGCATGGTCTCACGCGCGAGGTTCTCGCGGTGGGCGACGTAGATCATCTCCTCGGTGATGATCCCGGCCTTGGCGAATTCGTACTGCGTCACCAGCTGGCCGGGGCCCGCCTTGCGGATCTGGCGCGTCGCCGGACAGGGCGCCACGAGCTTGTCCTCGGGCACGAAACCGTTGTCCTCGGGCTTGACCGCACGCGGCGTGATCGTGGCGTAGCCGCGCTTGGCGATCCACGGGTCGCGCAGCAGCGGCAGGCCGGCGTTGAGATCGATCCGGGCCTCGGTCTCGGTATAGGGACCCGACGGATCGTAGACCCGCACGGGGGCCTCCTTCGGGTCGCTCAAGGTGATCTCGCGGAACGGCACCCGGATGTCGTCACGACCGGAAACGCTCGCATAGACCTTGCGCGAGCCCATGATCGGCCCGGTGGTCACGGCCTGCGGCTGGCCCTTGGCGGGGTCTTTTCCGGAAAAGTCTTTGGGAAGGACGGGTGCGTTCATATCGGATTCGCTCCTGGCGTGGGAGGCGACCCGGTTCGCAACGGTACGTCAGGACGACGGGCGCCTCTGCACCCGGACAAAAGTTCCCGTCCCTCCGCCGGTATGAGCCGGATCAGGTTCAAGGGTCAGGGCTTAAGCCCAATCTCAGCCCCTTCATGGGGCCCCCCTCGGAACGATTCGAAGGTCTGCGCTCGCGCCCGCTTTGTCAATCTCGACGGCGAACATCCCCGCGCGGCTGAAAGGAGGTTCCGTTTCCTTTCCGGCGGCGCTCGACCGCCCCAGATGCCCGCGTGTTCGGTGCCATTGTCGAACATACGGTTTTAATCCCCGGAAATCGACAATGATCGAGCCGGCATCTTCGATATTCAAACCAACAGACTTGATGGAGCCTTCTCGAATAGCTGCGCGTTGCCAGTCATAATGTCCCGAAGACAACCCGGCTGGTGTTCCATGAACAAGATCATTCTTGCCTCCGCCGCGCTGCTCGGCGCGGTCGCGTTCCTACCGGCCACGGCCGATGCCCGTGAAGGCGGCGGCTGGGGTGGAGGCGGCGGTGGTGGAGGCGGCATGAGCGCTGGCGGTGGTGGTGGCGGTGGCCTCGCCGCTGCGGGTGGCGGTGGCCGAGGCTGGGGCGGTGGCGGTGGCGGCATGAGCCGCGGCGGTGCTGGTGGCGCAGGGCTCGCCGCTGCAGGCGGCGGTGGGCGAGGCTGGGGCGGTGGCGGCATGAACCGCGGCGATGGCGGCATCGGTGGCGGCGGACTCGCCGCGGGTGGTGCTGGCCGGGGAGGCTGGGGCGATGGACGTGGGCAGGGCGTAGGACAAGGCGGCGTCGGCCGCGGCCCGATCGTCGGTGGCGGCTATGGCCGGGGCGGCGGGTTCAATCGCGGCGGCTACGGCTACAACCGCGGCTACGGCCGGGGATACGGTTACGGCGGTCTCGGCCTCGGATTGGGTCTGGGCCTCGCGGGCGCCGGTCTCGGCTACGGCTACGGCAGCGGCTATTACGGCAACGATTACTACGATGGCGGCTATTACCGCGGCGGCTACGCGCCGGCCTATTACGGCGGCGCGGTAGAGGTTCAGCAGGATGTCGGGGGGTCGGACCAGGACGTGGCCTACTGCATCCGGCGTTTCCGTTCCTACGATCAGCGGTCGGGCACCTATCTCGGCAATGACGGCCTGCGTCACCGCTGTCCGCAGTAACGCGTCCCAAAAGCGCGATTTCGGCTGAAGCAGGGTCCACGAAGAAGCCCCGCAATCGATCGTTGCGGGGCTTTCTCATGTGGCGAGACGTCATCGCGACGATTGTCGCTTCGGAATTTTCCGCTGCGGGATTTGCCGTCAGGCACGTATTCTGCAGCCGATCGTCTGCCGACCGACGAGTCGGTCCGGGCGACGCCCGGTATCCTTCGGGCAAGGAACGAACCATGGGCTTCGACGGATCGCGACGCGTGATGCTCGCAGCGGCACTGGGCCTGGCCGCCGCCTCGCTGCTTCCGGCGACCGGAGCCTTGGCGGACGAGGGCGGACGGCTCTCGACCCACGTTCTCGATACGCTGAGCGGCAAGCCGGCCGGCGGGATGAAGATTGATTTCTACGTGTCCGAGAACGGCGCGTACCGTCTCGTGACGCAGATGACGACGAACGCCGACGGCAGGACCGACAAGCCCGTTCTCGCCGGCGACGCGCTGAAGGCCGGGCGCTATCAGTTCGTCTTCCATGTGGGCGACTACTTCCAGGCGAAGGGCGTGCCCCAGAGCGATCCCCCCTTCCTCGACCTGGTGCCGATCCAGTTCTCCATCGCGGACGCGAAGGCGCATTACCACGTGCCGCTGCTGACGACGCCCTGGAGCTACTCGACCTATCGCGGCAGCTGAGCGATGCCGCCGCCGACAGGGGCGGCCCTGCTGATCGGGCTGGCTCTCATGGGTCCGGGCTCCATGATGGCGCCGGGTTCGACGCCGATCGTGCAATGGATCGTCGAGCGCAGGAACGAGGTGGCCTTGCCGGACATGGATGCCGTGAACGCGTTGTCGCGGCAGGATTTCGTGACGACCTTCGGCGGCGTGTTCGAAAACTCGCCCTGGGTCGCCGAGCGCGCGGCGAGCGCGCGGCCCTTCGCCTCTCCGGCCGCCCTCCATGCCGCGATGATGGCGGTGGTGCGGGCCGCCCCTTCGCGGTACGTCCTCGCCTTCCTCAACGCCCATCCCGAACTCGCCGGAGCCGAGGCGAGGGCACGGCAGATGACGGCGCATTCCTCCGCCGAACAGGGCAGCGCCGGGCTCGACCGGATGACGGAGGCGGATTTCGACCGGTTCGCCCGGCTCAACGCCGCCTATCGCGCGACATTCGGGTTTCCCTTCATCATCGCTGTGCGCGGGCGAACCAAGGACGCCATCCTCGCGGAGTTCGAACGACGGCTCGCCAATCCGCGCGACGTCGAGCGCGACGCTGCCCTGGCCGAGATCGCCCTCATCACCCGGATGCGGCTCGAACGGATTCTCGGCCCGTTCGACTGAACGCGTCTGATCGGACTTTTCAGCGGATGCTCGTGCCGAAGTAGGTAATCCCACCCGACCACCTCATCCTGAGGCGCCCTTTGCATGAGCAAAGGGCCTCGAAGGAGCCCTCCAGACACCAGAGCGATCCCTGGAAGCCTCCTTCGAGGCCGCTGCGCGGCGCCTCAGGATGAGGTAGAGCCTTGGAAAAACAACTCTAATACGCTCTCAGCCGCCGACGAGACTCTCGGCGAAATCATCAGGGACCTCGCCGAACTGGCAGAGGATCGTCGCGCTCTCGAGTTCGCCGGTCTCGTCATCGGCCACCACCTTCAGCGCGGCGGTACCGGGCAGGCGCCCGGCCATGGCCTCCGCCTTCTTCAAGGCGCCGCTCTCGGTGGGCGCGACCTCGCGGTCGCCGGGCACGAGGCGCTTGCGCTTGATCACGAAGGTCTGGACCACGAAGGTCGTCTTGAGGGCCATGGCGGTCTCCGAGGGCCGTGCCGCCCTCCCCGCCACATAGGCCCGGATGGAAGCCGGGTCGAGGCGCCCAATCCGAGAGGCCGTCCCCGACGCATCCTACCAGAGTCGGATCAGCCCGTAGCCGATGCGGGCATCGGCCATCTCGATACCGAGGAGGCCGATGATCGCGAGGCTCGCACGGAACACCGCCGGGCCGAACGTGCTGGAGAACAGGAAGAGGCCCGCCAGGACCAGGTTGACGTGCAGGGCCGCCTGGTCGGCGAACCGACGTAGGGAAGCGGGCAGCCAGGGCCGAAGAATCCCGTACCCGTCGAGGCCCGGCAGCGGCATGAGGTTGAGGAGGATGGCCGTGCCCTGGAACAGGGCGGACACGGCGAGCACCGCCCGGAGCGTATCGGATTCCTCCCCGGCGAGGCGATACAGCAGCGCGATAACGAGGAGGACGATTCCGTTCATCGCCGGGCCCGCCGCCGCCACGGCGGAGATCCAGGCCTTGCCGCGCAGCAGGTGGGTGTTGACGAGCACGCTTCCACCCGGAAACCCGATCCCGCCGAGGATCGTGAACAGCAGCGGCAGCACGATGGTCGAGAGCGCATCGGCGTAGAGGCGCGGATCCAGGGTGAGGTAGCCGGTCTGCGGGATCTCCGCATCGCCTCCCTTCCAGGCGACGAAGGCATGGGCGAATTCGTGGAGGCACAGGCCGAGGAGCCATCCCGCCATCACGAAGACGAAGGCCGCACCCGAGCCGTCGGCCACGCCGGTGCCGATGGCGAGGCCGCTCCCGAGGAAGATCAGGGCGATCAGCAGAAAGTTCGCGCTCGGCCCGAGGGCGGCGGCCGGTGCTCGAACCCGGGTCGGCGGAAGCTCTGACGACATCTCGATCCTCGAAGGAACGTCCGCCCGATCGAACGGCAGGGACCGGCACCCTGTCCGGGTCGCGGGCGCCGCAGGGACACGGCGCAGGGATTTCGTGCGCATGACACGATAAGATGATGGTCTCAACGGGACTCCGCTTCGGATTGTCCCCGCACCGCCTCTTCCCACACGCGGTCGTATCGAGTGGTCCTGTCGAGAATGTCCCTGCTCCGCGTGATCCTGCCCCTCGCCCTCGGTCTCTGCGTGTCGGCTCTCGGCGCCCTGTTCCTGTTCCAGCGCCATCTCATCTATCCCGGCGCCTTCGGAACGGGGCTCCGGCAGGCCGACCGCGCGGTGCCGCCGGGCACCGAGGCGGTCTCGGTGACGACCGCCGACGGCGACCGGCTCTACGGCCTGTGGCGGGCGCCCGAGCCCGGAGGCGGGGTCGTCCTCACCTTTCACGGCAACGGCTCGCTTCCCGAACCGCATGCGGCGCGGTTCTCGACGGGGGTGTGGCGGGCCGGCGGCTGGGGCACCCTCGCCATCGCCTATCGCGGCTATCCGGGCTCGACCGGATCTCCGAGCGAGGCGGGCCTGATCGAGGACGGGCTGGCGGCCCGACGCCTCGTCGCGCGCCTTGCCCCCGACGCGCCGATCCTGCTCCACGGCCATTCCATGGGGGCGGCCGTCGCCGTGGCCCTGGCCGCGCGCGAACCGCATCTCGGCCTCTATCTCGAAGCGCCCTTCGTGTCCCTCGCGGACCTCGTGGGCGAGCGCTTCCCGCTCCTGCCCGGCGCGCTCCTGCGCGATCACTGGCGCTCGGACGAGCGCATCGGCAGGAGCCGGGGCCCGATCCTCATCGTCCACGGCACCGACGATCCCGTCATTCCCCTGGCGCACGCCCACAGGCTCGGGGCCATGGCCGGGACCAGGGCGAAGGTCGTCGCCCTTCCCGGCGATCACGTCTCGATTCTCGGACTGCGCGACGAGGAGGCGGAAGCGACGTTCCGCCCCGTCCGAACCGGTGAGCCCGATCCTGCGCTGCCGCGTTGATGCGGGGCGCAAAGGGAGAGAGATTTGGGACGACGCGCCCGGCGATGGCGGGACGACGAGGAGAACGGCGAGGTTTCGGCCGCTCCCGTGACCTGCCCGCTCTGCGGGCGGCCGATCCCGCCGCGTGCCAGATCGAGCCTGCACCACCTCACACCGAAGCTGAAGGGTGGTGCCAGGGCCGGGACCGTGCGCCTGCACCAGATCTGCCATTCCGCGATCCATGCCCGCTACAGCGAGGCCGAGATCGCCCGGCGCCTCGCCGATGTCGACGCCCTGCGGGCCGACCCCGACATCGGCGGCTTCATCGCCTGGGTCCGGACCAAGCCGGACGATTTCCATGCCGCCACGCGGATGACGCGAACCCGCAAGCTGTCGCGCCGCAAGGTGTCCTGAGACGCCGCCGATCCGAGCGTCCGCGTTTACGGGGCGTTCGGCATGACGTGCGGACGGGCGCCTGCGCTGCCTCCTCCTTAACCCTCGGCCTGCGATGCTCGCCGTCGGATTTCGATGGAGCTCACGGGTGACCTCAGCGGCACAGGACCGAAGCCTCGGGGCCGAAGAGGCGGTGCGTCTGGCCTGGGTCGACGTCGCCAAGGGCCTCTGCATCGTCCTCGTGGTGATGATGCATGCGACGCTCGGCACCGGCAACGAGATGGGCGGCGAGGGTTTCCTCCACACCGTCGTCGCCTTCGCCAAGCCCTTCCGCATCCCCGACTTCTTCCTCCTGTCGGGCCTGTTCGTCGGCCGCGTGATCGACCGGGACTGGCGTCTCTTCGCCGACCGGCGCGTGGTCCATTTCGCCTATTTCTACGGGCTCTGGGTCCTCGTCCAATCGGCGGTGAAATACGGACAGATCGTCGACGGCGCCGGACCGGGCGCCTTCCTCGCCCATCTCGCCCACGCTCTGGTGGAGCCCTATTCCACCCTCTGGTTCATCTACCTGCTCGCCGTCTTCTCGGTCCTGACCAAGCTGCTGCGCGGCCTGCATCCGGCCCTCCTACTCGGCGGGGCCGCCCTGCTCCAGAGCATCCCGCTCCAGGGCCAGTCGGAACTCGTCACCGAATTCTGCGGCCGCTACGTCTGGTTCGTCGCCGGATACCTGTTCGCGGCCCGAATCTTCCGGTTCGCCGACCTCGTGCAGCGATTCCCGCGCGCGGCCCTGGGCGGCCTCGCGGCCTGGGCCCTGGTGAACGGGATCTTCGCCTTCACGGCGACCGGCAGCGAGACCTTCCCCACCCTCGCGAGCCTGCCCCTCGTCAGCCTGATCCTCGGGGGCGCAGGAGCCCTCGCCATCGTCGCCACCGGTGCCCTGCTCAGCGGCGCCGGGGGGCCGGTGACGGCGGCGCTCAGGACCTGCGGCGAGCGCTCCATCGTCATCTACCTCGCCTTCTTCCTGCCCATGGCGGCGACCCGGACGCTCATCGTGAAGACGGGAGCCATCGCCGATATCGGCCTCGCCAGCCTCGTCGTGACAGTCGTCGCGGTGCTCGTCCCCCTCGCCATCGAGCGGGTGGTCCGCCACACGCCCCTCGTCTTCCTGTTCCGCCGCCCGGCGGCGTTCCACCTCGTCCCGGAGAGACGACCGCCCGCCGCGAGGGCGGCGACGGCGGGTTGAGCGGGCGACCCCGTCGATACGCTCAGACCTGATCGTCGATGAAGCGGGTGGCGATCATCGAGGCGGCGGTGCGGTTCTCGACGCCGAGCTTGGCGTAGATGCTCTCCAGGTGTTTCGTTACCGTGCGCGGCGAGAGGCCGAGAATGTCGCCGATATCGCGGCTCGACTTGCCCCGCGACAGCCAGAACAGCACGTCCGCCTCGCGGGCGGTGATCGGCAGGTTGCTGCGCAGACGCTCGATCCCGGTCGCGGACGCGTCGCGGGAGAGGCGCAGCAGGACCTCGTCGCCGGTGGTGCCGATGAGGCTGAGGCTGTGGGCGGCCCCCTCCGTGTCCGGCAGGATGACGGAGGCCGCGATGCCGCCCCTGAGCTGTTCGGCGAGCCAGACACGGCCGGCCTCGGGCAGGCGCGAGCCCCCGTCGCCGAGCTTGGCCAGCACGCGGGCGGCCTGCGGCGTGCTCCACAGGACGACGCCCTGGCGATCCACGGCGAACAGCGTGCGGCCCGTGGTGTCGAGGGCCGCACGGGCGCTCTGCGCGGCGCGCGCGCTCGCCAGATGCACACGGATGCGGGCCAGGATCTCGTCGGGGGCGATGGGCTTGGTGACGTAGTCGCTGCCGCCCGCCTCCAGGCCCTTCACGATGTGCTCGGTCTCGGACAGCCCGGTCATGAAGATCACCGGCACATGCGCGAGGTCGCTGCGCGCCTTCAGGCGCCGGCAGGTCTCGAACCCGTCCATGCCCGGCATCACCGCGTCGAGCAGGATGATGTCCGGCGTGATCTCCTCGACCAGCGCCAGGGCGAGGTCGCCGGCCACCGCCACGAGCACGGTGGCGCCGGAGCGCTCGATCGCCTCGGTGAGGAAGCTCAGCGTGTCGGGGGAATCGTCGACGACGAGGACGATGTCGCGCTGCATCTCAGCCATCGCGCATCCCTTCGAGGACGCGGACGTAGCGGCGGAGGTCGTAGGAGGCGACGAGCCCGCGCATCTGCGCGGCGATCTCGGCGGGCATGGCGGACTGGCCTTCGAGTTCCGACAGCTTGGCCTCGATGCCGCGGACATGGCCGATGCGGCCGAGGCGGATCAGTTCGGCGATGTGGTCGGGGCGCAGGGAGGCCGGGACGGACCCGCTGGACCTCGGCGCCTCCGCCGAGGGCGGCTGAGGCGGGGCGGGCTGGCCCAATGCCAGGAGCCGGTCGATGCGCTCCAGGAAATCGCGCAGGTCGAACGGCTTCGGGATGATCTCGTCATGGGGGGCATCGTCGCCCCGAATCGGGCTGATCTCGTGGACGTTGGCGGACATGATGGCGATCCGGGACGAGAGACCGGCATCGCGCAGGGCCTTGGCCACGGCCCAGCCGCTCATGCCCGGCATGGCGATGTCGAGGAGGATGATATCCGGCCGGCGCTCCATCGCCAGCGCCAGGCAATGCGGCCCGTCGGGCGATTCCAGCACGAGGAGACCGAGCGGTTCGAGCACTTCGCGCATGAGCGCACGGTGCGAGGAATCGTCATCGGCCACCAGCACCGTGCGCGGCGGCCCGTCATGGGCCGGCATCTCCCGGCGATGGCCTGCGGCCGGCTCCACCGCCTCCGCCGGCTTGGGCGCGGCCGGCCGATGCACCGAGGCCAGCATCAGTCGCAGGCTGAAGCAGGTGCCCCGACCGACCTCGCTCTCCACGGTGATCTCGCCGCCCATCACCTGGGCGAGGAGATGCGCGATGGTGAGCCCGAGCCCCGTGCCCGGGGTGTTGCGGGCGGCCGGCAGCGAGCCGCGTTCGAACGGCCCGAAGATCCGCTCCAGATCGTCCTCCGGAATGCCGAGGCCGCTGTCGCGGATCGAGAACAGGGCCACCTGATTGCGGTAGGTCATCTCCAGCGAGATCCAGCCCGATTCGGTGAACTTGATCGCGTTGGAGAGGAGGTTGAGGAGGATCTGGCGCAGGCGCTTCTCATCCGCCGCGACCACGGCGGGCAGCACCGGCGGCCGCGAGAACCGGAATTCGAGGCCGGCCGCATTGGCCTGGAGCCGGACCATGTCGACGATCTGGTCGAGGAAATCGGCGAGGCGGAACTCGTTGCGGTGGATCTGGAGACGTCCCGCCTCCATGCGGGAGATGTCGAGGAGGCCGTCGATCAGGCCCGAGAGGTGCTGGGCGCTGCGCCGGATGACGCGGATGCCGTTGCGACGGGCCATGGGGATGTCGTCGTCGCCCTCCAGCAATTGCGCGTAGCCGAGGACGGCGTTGAGCGGCGTGCGCAATTCGTGGCTCATGCCCACCACGTAGCGGCTCTTGGCGAGATTGGCGGCCTCCGCCGTCTCCTTGGCCTGCTGCAGCTTGGCGTCGGTGATCTTGTGGGCCTCGATCTCGGCCTCGTAGAGGGCGGTCTGCCGGGCGGTCTCCTCCTGGGCCACGCGGCGGCTCTCCTGGGCGAGCACGAACAGCCAGGCGACGATGCCGAGGATCACCACGAGGATGAAGAACACGCTGGTGAGCGCGGCGCGCAGGGTCTCGCGATGCGCGGGCTGTGCCGTGGAGACCCCGGCATGGACGATGCCGAGGATCAGGCCGATCACCGAGACCAGGGTCAGCATGAGCGCGAGGTAGCGGCCGAGCGGAGCGCCGATCCAGCCGGCGGTCCTGGCCGGCATGATCCGGGCGAGGGCGCTCTGGGCCTGCGCCTCCAGGCGTCCGTGCGGTTTGCACAGGTCGCCGCAGCGGGCGTCCAGCGAGCAGCAGAGCGAACAGATCGGCCCGGCATAGGCCGGGCAATGGGCCATGTCCTCGCCCTCGAACGGATGCTCGCAGACGGTGCACTGGATCTCCGACCGCCCTCCCCAATCGGCGGCGGCGGGCCTCGCCAGATAGTAGCGCCCGCCGGTGGCGTAGGCGATCGCCGGCGCGGCGGCGAAGGCGGTGACCAGCGCCAGCAGCGGCGCGAAGTTCTGGAGCCCGGCCCCGAGCAGGCCCGCATGGGCGAGGAAGCCGGCGAGCAGGGCCAGGGCGGAGGCTCCGGTGCCCACCGGGTTCACGGCGTAGAGATGGGCCCGCTTGAACTCGATGCCCGGCGGCGACAGGCCGAAGGGCTTGTTGACGGCGAGATCCGCCGAGAGCGCGCCGACCCAGGCCGACACCACCACGGCATAGAGCGAGAGCGTGCTGGCGAGGGTCTTGTCGATGCCGAGTTCCATCAGCAGCAGCGCGATGGCGACGTTGAAGACGAGCCAGACCACGCGGCCGGGATGGCTGTGGGTCAGCCGCGAGAAGAAGTTCGACCAGGCGATGGAGCCGGCATAGGCGTTGGTGACGTTGATCTTGAGCTGCGAGATCACCACGAAGAGGCCGGTGAGGAGGATCGCCCCCTCCCGCGTCGGCATGACGTAGCCGAAGGCGACCACGTACATCTGCGTCGGCTCGGCGGCCTGGTCGTGGGGCACGCCCTGCCCCAGCGCCACCACCGCCAGGAAGGCGCCGAGCATGATCTTGAACATGCCGGGCAGGATCCAGCCCGCGCCCGCCCCGAGCACGGCGAGCCACCAGCGCGGGTCCCGTCCCACCTTCGCCGGCGGCACGAAGCGGAGGAAATCGACCTGCTCGCCGATCTGCGCCAGGAGCGCGAGCAGGATGCCGGAGGCGAGGCCGAACTGGGCGAGGTCGAAGCCGGAGAGCGCGTAGCCCGCCACGGTGAGGGTCGAGCCGACCGCATCGACCGATCCGGGATGGGCCGATCCCGGATAAGCGAGGAGATCGGTCAGGCCCGAACTCGATTGCCACGCGATGAAGCCGAGGGGCAGGAGATTGAGGCCGATCCAGAGCGGCTGGGTCCAGATCTGGAAGCGGCTGATCAGGCTGATCCCGTAGACGACGAGGGGAATCACCACGACCGCGCTGACGACGTAGCCGATTCCCAGCGGCAGGCCGAGGCAGAGTTGCAGCGCCAGCGCCATGATCGACGCCTCGATGGCGAAGAACAGGAAGGTGAAGCTCGCATAGATCAGCGAGGTGATGGTGGAGCCGAGATAGCCGAAGCCGGCCCCGCGGGTGAGGAGGTCGATGTCGACGCCGTAGCGGGCCGCATAGAGACTGATCGGCACCGCCGTGGCGAAGATCACCGCGCCGACGAACAGCACCGCCGTCACCGTGTTGGTGAACCCCGTGGCGAGGACCAGCGTGCCGCCGATCGCCTCCAGCGCCAGGAACGAGAGCGAGCCCAGCGCCGTCTGCGCCACGCGCAGGCTCGACCATCGCCGCGCCTTCTTCGCGGTGAAGCGGAGCGCGTAATCCTCGAGGGTCTCGTCCGCGACGAAGCGGTTATAGGCCCGCCGGATCGGGGGAATCTGCTGGCGGCCACTCATCGGATCGTGGGTCTGCCCGGTCGGCGTCAGGTGTGGGAAGGGCCGGCCCGCACGCGGTCGCGGAGAAACGGCGGACGATCAGCAATCCCCGTGCCGCGGGGCCGGACGACACTGGTACACCAGACGAGCCGCGTCGAGGCCCCTCTTCGAAGGGAAGGCATGCCCCACGAAGGGAAGCGCATTCTCCGATGCAGGCGGAACGCAGGACGCTCGCGCCCCCACCCTACGCAAAACAGCGTATATGCTGCGCTGCGCCATCCCGCCTAGCTTCCGCTCGTCCGCAACGGCCCGCCTTATGCAGGAGCCGGCGGGAATATCTCGTGGAAGAGGTTCACGCACGATGGCAGCCGACAACGAGCACGGACCGCACTCGGCCCTGCGCCGCAAGCTTCTGATGGGGTTGGCGGGCATCCCCGCCATGGCGATGTTGCCGCGCAGCGCCTTCGCGGCGGCTCCCCCGACCTCGGCGGTGAACACCACCGGGCTCGCGGTGACCGATACCGAGGTGACCGTCGGCATCCTCCATTCGGCCACCGGCACCATGGCGATCTCCGAGACCGGCTCGATCCAGGCGGAGAAGCTCGCCATCGCGCAGATCAACGAGATGGGCGGCGTGCTCGGCCGCAAGATCAAGATCATCCAGGAGGACGGCGCCTCCGATTGGCCGACCTTCGCCGAGAAGGCCAAGAAGCTTCTCGTCAACGACCATTGCGCCGCCGTGATGGGGTGCTGGACCTCGGCCTCGCGCAAGGCCGCGCTGCCGGTCTTCGAGCAGTATAACGGCCTGCTGTACTATCCGACCTTCTACGAAGGCCTCGAGCAGTCCAAGAACGTCATCTATACCGGCCAGGAGGCCACCCAGCAGATCCTCGAATCGCTGAACTGGGTGACCAAGGAGAAGGGCGCCAAGACGTTCTTCTTCATCGGCTCGGACTACATCTGGCCGCGCACCTCGAACAAGATCGCCCGCAAGCACATCGAGAACGTGCTCAAGACCAAGGTCGTCGGCGAGGAATACTTCCCGCTCGGCCACACGCAGTTCAACTCGGTGATCAACAAGATCAAGCTTACCAAGCCGGACGTGATCTTCACCGACGTGGTCGGCGGCTCGAACGTGGCGTTCTACAAGCAGCTCAAGGCGGCCGGCATCGATCTTTCGAAACAGACCCTTCTGACCATCTCGGTCACCGAGGACGAGATCGACGGGATCGGCGGCGACAACATCGCCGGCGCCTATTCCTGCATGAAATACTTCCAGTCGCTCAAGAACGCGAACAACGAGAAGTTCGTCGCCGCCTTCCACAAGATGTGGGGCGAGAAGACCGTCATCGGCGACGTCACCCAGGCCGCCTATCTCGGGCCGTTCCTGTGGAAGATGGCCTGCGAGAAAGCCGGTTCCTTCGATGTCGACAAGGTCTCCGCGGCCTCCCCGGACATCGAGTTCAAGGAAGCTCCCGAGGGCTACGTCAAGATCCACCCGAACCACCACCTCTGGTCGAAGACCCGCGTCGCCAAGGCCCTGCCGAGCGGCCAGTTCGAGATCGTCTACGAGAGCCCCGCGCTGATCGAGCCCAACCCCTTCCCCAAGGGCTACCAGTAGGCCGGCACTCCCGGCGGGCTTCCTCTCCGCACAGGCAGCGCAATGGCCGCGGGCGAGAGGAGCCGCCGGAGATCCGGGCACTCCGTCGTCCCGGGTCCACGACGTGGAGCCCGGGATCCGGAAACGCAGGTCCGGCAAGGCCTTACACCGCCGGCGGCTCCGGGTTCCGGGCTCGCCTGCGGCACCCCGGAACGACGGAGTGCGGGATGCGGTCGCCCTGTCGGAAGGGAGGACACCTGCGGCCCGATGCTTGCACGACCGTCCTCGCACGACCGTCATCGCCTCCCTCGGAGTACGAAACATGCTCGGTGACTATTCCCTCGGCGATCTCGGCGCGATCTTCGCCATGCAGGGCTTCGCCGGCCTGATCCTGTTCTCGGTCTACGTGCTGATGGCGCTCGGCCTCGCGGTCATTTTCGGCCAGATGGGCGTGATCAACATGGCGCACGGGGAATTCATGATCCTCGGGGCCTACGTCACCTATCTGTGCTCGACCTTCTTCCAGGCCCACCTGCCCGGCCTGTTCGGCATCTACTTCTTCGTGGCGATGATCCTGGCCTTCCTGGCCTCGGGAGCCCTCGGGATGATCGTCGAATGGACGCTCATCCGGCATCTCTACAAGCGCCCCCTCGACACGCTGCTCGCCACCTGGGGCCTCTCGCTGATCCTGCAGCAATCCTACCGCACCATCTTCGGAGCGCGCGAGGTCGGCGTCGAGCTGCCGTCCTGGCTCATCGGCTCGGTCCAGGTCACCGACACGATCGAGGTGCCGATCAACGGCCTGTTCGTGATGGCGATCACCACCCTCATCACCGTCGGCGTCGGCCTGCTGATGTACCGCTCGCGCTTCGGCCAGCAGGTGCGCGCGGTGATGCAGAACCGGCCGATGGCGGGCGCCGTCGGCATCGATACCGAGAAGGTCGACCGCTACACGTTCGGCCTCGGCTGCGGCATCGCCGGTGTGGCCGGCTCGGCCTTCACCATGATCGGCTCCACCGGGCCGACCTCGGGCCAGCTCTACATCGTCGACACCTTCCTGATCGTGGTCTTCGGCGGCGCGGCCAGCCTGCTCGGCACCATCGCCTCCGCCTTCTCGATCTCGCAGACCCAGTCGACCCTCGAATTCTTCCTGTCCGGCTCCACCGCCAAGGTCCTGACGCTGCTCGCCGTCGTCGGGATCCTGATGGTCCGCCCGCAGGGTCTGTTCACCCTCAAGGTCCGGCGCTGAGGAGGCCATCCCGATGACAAGCCCCGTCCAGACCCTGTCGAAGTCGCTCACCGTGAACGACAATCCGTTCATGAAGCCGATGGAGTGGCTGAGCCTGGCGCTCCTCGCCGCCTTCATCCTCGTCGTCCTGCCTGCGACCCTCGACGCGTTCCGCCTCAACCTCGTCGGCAAGTACCTCACCTACGCCTTCGTCGCGCTCGGCCTCGTCATGTGCTGGGGCTATGCCGGCATCCTCTCCCTCGGCCAGGGCGTGTTCTTCGGGCTCGGCGGCTATTGCATGGCCATGTACCTGAAGCTCGAAGCCTCCAGCGTCGAGAACACCAAGATCCAGTCGACGCCGGGCATCCCGGACTTCATGGACTGGAACCAGATCACCGAGCTGCCCCTGATCTGGAAGCCGTTCCAGAGCCTGCCGCTGACGCTGATCCTCGTCGTCGCCCTGCCGGTGTTCTTCGCCTTCGTCATCGGCTTCGCGATGTTCACCCGCCGTGTCGGCGGCACCTACTTCGCCATCATCACCCAGGCCATCGCCGCCATCCTGACGATCCTCATCGTCGGACAGCAGGGCTATACCGGCGGCATCAACGGCATCACCGACCTGCGGACCCTCCACGGCTGGGACATCCGCACCGACAGCGCCCACACCATCCTGTACTTCCTCAACGGCGGCCTGCTCATCGGCTGCATCCTGGCCGCGCAATACGTGAAGAAGGCCAAGCTCGGGCGCATCCTCGTCGCCATGCGCGACAAGGAGGACCGGGTGCGGTTCTCGGGCTATTCGGTGGCCGGGTTCAAGGTCTTCGCCTTCTGCCTCGCCGCCGCCTTCGCCGCCATCGGCGGGGCGATGTTCACCCTCCAGGTCGGCTTCATGTCGCCGTCCTTCGTCGGGATCGTGCCCTCGATCGAGATGGTGATCTACGCCGCCGTCGGCGGGCGGATGTCGCTGTTCGGCGCGGTCTGGGGCACGCTGCTGGTCAACTGGGCCAAGACCACCTTCTCGGAGAGCTTCCCCGAACTCTGGCTCTTCGGCCTCGGCGCCCTGTTCATCGCCGTCGTCCTCGCCTTCCCCAACGGTCTCGCCGGCATCTACCGCAGCTATGTCGAGCCGCGCCTGACCCGCAAGGTCAAGGCCCTGGCGCCGGTCGACGGCGCCCTCCCCCACGGCACGCCGGCCGAATAGGAGCGTCCCCGATGAACGCCGCCATGCTGCACCAGCCGATCATCGGCGAATCCCCCGACGCGAAGGAGTTCCTCCTCGCGGTGGAGGCCCTCACGGTCTCGTTCGACGGGTTCAAGGCGGTGAACGACGTGTCGTTCTACGTCGATCCCAACGAGATCCGCGTCATTATCGGCCCCAACGGCGCCGGCAAGACCACAGTGCTCGACCTGATCTGCGGGCGCACCAAGGCCAGCACCGGCTCGATCAAGTTCAAGGGCCAGGAACTCACCAGGATCTCGGAGAGCGCCATCGTCCAGGCGGGCGTCGGCCGCAAGTTCCAGACGCCGTCGATCTACGACGACCTCACGGTGTTCGAGAACCTGGAGATCTCCTTCCCGCGCGGCCGCACTGTGTGGGGAGCGCTGACCTTCAAGCGCGATGCCGAGGTCCGCGACCGCATCCACGAGGTCGCGACGATGATCTTCCTGAAGGATCAGCTGAAGGAGCGGGCCGAGTTTCTCAGCCACGGCCAGAAGCAGTGGCTCGAGATCGGCATGCTGCTGATCCAGGACCCGGAACTGCTCATGCTCGACGAGCCGGTGGCCGGCATGAGCGTCGGCGAGCGCATCAAGACCGCCGAGCTCCTCAACCAGATCATCGTCGGCCGTTCGGTGCTGGTGATCGAGCACGACATGAAGTTCGTCGAGGACATCGCCCACCGGGTCACCGTGCTGCACCAGGGCAAGGTGCTCTCCGAAGGCTCGATGGAGCGGGTGAAGAACGACCCGAAGGTCATCGAAGTCTATCTCGGCCACTGAGAGGGAACGGACCCATGCTCCAGACCGCGCCGTCCCCGTCCCCCGTCCCCTTCGTCCAGGGTGGCCTCGAGCCGATGCTGGCGATTCGCGACCTGCACTCGGCCTACGGCCAGAGCGAGGTCCTGCACGGCCTCGACATCTCCATCGCCCCCGGCGAGATCGTCGCGGTGATGGGCCGCAACGGCATGGGCAAGACCACGCTGATGAAGACCCTGATGGGGATCGTGCCGGTCAAGTCCGGCACCATCGCCGTCGACGGCCGGGACGTCACCGCCCTCAAGAGCCACCAGCGCGTGGCGGGCGGCCTCGCCTACGTGCCGCAGGGCCGGATGATCTTCTCGGCCATGACGGTGCAGGAGAACATCGAGACGGGCCTCACCGTCACCAAGGAGCGCAAGGTTCCGCAGGACCTCTACACCATGTTCCCGGTCCTGCTGGAGATGAAGGGGCGGCGCGGCGGCAACCTCTCCGGCGGCCAGCAGCAGCAGCTCGCCATCGCCCGGGCGCTGGCGAGCCGGCCGAAGGTGCTCCTCCTCGACGAGCCGACGGAGGGCATCCAGCCCTCGATCATCCGCGAGATGGGGCGTACCCTGAAGAAGATTCGCGACGAGCGCGGCCTCTCCATCGTCGTCTCCGAGCAGGTGCTGAGCTTCGCCCTCGACGTCGCCGACAGGGTGCTGGTGATCGAGAACGGTAACATCGTCCACGAGGCGATGCGGGCCGATATCGACGAGGCGCAGGTCGCCCGCTTCCTGTCGGTCTGAAGGAGAGCCCATGTCTGAAGGAGAATCTCTGGCCGATTACGAGACCTTCGAGCTCGGCAATGTCGTCCTTCAGTGCGGCAAGACCCTGCGCGACGCGAAACTGGCCTACAAGACCTTCGGCACGCTGAACGCGGCGCGTGACAACGTCATCGTCTACCCGACCTGGTATTCCGCCAGCCACAGCGACAACGAATGGCTGATCGGCGAGGGCATGGCCCTCGACCCGGCTCAATACTTCATCATCATCCCGAACATGCTCGGCAACGGCGTCTCGTCCTCCCCGAGCAATACCGGCGAACCCTACGATCGCGCGCGCTTCCCCGCGGTGACGATCTACGATCAGGTCCGGCTGCAGCATCGGCTCGTCACCGAGAAGTTCGGCATCGAACGGATCAAGCTGGTGACCGGCTGGTCGATGGGGGCGGCCCAGTCGTTCCAGTGGGGGGCGTCGTATCCCGACATGGTGGAGCGCATCCTGCCCTTCATGGGGGCGGCGCGCTGCTCGCGGCACAACTTCGTCTTCCTCGAAGGCGTCAAGGCGGCACTCACCGCGGACGCCGCCTTCAAGGACGGCTGGTACGACGAGCCGCCGCGCCGGGGCCTGCGCGCCATGGCGCGGGTCTATGCGGGCTGGGGCTTCTCGCAGACGTTCTACCGCAAGGAACTCGACCTGAAGCAGCCGGTCCGGCCGTTCGGCGGACGACCGGCGGACGTGCCGTGGAATTACTCGTCGCTGGAGGATTTCCTCGTCTACTTCTGGGAGGGATTCTTCCTGCCAAAGGACGCGAACGATCTCCTCGCGTTGCTGTGGACGTGGCAGCATGCCGACATCTCCGGCGATCCGGCCTATGGCGGAGACTTCGACAAGGCGCTCGCCGGCATCACGGCCAAGGCGATCGTCATGCCGGGCTCGACCGACCTCTACTTCCCGCCGGAAGACAGCGCCTACGAGGTCTCGCGCATGCCGAACGCGGAATTGCGCGTCTGCCAGAGCGACTGGGGCCATTTCGCCGGCGACCCGCGCGGCACCAGTCCCGACATCGCCTTCGTCGACGCGGCCCTCCGGGAGCTGCTCGCACGCTGATGGAGAAGCCCGGCCGCGAGGCCGGGCCTATCCGACGACACGTCGCACGCGGGCGGGAACCACCGCCCGCGCGAACGAGGGCGCATGTCCGGAATCCGGCATGACCCGAAACCTGGGAAGGGAGCACGGAACGATGGCTGAGACCCTGATCAAGGTCGACCTGACGCAGTCGGCCTACGACAACGACATGGTCCACAACCGCTGGCACCCGGACATTCCGATGGTGGCCATGGTCAAGCCCGGCGACGACTTCATCGTCGAGACCTATGACTGGACCGGCGGCTTCATCAAGAACAACGATTCCGCCGACGACGTGCGCGACATCGACCTGTCGATCGTGCACTTCCTGTCCGGTCCCATCGGCGTCGAGGGCGCCGAGCCCGGCGACCTGCTGGTGGTCGATCTCCTCGATATCGGCGCCAAGCAGGAAAGCCAGTGGGGCTTCAACGGCTTCTTCTCCAAGAAGAACGGCGGCGGCTTCCTCGACGAACACTTCCCCCAGGCCCAGAAGTCGATCTGGGATTTCGAGGGCATGTTCACGAAATCCCGCCACATCCCCGGCGTGCGCTTCCCCGGCCTGATCCATCCCGGCCTGATCGGCTGCCTGCCCGATCCGAAGATGCTGGAGACCTGGAACACCCGCGAAAAGGCGCTCTACGACACCAATCCCGGCCGCGTCCCGGCGCTCGCCACCCTGCCCTTCGGCCCGACGGCCCATATGGGCCGGCTGAAAGGCGAGGCGAAGGACAAGGCGGCGGCGGAAGGCGCCCGCACGGTGCCGGGCCGCGAGCACGGCGGCAATTGCGACATCAAGGATCTGTCGCGCGGCTCGAAGATCTACTTCCCCGTCTACGTGCCGGGCGCGGGCCTCTCCATGGGCGACCTGCATTTCAGCCAGGGCGACGGCGAGATCACCTTCTGCGGCGCCATCGAGATGGCCGGCTGGGTCCATCTCAAGGTGAGCCTGATCAAGGACGGCATGTCGAAATACGGGATCAAGAACCCGATCTTCAAGCCGTCGCCGGTCACCCCGAAATTCGATGATCACCTGATCTTCGAAGGTGTCTCCGTCGACGAATACGGCAAGCAGCACTATCTCGACGTCACCGTCGCCTACCGGCAGGCCTGCCTCAACGCCATCGAATACCTGAAGAAGTTCGGCTATTCGGGCGCCCAGGCCTACTCGATCCTCGGCACCGCGCCGGTCCAGGGCCACATCTCGGGCGTCGTCGACATCCCCAACGCCTGCGCCACGCTCTGGATTCCGACGAAGATCTTCGACTTCGACATCAATCCGGGTGCGGACGGACCGATCAAGCACATCGACGGCTCGATCCAGATGCCGCTCTCGCCGGATCTGTGAGATGCCGGTCTACGACTATTCCTGCGAGGGCTGCGGCCCGTTCACGGTGCTGCGCCCGATGGCGCAGTTCAAGGACCCGCACGATTGCCCCGATTGCGGCTCGTCCTGCGGCCGCGCCTTCCTCACGGCGCCGAACCTCGCCTCCATGGATGCGGGACGGCGCAAGGCGCATGCGGTCAACGAGCGGAGCGCGCACGCGCCCCGCAAGTCGTCCGGCCACGGGGCGGGATGCGGATGCTGCTCGGGTACTTCGAAAGCCAAGCAACCCGCCGCCGCGAAAAGCTTCCCCAACGCGCGGCCGTGGATGATCAGCCACTGACGGCACTCAGCCCTCCCCCTCCGCGGGGGAGGGTTCGCAATGACAGGAGGAACACCCCATGATGCACGGCGACATTTCCTCGAGCAACGACAGCGTCGGCGTCGCGGTCGTCAACTACAAGATGCCCCGCCTGCACACGAAGGCCGAGGTTCTGGAGAACGCGAGGAAGATCGCCGACATGGTCGTCGGCATGAAGTCCGGCCTGCCCGGCATGGACCTCGTGATCTTCCCCGAATACTCGACCCACGGCATCATGTACGATGGCGCCGAGATGTACGAGACCGCCTCGGCGATCCCCGGCGAGGAGACGGCGATCTTCGCCGAGGCCTGCCGCAAGGCGCGTGTCTGGGGCGTGTTCTCGCTCACCGGCGAGCGCCACGAGGAGCATCCGAACAAGGCGCCCTACAACACCCTGATCCTGATGAACGACCAGGGCGAGATCGTGCAGAAGTATCGCAAGATCATGCCCTGGACCCCGATCGAGGGCTGGTATCCGGGCGAGTGCACCTATGTCTCGGACGGGCCGAAGGGCCTCAAGATCAGCCTCATCATCTGCGACGACGGCAATTACCCCGAGATCTGGCGCGACTGCGCCATGCGCGGCGCCGAACTCATCATCCGCTGCCAGGGCTACATGTATCCGGCCAAGGAACAGCAGATCCTGATGTCGAAGGCGATGGCCTTCGCCAACAACACCTACGTGGCGGTGGCCAACGCGGCGGGTTTCGACGGCGTCTATACCTATTTCGGCCACTCGGCGATCATCGGCTTCGACGGCCGCACGCTCGGCGAATGCGGCACCGAGGAGATGGGCATCCAGTATGCCGCGCTCTCGAAATTCCTCATCCGCGACGCGCGCGCCAACATGCAGTCGGAGAACCACCTCTTCAAGCTGCTGCACCGCGGCTACACCGGCATGATCAACTCGAAGGAAAACGAACCCGGCAAGGCCGATTGCCCCTACGATTTCTATCGCCGCTGGATCGAGGACCCGGCCGGCACCCGCGAGGCGGTCCGCGCCATCACCCGCCCCGACCTCGGCACGCCGGAATGCCCGATCGAGGGGATTCCCAACGGCGCACCGAAATGAGGTGTCTTTTCCAGGGCTTCACCTCGTCCTGAGGTGCGGCGGCAGCCGCCTCGAAGGAGACTTCCAGGGATCGCGTGACCACTGGAGGGCTCCTTGGAGGCCTTTTGCCAAAGCAAAGGGCACCTCAGGATGAGGTGGTTTGTTTGGATGATCTGTTTTGGTGTGAATATTTGCAAAAGAGAAGCTTCACCTCATCCTGAGGTGCCGCGCAGCGGCCTCGAAGGAGGCTTCCAGGGATCGCGTGACGACTGGAGGGCTCCTTCGAGGCCCTTTGCTCAAGCAAAGGGCACCTCAGGATGAGGGAGTCTGATGGGATGATCTACTCTGGCAGATGATCTATTCTGACATGAACATCCCTAAAAATTCAGCGATGTTATAATTTAAGTACCCACCTTTGAAGCTTAGATTTATAATATAAGCAACGCCCTTTCATCTCCCCATTTCCACAACGAAGAGAAGGCTTACGCCTTTGTCGAGGCCCGGATCTGGCCCAGCGGACCCATACGCCCACATTGCGGTGGCGCAGAGCGTATTAGCAAGATGCAGCTTAAGTCGACCTGCACTGGAACTTACAAATGCTACCATTGCCGGAAGCCTTTCGCCGTCAAGATCGGAACGATTCTCGAAGACTCGAAAGTAGCCATGCACGTTTGGATGCAGGCAATGTACCTTATAACTGACAGCTAGAAAGTTATTTCTAGCAATCAACTTCACCAAACACTCGGGGTCACGCTTAAGATCGCGTGGTTCATGTCTCACCGCATCCGCAACGCCATGAGTGACGGTTCCTTGGCTCCCATGGGCGACATCAACGGCATGCCCGGCGCTGGCGACATCATGGAAGTCGACGAGACATTCATCGGTCGCGAGCCGGGCGTGCCGAAGGCCCGCGCCTCTCACCACAAGATGAAGGTCGTGTCCCTGGTGGATCAGGATAGCGGTCAGGTCCGCTCTTTTGTCGTGGCAAGCCCGAGACCATCCGCCCGATCATCGAAGCGAACATCCTCAAGGACGCTAGCCTCTTCACCGACGAGTCCAGAGAGTCATGTCCAACCTTGCTAGTCTTCACCGGAACTGGCTACAGGGGGAAGAGGATCAGGAAAATCCCCTTTAAGCACCTTCTCAACTAGTCGCGAAAACAACGCGGTATCCAAGAAATAATTCGGGTATGCCCGTTTTAAGGCATTAATGTCTGTAACTGAGACCAAAACAACCTGCCGCCTTGACGTTTCCTGTATCTGGCTTTCCAATTTGGTATACTGCCTATTGGCCTCCGATGATTCTTTTGCCTTAAAGCGACGAACAGTAACTTTGCTCTCCTCCGGGTCAAGTTCGACTATAAAGTATTTTGCGTCCTTCGCTGACCCAATCGTGTTTAGCGTTGTGTTGTACGCCCGAAGCATGCTGCGAGCCGCAAGGCTATCTGCTAACTTTGCAAGCTCAATGAGAAGCTCTTTTTTCATATAAGGCGTTCTCGGGACAGACGGCGTCTGTTCGATCGCTGCTATGGCTGTGCCCATTAAAGCAAAAAAACGCAGCCAATCGGCGTCGCCTTGGCTAGACTTTAATGCTTGTCGCGTAAATATTCCAACAGCTTCGACAGCCGTGGCCCAAGCATGTTGTGTTTGCGTGCGAACTTGAATCTCGACGCGTAGGCCGCAGTACGGCGCCGCCGCGCCATAGCCAACATACTCGTAGACTAAATGATAGGATCGATATCCGTCTGGTTTTGGATTGACAATATAGTCTTTTCCATTTCGAAATTTGTGATCGAACTGTCGATTCTTATAGATTTCAACTAGTTTATAAACGTCGGCAAGCTTGCCAAAGACTGACCGGCATCCTGCAATGTCTTGCATTTGCGTCATTCGCATGCTCTTTTTTTGCACAAGTTTGCGATGTATTGAGTCCAGTCGTTTTTCTCGCTGTGCAACGATCACGGTACGCTCTATTCTTCGAGCACGATTGCGTAGGGTGATTTGAAAAGTGTTGAGGGGGTATGCGTGTGATGAGCGCCAATTGTTTATAACGGCAAGGGCCTGCAAAGCTTCTTCATTCTCGACTGGAAACGCCATCTTACCCAGGGCTTTCCCTGCAGAATTGACGTGTTGAGGATCATATTCAGGCACCGCCCACGCCATAGATCTCCGCCCCTTCAAGTCATTTTGACGTAGCATGCTGCACGACAAATGGGTACGTCAAGTATAATATCGCTTAAAGAGCAGATCGAGCACGCTCCAAGACAAGACCTCGGTCAGCCCAATCCATGGGCCAGGCTCACCAAGCCTTGGTCTGAGCTCAATGGAACCGGGCGGGCGGCGGCACTTCGACCGGGACGTCGATGCGGCAGCGCAGGCCCTCCGGCAGGAAGTCGAGCTGGACCGAGCCCGCCAGCTCGCGGGCGATGCCGCCGGTGATGAGGCGGGTGCCGAAGCCGCGCCGCGTCGGTGGTGCCACGACCGGGCCGCCGCGCTCCCGCCACTCGATCTCCAGGCGGCGCGCGCCCATGCCGTCCTCCACCACGCGCCACGTCACGGACAGGCGTCCCTGCGTCCCCGACAGGGCGCCGTATTTCGCGGCGTTGGTGGTGAGTTCGTGCGCCGTCATCCCCAGCGCCAGCACGTAGCGCGGCGGCAGGTCGATCTCGGGACCGTCGAGCTTCATGTGGTCGGCGGAGTTGCGGTAGGGGCTGAGTTCGTTCTCCAGCACCGCCCGCAGCGGTGCGCCGGTCCAGTCGTCGCGGGTCAGGAGGTCGTGGGTCTTCGACAGGGCGAGGATGCGGCCTTCGAGCTGCGCCGCCTGTTCCTCGCCGCCGCGCGACTGCCGGGCGAGGGACTGGACCGTGGCGAGGGTGTTCTTCACCCGGTGGTTCAGCTCGTGCATCATCGTCACCTGCTGTTCCTGCAGGGTGCGGGTGCGCGCGAGCTCGGCCCTCAGCCCGTCCTCGTGCTCATGCAGCGCCGCGGCCATGGCGTCGAAGGCCTGGCCGAGCTGGCCGAATTCGGACCTGCCCGTCAGACCCGAGCGGGTGGAGAGCTGGCCGGAGCGCCAGGCGCGGGAGGCCTTCAGGAGCCGCCGCACCGGCTTGCGGATGAAGACGCGGCCGCCGATCAGGGCCGCCACGATGGCGACGAGGGTTCCGAGGAAGATCAGGACGACGCCGCGCCGGGTCGCCGCGTCGATATCGGCGAAGGCCGTCTCGCGCGACAGGCCCACGGCGAGGATCATGCCGTCGAGGGCGCCGTCGGGATGGACCACGCCTGTGATGCGCCGGGCTCCGTCGAGCCCCGGCATCTCGACGACGCCGCCCCCGGCCTCCGCCCTGTTCAGACCGGTGGCGAAGGCCGCCGGCATCGCTCGGCCGACCCAGGAGTCGGAATCGGGATTCTGGACGATGATCGTGCCGCTGCGGTCGGCCACCGTCACGGTGGCGTCCCGCGGCAGGCCGGCATGGGCCAGACGATCGCCGAGCCAGGCCGGATCGAAACCGAAGATGAGCAGGCCGCTGGACTTCGCGCTCGCATCCCGGATCGGATAGGCGAACTGGATGGTGGGAACCCCGCTGCCGCGGCCGACCACGTATTCGCCGATCACCGGAACGCCCGACACCATCGCCTTCCGGAAATACGTCCGGTCGGCCATGGAATAGGCCCCCCGCTCCATGCCGCGGCTGTTGCAGACGAGGGACCCCTCCGCATCCGCGACGATGAGGATCGTCGCTCCGGACAGCTTGCCGATGATGGAGCGCAGGAAGCTGGTGCATCCCGCCGCCTCCTGGTCGCGGATGAACGGCGCCTCGGCGAGGATGTCGAGGAGCTGCCTCATCCCGCCGGCGAACTGGGCGAGGTCCTCCGACACGGCGCGGGCGTTGCGCAGGGCCGATGCGGTCACGGCATCCTCGCGGGCGCTGCGCAGCGCATGCTCGTTGAAGCTCTGGACCGCGATGGCGGGAACGAGAGCGAGCAGGACCAGTGCGACGATACGGGATGTCAGCGTCATGACGGAGGGTCGGCCGAGGGGACGTGCCAGCCGGGCGGACCCGGCTCCGGTGGCCGAATCAGCTTGGCCATGGACTGTATGCCCGACTTGCCGGGTCAGCCGTATGGGTAATTGGCTTCGGCGCCGGGATTTCTCCGAGACGGTGAACGCTTGACGGGCCGCCCCCATCCCGGTTGAGGCTGGACCGGCGCTCCGCCTGCGGCCACAACCGCGGCAGCGTGACAATCCCGGGGAGCACGACATGAGCGACCGCATCACTCTCAAGGCCGGCGACGGCACCGTTGCGGTGGTGGCGGCGTCCGGCGCCGAGCCCGTCTCGTGGCAGGTCGGGGGCCGCGAATACCTCTGGAGCGGCGATCCGGCTCACTGGAACCGGCACGCGCCCTGGCTCTTCCCGGTGGTCGGCGCCTCGTCCGGCGGAATGGTCCGCGTGGACGGCACGGCCTATCCGATGGGCCAGCATGGTTTCGCCCGCGACCTGCCCTTCGCGATCGTCTCGCAGAGCGACGACAGCGTCACCCTGCGCCTGGAGGATAGCGAGGCGACGCGCGCCCATTACCCCTATCCGTTCCGCCTCGACATCACCACGCGGGTCGGCCCGGCCCATCTCGATTTCGAGATCTGGATCGAGAATACCGGCGAGGCGCCCCTGCCCTACGCGTTGGGCTTCCATCCGGCCTTCCCCTGGCCCTTCGCCGATGGCGAGCGCAGGGCGGGCGGCGGCTATGCGGTCGAGTTCGAGCATCCCGAGCGGGCGATGGCGCCGGAAGTGGGAGAGGGCGGCCTGCTCCTGCGCCAGGAGCGCCCCTTCCCCCTCGAAGGGAGGATCCTGCCCCTCGATCCCGACATGTTCGCCGAAGCCATCGTCCTGCGCGATGCGGCCAGCGCCAGGATGCGCTTCACCGCGCCCGATGGCAGCGCGATCCGCATGAACGTCTCGGACTTCCCCCATCTCGCGATCTGGACGAAGCCCACGGCGCCGTTCCTCTCCCTCGAATGCTGGACCGGCCATGCCGACTGGTCGGGCTTCGAGGGCGACCTGACCCGGCGCGACTCGCAACGCCTCCTCGCCCCCGGCCAGCGCGCCCGCCACGGCGTCAGCCTCACCCTGGAAGGTCCCCGCTCATGATCCGCCCCGCCGACGAGACCGGCTTTTCGGCCGAAGCCTGGGCGCGGAACGCCGAGATCTACGAGACCATCCGCACGATGCCGTTCAATGCCGAACTCGCCGCCGGCACCCTCGGTCAGGCCCGGTTCCGGCACTACATCCTGCAGGACGCGCATTACCTGATCGGCTTCGGCCGGGCGCTCGCGCTGGCGGCGGCGAAATCGCCGGAGCCCGAGGGGATCGTGCAGTTCGCGAAGGCCGCCGAGACCGCCATCGTGGTCGAGCGCTCGCTCCATGGCGGGTTCTTCCGGGATTACGGCATCTCGGCCGAGACCTTCGCCGCCACGCCGCTCTCGCCGCCCTGCGACCACTACGTGTCCTATCTCCTCGCCACCGCCTACGGCGAACCCTACGAGGTGCTGCTCGCCGCCCTGCTGCCGTGCTTCTGGATCTATGCCGAGATCGGCACCGACATCCTGTCGCGGTCGCAGCCGGGCAATCCCTACGCCACCTGGATCGACACCTATGCGGGCGAGAAATTCGGCACCGCCGTCGCCGAGATGATCGCGGCCACCGATGCCGCCGCCGAGGGGGCGTCCCCCTCGCTGAGGGCGCGGATGCACGGGGCCTTCACCCAGGCGACCCGCCTCGAATGGATGTTCTGGGACGGCGCCTATCGCGAGGCGGCCTGGCCTGTCTGAGCCCGGCGCGACGGAGCGGAGACCGCGCCGTTCCCCTGCCGGCACGGGCGCGGAACGCGGGTCGGCACCGGCTCGCCCGGCTTGATCACGCGCACGGTGCCGTCCCGCAGGGACAGCATGTGTCCGCGCTCGACATCGGTCCAGCATTCGTCGCGGGTGAGCGCCTTGGTGGCGACCACCGTCACCACGTCGTCCGTCCCCGTCTCCTGTGCGAAATCGACGTTCCAATCCTCGTCGACGAGGGTCGCGGTGCCGAAGGGGGCGCAGCGGGTGAGGTAGCACAGGCGCTTGCCGCAATGGGCGTAGAGCGTCCGGCTGTCGCTGAGCAGCATGTTGAACACGCCGAGCCCGTGCAGCTCGGCGCAGAGCCCGGCGACCGCCGCATCGAGCCGCGTCGGGCTCGGCAGGCCCGGATAGCGCTGCTGCAACTGGTCGAGCATCCAGCAGAAGGCGTATTCGCTGTCGGTGGAGCCCACCGGCTTGAACCAGGTGAGCGGCCACTTCTTCACGCCCTTGAGCTGTCCGTTATGGGCGAAGGTCCAGCGCCGGCCCCAGAGTTCGCGGCTGAACGGATGGGTGTTCTCCAGCCCGACCCGGCCGCGATTGGCCTTGCGCACATGGGCGATGACGATCCGGCTCTTGATCGCGTAGTTGCGCAAGAGCTTGGCGAGGACCGAGCTCGCGCTCGGCTCCGGCTCGTGGAAGGCTCGCGCCCCGCGCCCCTCGTAGAAGGTGATGCCCCATCCGTCCGCGTGAGGCCCGGTCTCGCCGCCGCGCCGGGCGAGGGCGGCGAAGGAGAAGCGGATATCGGTGGGCACGTTCGCGCTCATGCCGAGCAGTTCGCACATGGAAAATCTTGCAGCTTCTGGCGATGCGCTTGCGACGGGACCGCGGGCGGGGAAGGGCGCGAGGCAGGGGACGAGGGAGGGGGACGAAAGAGGGGACAGGTGCCGAGCCCCTGGAGACGGACCAACCTAGGAGTGTTTGTCTCCCCGAACAACCGCGGAGCCGCATGTGCCGGGCGACACGGGGAGATTCGTCACGGGTGCCGTCACGCCTATCCTGCCCGCCGGCGATCCTCTAAGCCGGCCGTGATGATGGACCGTACCCGGCACGGGCCGCCGGAGGGAAACGTCGATGGACCGTGATCCGATCGCCTTCGCCTGGACGTCGGCGCGGACGCTCCAGATCTCCGTCATCGCCCTGACGCTGGGGCTCGGCCTTCCGCTCTCCCTGTTCGCCCTCCTCTGCCTGCGCGACCTCGTGAGCGTGCTGGTCCAGGCACCGGCGCAGACCGTGCCGTTCCTCCGGATCGCTCTCGAACCGCCCTGGCAGACGGACGGGCCACCCACCCTCGTAGCCGTGTCCGGCTGGCCCATGCCACCGGTCGACGTGATCCTCTGGGCATTGACCGGGCTCGCGGCCGTGGCGGTCCTCGCGGCGGCCCTGGGTTGGATCGTGGCGCGGCTGTGCTTCTTCGCCCAGACCCGGACGATCCGCCTGCTGAACGAGCGGGTGACCACGGCGATCCTGCACGCCCCGACGGCGGCGCGGGACGAGGCCCGCACCCTGACGCAGCTCGTCGGTTCGGTGCTGGCCAGGATCGACACGCTGTTCGGCCTCGGCATCGTCGTCCCGGTCACGGCCGTCGCCGCCATGATCCTCGCCCTCACGCTGGCCGCCCTCGCGGCGCCGAGGCTGGTGCCGGCGATGGCGGTGGGGCTCCTCGCAGCCGGCCTCGCCCGCATCCTGATCCTCCAGCGGACCCGCGCGCGCACGAACCTGCGCCTCGATGCCGGGGCGTCCGCCGAACGGTCCCTCGCCGACCTCATCCGGCGGGTCCCGGCGGTGCGGGCCCATGGCGCGGAAGCCTTCGAGCGCAGCCGCCTCGCGGCCAAGGGCGCCGCGATCCGCGACGCGCTGGCGGCTGCCGAATCCTCCCTCGCCTTCGCACGGGCACCGTCGCTCGCCCTCGGCGTCCTGCTTCCCGCGATCATGCTGGCCGTCGCCCTCTGGCGCGGCGAGAGCGGCACGGCACCGCCCGTGTCGCCCGGAGCCCTGGTGGCGGCCGGCGGCGGCTTCGCCCTCGCCGTCGTGACCCTGGCGGTCACCCTGCATCTCCGCTCGGTCCACGAGGCGGTGGCACCGGTGTTCCGCGACCTCACGGCGACCCTGGCCTCCCTCGAAGGACGGGGCGGCTACAGGCCGGGCCCCTTCGCCGCGCTGCCGCAGGGCGGCCCCCTCGCGGCGACCGGCGTCGGCGCCTACGACCCCGCCAGCGGGGAGCGCCTCGCCGGTGTCGACGTCGCGGTGCCGATGCCCTCGCATCTGGCGATCGTCGGAGAACGCGGCAGCGGCGCCAGGGCGCTCGCCGCCCTGCTCGCCGGCCAGCTCGAACCCACCGCCGGCGCGGTGACCTATGACGGGATCGACCTTCGCAGCCTCGATCCGGCCGAGCGGGCCAGCCACATCGCCCTGGCGGGCGCCGAGGCGATCCTGATCGAGGGGACCCTCGAGCAGAACATCCTCTACGGCGCGGCGCGCCAGGAACGGCCGTCCGAGGCAGACCTCATCGACGTGTTGCGGCTCACCGGGCTCGACGCCTTCGTCTATGCGCGCGGCCTCGAAGGCACGGTGGATCCGAAGGCCGAGCCCGACATCGCCGAGGCCGTGGTCTCGGCCCGCCACGCCGTGCGCGAGGCGCTGGCGGCGGACAAGGCGGCGCGGCTGGTGGAGCCGTTCGATCCCGCCCGGTACAACCATCAGGCCAATGTGGGCGAGAACATCCTGTTCGGCGAGGCCGTGGGGCCGGCCTTTTCCGGCAGCCACATCGCCGCCCATCCCTACCTGCGCGCCGTGCTGGAAGCCGAGGACCTGACGCGGTCCTTCACCGAGATCGGGCTGCAGGTGGCGCGCAGCACCATCGAGATCTTCGCCGACCTGCCGGACGATCACCCGCTCTTCGACGCGTTCTCGCTGTTTCCGGCGGCCGAGCGCGGCTTCTTCGAGGATCTGGTCAGCCGTCAGCCGGAGGCGAAGGGCTGGCGCCGCGGGCCGGCCGGCCAGCGCGACCGCAAGCGCCTGATCGGGCTCGCGCTCCGCTACAGCGAGACCCGGCACCGGTTCGGCCTGATCGATGCCGCCTTCGAGGACCGCATCGTCGCCGCGCGCCACTCCTTCGCACGGCTGATGCCGCAGAGCCTGCGTTCGGCCATCGAGTTCTACGACCCGACCCGGCTCAACCCCGCCGCCAGCCTGGAAGAAAACCTGCTCTTCGGCCGCATCAACGGCGAGGAAGCCGGCGCCGAGGCGCGGGTGCGCGCCCTGGTGCGCCGGGTCCTGGTCCAGCAGGGGCTCGAATCCACGGTCTACCGCCTCGGCCTTGCCAGCCGCGTGGAGCCGGGCATGGGCGGCGGCGGGGCGAGCCTCGGCGAGAATGCCATCGGCTCGCGCGAGCGCATCGGCATCGATCTCGCCCGCTGCCTCGTGCGCAAGCCGGACATCGTCGTCGTCGCCATCGCCCTCGACGACGGCAAGGCCGCCGAGATCAAGGAGCGTCTCGCCAACCTGCGGGCAGCGAGGGCCGGGCGCGGGCTCATCGTCTGCCTGCCCGACACCCAGGCCCTCGATGCGGGCGACCCCTTCGGCGCGGTGCTGCATGTGGAGCGCAGCACGGTGCTGGCCGCCTGATGCGGCGAGGATGTAAATCCTTCTTCGGCACGTGATGAGGTTTCATCGGAGACCTTCCATCAACGCGCACTTATTCTGAATAATGGATTTTCGATAACAATAGAACGCAGGCGATATCTGGTTTTCCGGAGAAAATACCCTCAGTTACTACCTAAAGTTGCATTTATGTGACATATTATCAGTCTAGTCTAGTTTAGTCCTCCGCAGGAACTGAGGAGGATGTTCATGGCTGCCTGGGGACCAACGACAACCGGAGTCGTCGCCGGATTATTGTCGGGAACGGTCATTCCTGCAATACTTGCGTTTGCTTGGAGTGCCGGCAGCAGTGGCGCTCTCATCGATAGTCTGGGCGGTGTATCGAAAGCTCGGATGACCGAAATTCTGGAGAAAAATCAGAGCGTGGCGAGCAAGGCCGTGTCGCCAGACGTCGTCCCGACGGCAATGATCGCGGCCTTCGATAGCGACGTCTGCCCAGCGGGTTGGGAATACTTCTCCAATGCCGGGGGAAGGTTTCTCGTGGGTGCGGGCAAGCATAGCAATAAACAAGTATCGATTTATGATTGGCGCAGCACAGGCGGTTTGGAAAACGTTTCTTTGGCGGTCGCTCAAATGCCGAGCCATAAGCACAGCTACGCCATTCTCGAAAAGTCCGGAGAGGGATTGGACGTTGACAATCTTACAAAGAATATAAGCGTGTCCCCCAGAGCTTCTGAAACGTCAGCAACGGGAGGGGGACAACCTCATGAAAATCGGCCTCCCTACTTTGCCGCCACCTTTTGCAAGTCCGTATCAAAAATAAGATAGGACGTTCTATCCAGGGATGGCAGAAGATGCTGCCGTGCTTTCTGAAAAATCGTCGAGACGAGGGTCGCCTAGCGTGATCGATGGTCTTGAACGTTTCGTCTTTGCATAAGTCCTGCCCCTCGAAGACAAGACCACCCGATCCATCCTCCCTATTGCGGCCCCAATGGGATACGATAGGGAGGAAGCGTGCATCGTGCACGGGCGTCCGCGCATTGCCGGATGAGTCGCTGTTCAGGGCCGCGCATGGTCTTTCTTCCCCGGCATCCGATGGGCTCGGCGGCGCTCGCCCGTCTTGCCGCGGGAGCGTTGATCCTGACCCTCGGGACGATCACAGCGGCGCCGGTCTCGGCCGAGCTCGGAAAAGCCTACGCGCCGATTCCGGCGGCGACCCTCGCATTGATGAGCCAGAAGGGCACGACCGCCTCGGCGCCGGTCCTGTTCCGGGCCTACAAGAAGGAATCCGAGATCGAGGTCTGGAAGAAGGCCGCCAACGGGCGCTTCGTCCATATCAAGACCTTCCCGATCTGCCGCTGGTCGGGTCAGCTCGGACCGAAGCGCAAGACCGGCGACCGCCAGACGCCGGAAGGGTTCTACACGGTGCCTCAGCGCCAGATGAACCCGAACTCGAAATACTACCTCTCCTTCGATGTCGGCTATCCCAACGCCTACGACCGCGCCCAGGGCTCCACCGGTTCGGCCGTGATGGTCCACGGCGTCTGCTCGTCGATGGGGTGCTTCGCCATGACCGACCAGGTGGTCGGCGAGATCTACGCCATCGCCCGCGACGCCTTCGCCGGCGGCCAGGCGGCGTTCCAGTTCCAGTCCTTCCCGTTCCGGATGAATGCGGCGAACATGGCCCGCTACCGGACCGACCCGAACATCGCGTTCTGGCGCCAGCTCAAGGAGGGCTCGGACCGGTTCGAAGCGACGGGCGAGGAGCCGAACGTCACCGTCACCGCCGCGCGCTACGCCTTCCTTCCCTACAGGGACACCGCCCTGGAATCCCTGGTGACGGCGCGCCGGGCGCAGGAGGAGGCCCGCATCGCCAGCCTCGTCGAGGAAGGGAGTGCCGCCGTGCGCACCACCTATTCCGACGGGGCCCAGCACCCGTTCTGGGCGGCGCTGTCCGCCAAGGGCGTCTCGCTGGGCGATGTCAGCCGCCCCGAGGCCCTCGCCTATGCGGGGCAGGACGTGGTGGTGATCCCGGCCCAGCGTCGTCCGGTCCAGGTCGCGGAGGCGGTGTGGTCGCGCTGGATGGCGGCGGCTGCCCTTCCCCCGCTCGTGCGGGTCCGCGGGTTCGTTCCGGCCTACGAGACGGAGCCGCCGCGCTTCGCCGCCCTCGTCACGCGCTACGAGCAGACCCTGCCGGCGATGCTCTCGGCCTCCCTCGCCGGGCAGATGCCGGCCCCGACCCCGCCGGCCATCGTCGAGACCCTGGCGCGGCGCTGAGGAGCCCCGCGCCTTAAGGCGTCGCGCTCGTCATCCGCGCGGGCGGCGTGCCGCGCAGGGCGGTGCTGACGGGGACGAGGCGGATGCCCCGGGTTTCGAGATCGCGCGACCAGCGGGCGATCCGCTCGATCGTCAGCGGCATCGCCCCGGCCGAGGCCAGCGCGAACCCGTTGGTCTTGGCCTGGGTCTCGAGCCGGGCGAGTTCGCGGTCGATCGCCTCGGCGCTGGGCGTGGCGTCGAGGACGATCTCGGCGCGGGCGACGGGGGTCTTGACCTTGCCGCCGAGCGACGTTGCCAGGGAGCGGGGCGACGTGCCGTCATCGACGAAGCCCAGCCCCCTGGCTCCGATCTCCCGCAGCACGGGTTCGAGGGCGGCGGCATCGCTGGCGAGCTTGGCCCCCATGAAGTTCACGAGCCCGACATAGCCGCCGAACCGGCTCATGACCCAGGACAGGCGGTCGAGATTCTCCGGGGGGCGCGAACTCGTCAGCAGGGTCTGCGGGCCGGGATCGCTGTCGGGATAGTCGAACGGCTCCATCGGCGCCTGGACCAGGATCTCGTGGCCGAAATCGCGGGCGCGGGCGACGCTGCGTTCGAGGTCGCCGCCATAGGGCGAGAAGGCGAGGCTGATCGCGGGTGGGAGCTTGGTGATGGCGCCCGCCGTCGCGGCCTGACCGACGCCGAGGCCGGTGACGAGGATGGCGATGCGCGCGCCGGGCGCCCCCGCATCGGAATCGGACCTCGCATAGACGTCGAGGGGCCGGCGGCGGCCCTCGCCGATCTTCGGCAGGCTGCCATGGCGCCCGCGCTCCGTCAGCCGGGGATCGGGGCCCGCGAGCCGCACGGGCTCGGCGGTGGGCACGCGGATGATCACCGCATCGGTGGGGGCCGCGCTGCCGGCCGGCCGGACCACGTGGACGCCGGAGGCCGTCTCGATCTCGCCGGCCGAACGCGATCCCGAGGGAGGAGGCTCCGGCGCCTTCGCGACGGGGGCCGGGCTCTCCGGCGCGCGCAGGGTGATCGTCGCGACGGCGGAGGGCTCGCCGCCATTGGGATCGCCGGTGATCGCCAGGATGGTGCCGCCGAGAGTGAGGCCGGCGACCGCGACGGCCACCATGGCCGGCAGACTGGCCCTTGGTATCGAGACGCCGCGCAGCCGCTGCCCCAGCGAGCGGGAAGCCGCCTTCTCGGTCCCCAGCGGACGCGTCAGGATGTCGTCGGTGGCCACGATCAGCCGTTTCCCTCGAAACTCGCGACCGATGGAGGCCGGCGCTTCGGACGAGAAACGAAGCGGCCCGCAGAATCGGTCCTGACCGACATTGCGGGCCGCGCTGGTTAACGTTTGCTTAAATCCCGCGACACCGGTGGCGTTTCAGGACGGAACCGAGCTCTTCAGTTCGGAACGGCGGCCTTCGGGGTGTTGGCCGCGCCCTTCTGGATGCCGCGGACGAAGTCCACGGCCGCGATCAGCTGCTTGTCCTTGGCCGGATCCGGCGGGACATAGGCCGACGAACCGCCGCGCTCCTCCACGTCCTTCTGCTTCAGGTGGCCCTTGAGGCCGGCCTCGCCCTTGGTCTCGTCCTTGCCCTTCAGCTCGTCCGGGATCTCCTGCAGGACCTCCTGGTCCGGCTCGATGCCCTTGGCCTGGATCGAGCGGCCCGACGGCGTGTAGTAGCGCGCCGTCGTGAGACGGAGCGCGCCGCTGCCGCCGAGCGGGATGATCGACTGGACCGAGCCCTTGCCGAACGAGCGGGTGCCGAGCACGGTGGCGCGCTTGTGATCCTGCAGGGCGCCGGCCACGATCTCGGAGGCCGAGGCCGAGCCGCCATTCACCAGCACGACGATGGGCTTGCCCTTGGTCAGGTCGCCGGCCTTGGCCGAGAACCGCTGGGTCTCGTCCGGGTTGCGGCCGCGGGTGGAGACGATCTCGCCGCGGTCGAGGAAGGCGTCGGAGACCATCACGGCCTGGTCGAGGAGGCCGCCCGGGTTGTTGCGCAGGTCGAGGACGTAGCCCTTGAGCTTGTCCTGCCCGACATCCGTCGAGAGCTTGTCGATGGCGTTGCGCAGGCCGTCATAGGTCTGCTCGGTGAACTGGGTCAGGCGGATGTAGCCGACGTCGCCACCCTCGGCGCGCGACCGCACCGGCTTGATCTTGATCACGTCGCGGTTGAGCACGACGTCGATCGGGTCCTTGGATTCCTTGCGGCTGATCTTGAGCTTCACCGGCGAGTTCACCGGTCCGCGCATCTTGTCGACGGCCTGGTTCAGGGTGAGGCCCTGGACCTGATCCTCGTCGATCTGCGTGATGATGTCGTTGGTGAGGATGCCGGCCTTGGAGGCGGGCGTGTCGTCGATGGGGCTGACCACCTTGATCAGGCCGTCCTCCATCGTGACCTCGATGCCGAGGCCGCCGAACTCGCCCTTGGTCTGCACCTGCATGTCGCGGAAGCTCTTCGAGTCCATGTAGCTCGAATGCGGGTCCAGCGAGGTGAGCATGCCGTTGACGGCCGCCTCGATCAGCTTGGCCTCGTCGGGCTTCTCGACGTAGTCGGTCCGCACCTTCTCGAACACGTCGCCGAACAGGCTGAGCTGGCGATAGGTCTCGGCGGAGGCCGCCACCGCGCTCGTCCCGGAGAGCAGGTGCGTCTGGGTGGCGAGCAGGGAAGAACCGACGCCGAGAAACGCGCCGGCCAGGACTAGGGAAATCTTGCGCATTATCCGCGAACCTTCTCGCTGGGGCTTTTGGCCCACCAAGGCTCCGGATCGATGGAGCCGCCGTCTTTCCTGAACTCGACGTACAGAACCGGTCCGTCGCGGTCGCCCGGAGTGGCGCCCTGGCCGCCCTCTCCCATGGCTGCCACCGGTTCTCCCGCGAGCACGAACTGTCCGACCTCGACGTTGATCTGATCCATTCCGGCCAGCAGCAGATAGTAGCCATCGCCGGCATTGATGATCAAGAGTCGTCCATACGAGCGGAACTGCCCGGCGAACGACACCCACCCATCGGACGGAGAGGAAACCACCGCCTTCGGGCGGGTCGCGAGCGATATGCCGCGGGTCGTTCCGCCATTGCCGTCGGGCTGGTTGAAGCTGCGCAGGGTCGTGCCGCTCACCGGCCTGGGCACTTCGCCGCGCGTATCGACGAAGCGGATCTTCGGTGCGAGCCGCGCGGGATCGCGGATTCCGGCCGCCGCGAAGCGCTCCTGGGTGGCGCGGGCTTCGCGCGTCTCGGCGGCACGGGCCTCCTCGGCGGCGCGGCGGGCCGAGGCGACCTCGCTCTCCATCCGGTCGAGGAGTTCCTTGAGGCTCTTCGCCTGGACGCCGAGCTCGGCGGTGCGGGCGCGCTCGGTGACGAGACCGCTCTCGACCTCGGCGAGGCGGGTGCGGCGCGCCGTGATCAGGGCGTTCAGCCGTTGCTGCTCCCTGGCCCAGCCGGAAAGGTCGTTCTGCAGCCCCTCGCGGTCGGCGGCGATGAGGCCCTTGAGCCGCACCATCTCGGTCAGGTCGGCGGCCAGGGTCTCGGCCTCGCCGCGCAGTTCGGGCACGACGGCACCGAGGAGCATCGAGGTGCGGATGACGGCGAGCACGTCCTCGGGCTGGACCAGGACGGCCGGCGGGGGTCTCCGTCCCATGCGCTGGAGCGCGGCGAGGATCTCGGCGATGACCCCTCGGCGGGCCTCCAGCGAGCGACGGATGCCCGCCTCGCTGGCGGTCAGCGTCTTCAGGCGCTCCTCGAGCCGGCTCATGCGGTCCTCGGTCGCCTGCGCCTGCCGGGCGGCATCGAGGAGGGCCGCGTTGAGCTTGGCGCGGTCCCCGCCGATGGATGCGATCTCCGCCTCGAGCTTCGCCCGCGCGCCGGTGGAGGCGGCGAGCTGCTCCTCGATCCGTTTCAGGTTCTCGGCGCGGCGGGTCTTCTCGTCGAGGGCCCGCTGGATCGCATCGGCCGCGGCGGGGTCCTGCTGTTTGGGAGTGTCCGGCGGCCGCGGCGCCTCCTGCGCCACGGCGCGGCCGAACGCGAGCACCGCCACCGCCGCGGATGCGGCGATGCGGATCGCTCCGCCATGGGGCCTGCGCCGCGCGGTTCCGCTCATGATGCGTCGATGTTTCCCCGGTGATAGGGATGCCCCGCCAGGATCGTCAGCGTCCTGTACACCTGCTCCAGCGCCAGCACGCGCACAAGGCCGTGAGGCAGGGTGGCGGCTCCGAAGGCGAGGGAGAGGTCCGCACGGTCGCGGACCTCGGGGGCGAGACCGTCCGCGCCGCCGATGGCGACGACGAGGGTGGCCGTGGCGGCGTCGCGCCACGAGGCGATCCGCTCGGCGATGCGCTCGCTTGTCCAGTCCGAGCGTCCGCGCTCGTCATAGACCAGGAGCGCGCTCGACGCGGCCGGGGCATGGGACAGGATCGCCGCCCCCTCCTCGACGCTGCGGTCGATCGGCCGCCGGGCCCTGCTCTCGGGGATCTCGACGACGTCGCAGGCCGGGAAACCGAGACCACGGCCGAGCTGGACCGCCCGGTCGCGATAGCGCGCGGCAAGATCCCGCTCGGGTCCGGGTTTGAGACGGCCGACCGCCGTCACCAGCAGACGCACGCGTCAGGCGCTTCGTGCCATCGGGATCGGTCGCTCAGCCGGCCAGGAGCCCTGCGGGGCGATCGGCGCCCCACATCTTCTCGAGATTGTAGAAGCCGCGGACCTCGGGCCGGAAGATATGGACGATGATGTCGCCGGCATCGATCAGGACCCAGTCGCAGGCCGGCAGGCCCTCGACCCGGGCCGTGCCGAAACCCTTGGTCTTCATGTCCTGGAGGATGCGGTCGGCGATGGCGCCCACATGGCGCTGCGACCGGCCGGAGGTGATGATCATGGTGTCGGCGAGCGAGGTGCGACCGGCGAGATCGATCTCGATGGTTTCCTCCGCCTTCATGTCTTCCAGACAATCGAGCGCGAGCGCCTTCAGATCACCGATCTTCTGATCGGCAGCGTGGTCGGAACCTGCGGTTCCCGGATGGAGCGAATCGGTCAGTGTCTCGATTCCCGAAGTGACGGCGGTCATTTTATCTGGACATTCTATAGTCTGGAGAGAGTGGAACGATCACTCTTCGTTTTCAAGAGTCGCGACGCGCTCGTCAGCGTCCGGCCCTGAGGGCGGTGGACGACAGGGTCGAGCGCGGGCCGTGGAGAAACACCCAGGCCGGGGGTTCGAGATCGGCGAGGATGCCCGCATCCGATTCGTCGATGCGCCACCGTGCCATGGCCTGGGCCCCACGCGCGTTCGGTGACGTCAGGGTGAACCCTGGCCTATCGATGATCGCGATCGGCATCATGGCGGCGATAGCACGAAAATCGCGCCAGCGGTGAAATGCCGCGAGACTGTCGGCGCCCATGATCCAGACGAAACGAACCTGGGGATGCCGCGCCCGGAGATAATCCAGGCTCTGGCGCGTGTAGCGGGCGCCGATCCGCGTCTCGAAATCGGTGATGGCGATGCGCGGATGGTTCGCGATCCCGTCCGCGATCTCCATCCGCCGGTCGAGGGGGGCCAGCGCCGAGCGGTCCTTCAGCGGGTTGCCCGGCGTGATCATCCACCAGACGCGGTCGAGGGCCAGGCGTTTCAACGCGACCAGGCTCACATGGCGATGGCCGAGATGCGCCGGGTTGAACGATCCGCCGTAGAGCCCGATCCGCAGACCGGGTGCGGCGGGCGGCAGCCGGGCGAGCCCGGCCGCATCAAGCCGCACGGGTGGTGCCGGCGAGCCGCATCAGGCAGGCCGCATCAAGGACGCGTCTGCCCGCGACCGTGGACGCGGTACTTGAAGGTCGTCAGCTGCTCGACGCCCACCGGACCGCGCGCATGCATGCGCCCGGTGGCGATGCCGATCTCGGCGCCGAAGCCGAACTCGCCGCCATCGGCGAATTGCGTCGAGGCATTGTGGGTGACGATGGCCGAATCGACCTCCGCCAGGAAGCGCGTCGCCTCGTCCGCGTCGGCGGTGACGATGGCGTCGGTGTGGTGCGATCCGTTGGTCTCGATATGGGCGATGGCCGCATCGAGCCCGTCCACCACCTTCACCGCGATGATCGCGTCGAGATACTCGGTGCGCCAGTCGGCCTCCGTCGCGGCCACGACCCGCCCGTCGACGGCCTGCGTCGCCGCATCGCCGCGCACGACGCACCCGGCCTCGATCAGCGCCGTGACCAGGGGAGCGAGATGGGTGTCGGCCACCGCCCGATCCACCAGCAGGGTCTCGGCCGCGCCGCAGATGCCGGTGCGCCGCATCTTGCTGTTGAGCACCAGGGTGCGGGCCATGTCGAGATCGGCACCGGCCGCCACGTAGACGTGGCAGATCCCGTCGAGATGGGCGAAGACCGGCACCTTGGCCTCGGACTGGACCCGCTCCACGAGCCCGCGCCCGCCGCGGGGCACGATCACGTCGATGCAGCCGTCGAGCCCCGACAGCATGGCGCCCACCGCCGCGCGGTCGCGGGTGGGGACGATCTGCACCGCGTCGGCGGGCAGGCCGGCTGCCTCCAGCCCCTCGCGCATGGCGCCGGCGATCGCCATGGCGGTGCGGTGGCTGTCGGAGCCGGCGCGCAGGATGGCGGCATTGCCGGCCTTCAGGCAGAGGGCGCCCGCATCGGCGGTGACGTTGGGGCGGCTCTCGAAGATGACCCCGACGACGCCGAGCGGCACGGCGATGCGCTCGATCAGCAGGCCGTTGGGCCGCTCGAACGCCGCGAGCTGGCGGCCGACGGGATCGGGCAGCGCGCCGATCTTGGCCACCGCGTCGGCCATGGCGGCGAGCCGGCCCTCGTCGAGGGTGAGACGGTCGATGAGCGCCTGGGTCTGTCCGTTCGCCTTCGCGGCGGCGACGTCGCGGGCGTTCTCCGCGAGAATCGCGTCGCGGTTCATCCTCAGGCGGTCGGCCACCTGGCGGAGGGCGATGTCCTTCGCCTGGGCCGACGCCTGCGCGACCCGGCGCGCGGCCGCGCGGGCGCGACGCCCGATCTCGTGCATCTGCTCGGAGAGATCGGGGGGCGCGGCGAAATCGGATCTCAGGTTCAGAACGGGCACGGTCTGGTTCCTCGCAGCTCACCGTTCAAGGCGATGGCGGCATATCGATTGCGCTGTCATGCCATGCACGGAGGCGGCAAAACAAGCACATTGCTCAATATCCGAGCCTATTCTCCCACCATCGCGAGGTCATCGCGATGCACCATTTCCGCGCGACCGGGATGAGTGAGCAATTCGGCGATCTCTCGACTCGGGCGACCGATGATCTGTGCCGCCTGAGCACTGTCATAGGCCACGAGGCCCCGCCCGAGGGTGTGGCCCTGCACGTCCCGGATGACCACCGCATCCCCGCGCCCGAAGCTTCCCTCGATCCCGGTGACGCCGACCGGAAGCAGGCTCGCGCCGCCCTGCAACGCACGGGCCGCACCGGCATCGACCACGAGGATGCCGCGCGGCTCCAGCGAGCCGGCGATCCAGGCCTTGCGCGCGGCGACGGGGTTCGAGCCCGACAGGAACCAAGTGCAGCGCCCGCCCTGGAGGATGGCGTGCAGGGGGTTCTTCTCGCGCCCGTCGGCGATGATCATGTGCGTCCCGCCGCTCGCGGCGATCTTGCCCGCCTCGACCTTGGTCCGCATGCCGCCGCGCGAGAGTTCGGAGGCCGGCCCTCCGGCCATGGCCTCGATCTCCGGGGTGATCCGCTCGATGAGGGGCAGATGCCGCGCCTGCGGGTCGCTGGCGGGGGGCGCCGTGTAGAGCCCGTCGATATCCGAGAACAGCACCAGCACGTCGGCGCCGATCATGGTGGCGACGCGGGCGGCGAGCCGGTCGTTGTCGCCGTAGCGGATCTCGCTGGTGGCGACCGTGTCGTTCTCGTTGACCACCGGGACGGCGCGGACTTCGAGGAGCTTCAGCACCGTCGCGCGGGCGTTGAGGTAGCGGCGGCGCTCCTCGGTGTCCTGCGGCGTCACCAGGATCTGGCCGGCGGCGATGCCGTGATGGCCGAGCGCCTCGGCCCAGTAGCGCGCGAGCGCGATCTGCCCCACCGCCGCGGCGGCCTGGCTCTCCTCCAGCCGGAGCGTGCCGGGCGGGTAGCCGAGCACCGTCCGCCCGAGGGCGATGGCGCCGGACGAGACCACGAGGACATCGACGCCGCGCGCATGCAGGTCGGCGATGTCCTCGACGAGGGCCGCGAGCCAGGCATGGCGCAACCGCCCGCGCGAACGATCGACGAGGAGCGCGGAGCCGACCTTGATGACGACGCGGCGGAAATCTTGAAGCGAGGGGATCATCACGTCAGGGGCCATGCGGACGTGATGTCGGTTCGTCCGAAATCATCGCCCTTGAACAGAAGCGGGAGCTTGGTGTGCCTTGCCACCGCATACGACAGGCAGTCGCCGAAGTTGAGCCGGGCCGGATGACCGCGCCCCTTGCCGAAGCGGGCGAAGGCGTCACAAGCGAGTTCATGCATCTCCGCATCGAAGCCGAGCACGGTGATCGCCGGACGGCTCGTCAGGCCGTCGAGAAAGTTCACCACCTCGTCCGGGATTCGCGAGTCGAGAACCATGCGGGCCTCGACCAGGGTCGGAGCCCCGACCACCGCCTTGCGACTCGCGATGAGGCGGTTGAAGTCCCACTCCTCGGGTTCGCACAAGGCGATGGCCACGATCGCCGAGGTGTCGAGGACGGTCATATGGGCAGGCCGAAAGCGTCGTACATATCCCGGTGATCGGAGGTGGCACCCGGCCGTTTGTTGGCCGAAGCTTTCTTTGCCAGAGCCCGGAGCGCCTCGAATTCCGCCTGTTGGCTCGGCGTGAGCTCATCACGTGGCGTGAGCTTCGCCCCGAACTCCCGCAGGGCCTGCAGAACGACGTCTGTCACGCTGGTGTCGAGGCGTTCGGCGATGTCCGAGGCCAGGGCATGGGCCTCGTCGCTGCGAATATTCAATTGCCTGGTCATGACACGTTCTCGCCCGCTAGCTGGGACGACCGGCATGCTAGCACATCGCAGGAGGACCGTCGCTCACGGCTGCCAGGCCTCCGCCGGCTGTGCCTCGGCCTCGGCCGCCTTGGCCTCCATCATCTCGCGGGTGACCGCGCGCAGGGCGTCCTGCACACCGAGGCCGGTGGCGGAGGACAGGATCAGCGGCTTCACCTTGGCGGCCCGCTTCAGGCGCGCCACCTGCTCCTTCAGAGTGTCGGGATCGACGATGTCGGCCTTCGACAGGGCGACGATCTCCGGCTTGTCGGCGAGGCCGTTGCCGTAGGCCTCGAGCTCCTTGCGGACCAGCTTGTAGGTCTTGCCGGCATGCTCGCTCGTCGCCTCCACCAGATGGAGCAGCACGCGGCAGCGCTCCACATGCGCGAGGAACTTGTCGCCGAGGCCGACGCCGTCATGGGCGCCCTCGATCAGGCCGGGAATGTCGGCGAGCACGAATTCGCGCTCGTCGGAGCGCACCACGCCGAGGCCCGGATGGAGCGTCGTGAACGGGTAGTCGGCGATCTTCGGCTTGGCCGCCGTCACCGTGGCGAGGAAGGTCGACTTGCCGGCATTGGGCAGGCCGACGAGGCCGGCATCGGCGATGAGCTTGAGGCGCAGCCAGATCCACTGCTCGTGGCCCTCGAGCCCCGGATTGGCGTGTTTGGGCGCGCGGTTGGTGGAGGTGGTGAAATAGGCATTGCCGAAGCCGCCATTGCCGCCCTTGGCGAGGCGCACCCGCTGGCCGACATGGGTCATGTCGGCGATCAGGGTCTCGCCGTCCTCGGCGATGATCTCGGTCCCGGCGGGGACCTTGAGCACCACGTCCGCCCCGTTGGCGCCGTGGCGGTTCGAGCCCATGCCGTGCTCGCCCTTCTTGGCCTTGAAATGCTGCTGGTAGCGGTAGTCGATCAGCGTGTTGAGGCCGTCGACGCACTCGACCCAGACGTCGCCGCCGCGCCCGCCGTCGCCGCCGTTCGGGCCGCCGAACTCGATGAACTTCTCGCGCCGGAACGCGACGCAGCCGGCGCCGCCGTCACCGGAGCGGACATAGACCTTGGCTTCGTCGAGGAATTTCACGGGTGCTCTCGTCTCTGTCGTTCGGTCGCGCGGCATGCCGGCGCGAATCAGGGAGGATCGGGGATCAGGCTGCGCCCTGTCGGCACTTCCCGTCGAGGTTCAGGTACTGCACGCTGCGCAGACCCGCCTCGAACCACGCCCCACCCGACTTCGTCCGGTCATAGGCGTAGAGATTGATGACGATGGCGCCGTCCGGCGAGGTGAGCGTCGCCGGAACCTGCGCATCGTCGAAGGCCCAGGCCGGGCGCGGCGTATCCCGGCCGAACTCGGCCCGGCTTCCGTCCATCTCGAACTGGCTCACCTGGGCGAAGTCCGGCCGCGAATCCCGGTCGGTCACCGCGAAGGTGAAGCCGACCTTGGGGCTGCGGCCGACGAAATTGTAGAACTCGCAATAGAGCGTCGGAATCTTTCGAGACGGCTGCGGCGCATCGTCGGTCCTGACGACCCCGGATGCGGGCGCCTCGCTTCGACCCTTCGGACCGAAGACGGCCGCCGCGAGCCCAACCAGCAGGAGACCCGCCAGCACGAGGCCGGCCAGTACGAGAGTGCGCTTCGTCATGGCCGGCCGCTTCCGGACGCAACACCGTTCAGACGACGAAAGGGAGGATGGTTCGCCATCCTCCCTCCGATATCCATCGATTCTCGGCCTGTCGATTCTCGCGAAGGCGCCGCCCGAAGCGGGATGTCGCCTCGCAATGGGAGACCGTGGATTACTCCGCGGCTTCCTGGTGCGGCACGACGGCGACGAAGGCGCGTCCGCGCTTCACCTGGAACAGCACGCGGCCATCCGCCTTGGCGAACAGGGTGTGATCCGTGCCGATGCCGACATTGACGCCGGGGTGGAACTTGGTGCCGCGCTGGCGAACGATGATGTTGCCGGCGATGACGGCCTCGGAACCGAACTTCTTCACGCCGAGGCGCTGACCGGCCGAGTCGCGGCCGTTGCGGGACGAGCCGCCTGCTTTTTTATGGGCCATGGGAAATCACTCCGAATGTGTCGATCAGAACGTCAGGCGCTGATGCCGGTGATGCGCACCACGGTGTGGTGCTGGCGATGACCGCGCTTGCGGCGCGAGTTCTGACGGCGGCGCTTCTTGAAGGCGATGACCTTGGCGTCGCGGCCGTGGCTGACGATCTCGCCGGCGACGCTGATGCCGGACAGGAGCGGCGCGCCGACCTGGGTGGCGCCTTCGCCGTTCGTGAACAGCAGGACATCGCCGAAGGTCACGGCGGAACCGGGCTCACCCTCGAGGGTGGCGATCGTGATGGTGTCGTTGGCGGCAACGCGATATTGCTTGCCGCCCGTCTTGATGACTGCGAACATCGTTCTCTCTCGTGTTCTCTGCCGGCCTCCGGCTCACGCCTGGACCGTCTTCTTGTTCAGGTCATCCGCGACACCGATCGAGCGATGCGCGAACGCGAAACGCGCGGACTTCGTCGAGGAAGCCGCGCGTTGCGAGGCTGGATAGGCGCTCGGGGGGTGATTTGTCAATGCGATGGCGCGGCCGGGATGCCGGGCGAGGCACTCGGGGGTCCTTCGATTCCCACGTCATCGCGTTCCATCAGCACCGATTCCACGATGGACGGATGGCGCGCAATGATCGCCAGCAGGATGCGCGCGGAGGCGTCGGGCCGGTTGCGGCCCTGGTCCCAATTCTGAACCGTATCGAGCTCGAAGCCGAACGCCGTCGCGAAATCCGCCTGAGACAGGTTCAACCGCGTCCGGATGTCCTTCGGACTGACCTCTGGGATCTTCAACTCGACCGCCTCGATGCCGAGATCCGAGAAATCGGCGACGAGGGCGTCGGAATTCTCGCTCCACATCTGGGCCGCGACGGTGTCGCCCGCGGCGATGCGCTGGAGGAACCCGTGCGCCCGCTTGAGGGACACCCCGTGCGAGACGAGGAGACGGGCAACGTCGACCGGGCGGTCGATGTCAGCTTTGTCGATCTCGGCTTTCATGCGCAGCCGCGGGCGAACGGGGATACCGGAACGGGCGCTGGACTCGGCCTTTGGCGCGTCCCGTCGTGCGAGTGCTTCCTTCAACGACAAGGCCATCGGCGCCCGCCTCCTCCATGAGTCGTCATGCGATCGCATTGAGGCCCGCAGGGCCCGTGGCATCATTGCAGGTCCGCGCGAGTAGCCCTCCAAAACGGAATCCTAATCGAAATTTGGAGCGCCAACGCTTGCTTCAATCGGTCTGTGTCACGGCGTAGAAATGCCCGCCGAGGTGCTGAATATTAACCTTGGCGCCATCTCGGTGGATACCCTGGAGTCTCCAGTCCTGACGAGCCTGCTCAAGCCAACGTTTGGAACGTTGATCCGCCGAAAGAATGATCTCACCCGCTTCGTCGAAGACGAGCGTAAGAAATTGGTTCGTCGAACCGGCTCCGCCTGTCTCTCCCCAATCGAATGCCTTCAGTCGGGGGGCGTCCGCCTGCCTCACCATGCGGGCGATTTCTGCATCATAGTGGCTTCGGTTGAGTGTGAAGCGTAGCCAAGTGGGCGTGAGGCCTAGATGTTGGCAGAGGAACAGCGGCACCGCTGCCGCGAATGGTGCCATGAGGACCGATAGAACTCGCCGCCAGCGGCGCCGGAAAAGGTTGAGAGTAAGGCCGACGAGGAGCGTGACGGCGAGGAGCAGCCCAGGGATCAGCAGGATCGGAACGAGGAGGATGAAAAGATTGAATGCGCGATCCAGTTCCCAGCTGAACGCGAGGAGAAGGTAAAATCCGAGCGTCAGAACCACATAGAAGACTGTGAAGCTATCGCTCTTGGGCTGCGCTTCGAACACCACCCTCATCGCACGACCTACCGCTTCATCAGCCCACCCAGCACGTTCCGCAAAATCGCATTGCCCACCTGCGTGCCCACCGTCCGCGCCATGGAGCGGGCGGCGTTGCCGATGACCTGTTCGGCCAGGCTCTGCGGCGGGCGGCGGCCGCCCTTGGCGGCGGGTTTCGAGCCGAGCACGCCGCCCAGCAGCCCGCCGAGCATGCCGCTCAGACCGCCCTCCGATTGCTGCGCCGCTTCGGCGGGGGCGGAATCGAGGTTCTTGCGCTTGGCCAGGATCTCGTAGGCGCTCTCGTTGTCCACCGCCTCGTCGTATTTTCCGCGCAGCGGGCTTTTCGCGATCAGATCGGCGCGCTCCGCCTCCGTCAGCGGTCCGACCCGGCCCTGGGGCGGGGCGATGAGGGCGCGCTCCACCACCGAGGGCGTGCCCTTGGCTTCGAGGAAACTCACCAGGGCCTCGCCGACGGCGAGCTCGGTGATCGCCTTGGCCACGTCGAAGCCGGGATTCTGGCGGAAGGTCTCGGCCGCCGCCTTCACCGCGCGCTGGTCGCGGGGCGTGAAGGCGCGCAGGGCGTGCTGGACCCGGTTGCCGAGCTGGCCGAGCACGGTCTCCGGCACGTCGAGGGGGTTCTGGGTGACGAAATAGACGCCGACGCCCTTGGAGCGGATCAGGCGGACCACCTGTTCCACCGCATCGAGCAGGGCCTTGGGCGCACCGTCGAACAGGAGATGCGCCTCGTCGAAGAAGAACACGAGCTTGGGCTTGTCGAGGTCGCCGACCTCGGGAAGCTGCTCGAACAGTTCCGACAGCATCCACAGCAGGAACGAGGCGTAGAGACGCGGCCGCTGCATCAGCTTGTCGGCGGCCAGGATGTTGACGATCCCGCGCCCCTCGCGGTCGACCTTCATGAAGTCGTTGAGATCGAGGGCCGGCTCGCCGAAGAACTGGTCGGCGCCCTGGTTCTCCAGCATCAGCAGCTGGCGCTGGATCGCTCCGACGGAGGCGGCCGAGACGTTGCCGTACTTGCCCGAGATCTCCTTGAGGTTCTCGGTGAGGAACAGCAGCAGCGCGCGCAGGTCCTTGAGGTCGAGGACGGGCCATTGGTTGTCGTCGGCGACGCGGAAGGCGATGTTGAGCACGCCTTCCTGCGTGTCGTTGAGTTCGAGCAGGCGGGCCAGCAGCAGCGGCCCCATCTCGATGACCGTGCAGCGGATCGGGTGCCCCTGCGCCCCGAACAGGTCCCAGAACACCACCGGGAAGCGGTCGGGCTCGTAGGTGATCCCGAGCTCCTCGGCACGCTTCACGAAGACCGGCTTCGATTCGCCGGCCGCCGCCAGCCCGGACAGGTCGCCCTTGATGTCGGCGGCGAAGACCGGGACGCCGGCATTGGAGAAGCCCTCGGCCAGGACCTGGAGCGTCACCGTCTTGCCGGTGCCGGTGGCCCCGGCCACGAGGCCGTGGCGGTTGGCGAGCCTGAGGGTGAGCGCCTCCGGCTTGGTGCCGCTTTTGCCGACGAGGATGGTGCCGTCGCTCTGCATGATCGCCTGAACCCACCGCTTCGCGTCGCGCCCAGCGCGTCGACCCTGGCGTTATGCCGCCGACGACACGCATTTTCCAGCGCCGCCGGAGCCGGCGCTTGATTTCATCGCGGACAGGCCGGATGGACTACGGACCCGCATGCGTTGGAGCATTTGCACATGGAAGAGTTGATCGCCCGCGTCACCAACGTGACCGGTCTCGATGCCGCGACGGCGCAGACGGCCATCGGCCACATCCTCGCCTTCCTGCAGAAGGAAGGGCCGGCCACCGAGGTCGCCCAGCTCTTCGCGGCGATGCCCGGCGCCGACGCTGCGGCGGCCCAGTCCAACGAGGGCGAGGGCGGCGGCGGCCTGATGGGCATGCTCGGCGGCATGATGGGCGGCGGCGTGATGGCGCTCGGCCAGAAGCTGATGGCGGCGGGCGTTCCCATGGGACAGATGCAGCCACTCGGCCGCGAACTCTTCGCCTTCGGCCGCGAGAAGGCCGGCGAGGACGTGATGGGCCCCATCGTCGGCTCGATCCCCGGCCTGAACCAGTTCGTCTGAGACCGGGACGCCAAGGACCGGTTCCTCTCCGCCCTCGGGGGAGAAGGAACGGCCTGCCGATGCTTCGGCGGCTACCCATGGAGCCGCCGGGGCCACACCCTTCCCCGCACTCACTAACCATCTCTGGCTAAACGCAAAAGCCTGTCATAAAAGCGTTCGGGCTTCGTGATGATGTGGCCCCGCCGACATGAGGCTCCGGCGCTCCATCGGGAGCCGGCCTCGCGGGTCTGGCAGAGCGGATTGGACCATGGTCCCGAACTTCGCGCGCGATGCGTCCACGGCGTGGCTCAACGGCTGGGAAGCGCATGTCCATGCCCCCATCGCCCGTTTCAAGCAGAAGCGCCTGGAGGCCGGGACTGCGGGCTTTGCCGGGTTTTCCGGTTTCACGAGCCTTCCGGGCTTCGGTGCGAAGGCGCTGATCCCGCCGGGCGGGACGCCGATCAAGTTCAAGCCGCGCCTGAAGAAACCGCTCGCCGCTCCGGGTCTCGACCCGGTCCTCGGGCGTATCGGCGACCTCGAAGTGCGCCTCGCCACCACCGTCTCGGAGATCCGCCGCGCCCAGCGCCTGCGCTACCAGGTGTTCTACCAGGAGATGTCGGCGGTCGCCTCGGGCATGTCGCTGCTGTCGCGGCGGGACATCGACGATTACGACACGGTTTGCGACCATCTGCTGGTGATCGACCATGCGGCGACGGAGGCGAAGCCCTTCCGCCGCCCGAGGCCGAAGGTGGTGGGTACCTACCGCCTGCTGCGCCAGGACGCCGCCGACCGCAATTTCGGCTTCTACACCGCGGGCGAGTACGACATCGCGCCGCTGCTCGCCGCCCATCCCGGCAAGCGCTTCCTCGAACTCGGCCGCTCCTGCGTGCTCAAGCCCTATCGCACCAAGCGCACGGTGGAACTGCTCTGGGCGGGGATCTGGGCCTATGTCCAGCATCACCGGATCGACGCCATGCTCGGCTGCGCCAGCCTGGAGGGGACCGACCCCGACAGGCTCGCCCTCGCCCTGAGCTTCCTCCACCACCATGCCCGCGCCCCCGAGCCCTGGTGCGCCAGGGCCTTGCCGGGGCGGCACGTCGCCATGGACCGTCTGCCGCGCGAGGTGGTGGACCCGAAGGCCGCGCTCCAGGCGCTGCCCCCGCTGATCAAGGGATACCTGCGGGTGGGCGCCACCTTCGGCGACGGCGCGGTGATCGACCACCAGTTCGGCACGACGGACGTGTTCGTGGTGCTGCCGGTCTCGGCCATCGCCGCCCGCTACATCGGCCATTTCGGCCCGGCCGCGAACAAACGCGCGGCCTGACCGCGGAATCCGGTACGAAGCCCTTCCGAATCCCGTACCGAAGCCCTTCCGAATCCGGTACCGAAGGGGCCCGCAATGGAGCTCGAACCGGGGGTCAGATGGAGGCATCCGCGACCAGTGCGGCCAGCCCCTCGCGGTAGGTCGGATAGGCGAGGTCGACGCCGAGTTCCTCGCGGATCAGGCGGTTTCGCACGCGCTTGTTCTCGCCGTAGAAGCTGCGCGCCATCGGGCTGAGATCGGCGGTCTCGAAATCGATCTCCGGCGGCAGGGGCAGATCGGCGAGCCCCGCCGCATATTCCGTCACCACCTGCGGCGCCGTCGGCTCGTCGTCGGTGACGTTGTAGATCGCGCCGTTGCGCGGCCTGTCGATGGAAGCGAGCAGAGTCGTCGCGATGTCGTCCACATGGATGCGGTTAAACACCTGTCCCGGCTTGATAATCCGCTGCGACTTGCCCTCCCGCAGCTTGACGATCGGGTTGCGGCCGGGCCCGTAGATGCCGGACAGGCGGAAGACCTGCACCGCCTTGCCCGTCCGCGCCCCGAGATCGAGCCAGGCCTTTTCCACGGCGATGCGGCCGTGGGAACGCCCCTTGGTGGGGTTGGGCTGCGTGGTCTCGTCGATCCAGGCGCCCTGCTGGTCGCCGTAGATTCCGATGGTGGAGAGATAGCCGATCCAGCCGATCCGGCTCTTCTCAATGGCCTCGCGATAACGCGCCAACACCGTATCCCCCTCCCGTCCCGGCGGCGCCGAGACCAGCAGCACGTCCGTATCGGCGAGGTCCGCCGCGATCCGCTCGTCATCCGCATCGGGACCGAATCCGCGCAGAACAACATCGCCGAACCCGGCGCCCGGCCGGGTCGTGTCGGTGACGGTGGCGCGGATCCTGTCGAACCGTCCGGACGCGCGTTCGACGAAGCGGCGTGCCGTGAAACCCAGACCGAAGACGAAGAGGTTCATGCCGCCGTATTCCCCACGTAATCGCGTGCCGCGCGCCATTCCGCGCGGACATCGGCATCCGTTTCGCCGATGGCGTAGCGATTGAAAAGGTCGTGCACTACCGCCGCGTCGGCAAGGCGACCGAGAGCCCACACCGCCATGCCGCGCACCAGCGGCGACGCGTCGGACAGGCAACTTTCGGCCTCGACCGCCAGGGATACGTCGCCCGAATTCCCGATGGCGATGAGGACGTTGCGCAGAAAGCGGTCGCGCCCCGTGCGCTTCACGGGAGTTCCGGCAAAACGCGTCCGGAAGGCCGCATCATCGAGTCGCGCCAATTCCGCGAGCGGCGGTGCGGCGAGGTCGGCCCGCGCACCTAGACGCCCCTCTGCGGCGATCACGGCGAACTTGTTCCAGGGGCAGATGGCGAGGCAATCGTCGCAGCCGAAGATGCGGTTGCCGATGAGGTCCCGGAATTCCGGTGCGATCGGACCCTCGTGTTCTATGGTGAGGTAGGAGATGCAGCGCCTGGCATCGAGCTGATAGGGCGCCGGAAACGCCGCCGTGGGGCAGATGTCGAGGCAGCGGCGGCAAGAGCCACAATGGTCGTCCTCCGGTTTATCGGCCACCAGATCGGCCGAGGTGTAGATCGCCCCTAGGAGCAGCCAGTTTCCATGCTCGCGCGAGATCAACACAGTGTGCTTGCCCTGCCATCCGAGGCCGGCTGCGGCGGCCAGAGGCTTCTCCATGACGGGCGCGGTATCCACGAACACCTTCACCCGCACGTCGCCCTTGGCGGAGAGGTAACCGCCGAGCTCCTTGAGCTTACCCTTCAAAACCTCGTGATAATCCCGGCGCTGGGCATAGGCCGCGATGGCGCCGCGATTCTTCAACGCCAGCAACGAGAGCGGGTTGGTCTCGGGGCTGTAGGTCATGCCGAGCATCACTACGCTACGGACTCCCGGCCACAGGGTCGCCGGATCTGCGCGCTGGTCGGCGCGATCCACCATCCAGGCCATCTCGCCGTGGTGCCCAGCTGCGAGCCATGCCGACAGGCGCTCTCGAAGCGCAGGCACGGCATCGGGTGTCGTGACCCGAACCAAGTCGAGGCCGAGATGACGGGCGCGAGCCTCGACAGCCTGTCTCAGGGCATCACCGGAGAGGATCTTGCGCTGCTGCCGGCGACCGGCCGCCCGCTTACCTTTCGGATGAGTGAGGTCTGCTGGAGTGTTCAGAAATCCAGGTCCGCGTAATGATCGGCCGGCGCCATGCCCGGCACCCGGTCCGCCAGCAGCATCCGGAACGAGGGGCGCGACTTCAGCCGCGCGTACCAGTCCCTCGCCGTCTCGTCCTCGTCCCATGGCACGTCGCCGAGATAATCCACGCAGGAAAGGTGGGCCGCGGCCGCGAGATCCGCATAGGTCAGATGATCGCCAGCGATCCATTTCCGACGGGACATCAGATAGCCGATGTATTTCATATGATAACGCACATTGGCACGTGCCGCCCGGATGGCGTTCATGTCTGGCGGACCGCCGCCGTTGGCACTGGTCATGAACCGCTTGGAGATCTTTTCGGTGACGAGGTAGCCGGTCACTTCCGCGTCGAATTTTACCAGGAACCAGTCAAGTAGGCGGCGGACCTCCACGCGCTGAGCGGTGGTCTCGGGCAGGAGACGCCGTCCGGTCAGGCCGAGACCGCGGGTCTCGTCGAGATATTCGGCGATGATCCCTGCTCCCGGGATGGCAAGCCCCGTTTCCTCTACCAGGACCGGCGTCGTACCTGCCGGGTTGATGAGCAAGAAAGACTCCCGGCGGTCCCACACCCGCTCCTCCACGAGCGCAGGCTCCATGCCCATCTCGCTGAGTACGAGACGGATGAAGCGCGAGTGCGGACAAAAGGGAGAGTGGTGAAGCGTCGCCATAGAGGCCGTTTGAGAGGGAAAAAAGTCGCGGGACGCGCCGTGTCGAGGCCGCATGGAAGATGGTCGGCAGTCGAGACTTATTGCCCGATCATTGCCGCCTCATTAACACGCTGAACATGGCCCGGTAACCGCTCATCAACCCTGATCGCCGACACCTCCCGGCGAACCGTGCTTTTCACTCTGAACAATCGAGGCGATGACATGATGGATGCCATGAGCATCGTGAAGGCGGTTGTGCTCGCCGTTGTCGAGGGCGCCACCGAATTCATCCCGGTCTCCTCCACGGGCCACCAGCTTCTCGTCGGTCATTTCATCGGCTTTCAATCGCCCAACAACACGTTCGAAGTTCTGATCCAACTCGGCGCGATTCTCGCGATCCTCGCCGTCTACTTCCGCCGCCTCCTCGGGATCGCCACGGCCTTCTCCACCGATCCGAACGCGCGACGCTTCGTCTTCGGCATCCTCCTAGCGTTCCTGCCCGCGGCGATTATCGGTGGGCTGTTCTCGAAGTATATAAAGTTCTACCTGTTCAATCCCTGGATCGTCTGCGCCACGCTGGTGGCCGGCGGTCTCGTCCTCCTCGTCCTCGACGAGACCGAACTCGATGTGAAGAAGCGCGACGTCTTCGATTTTACCCTGCCAATGGATTTCAAGATTGGCATCTTCCAATGCCTAGCCATGATTCCGGGCGTGTCGCGCTCAGGCGCCACCATCGTCGGGGCGATGCTGATGGGAGCAGACAAACGCTCGGCAACCGAATTTTCGTTCTACCTTGCGATCCCGACAATGGCCGGCGCCTTCGCAAAGGATCTCCTCGACAATTATAAAAACCTCTCGAAGGACGATGCAGGACTAATTGTCATCGGCTTCGTCGTAGCCTTCATCTCTGCCTTCATCGTGGTGCGCACAGTGCTCGACTATGTCGCCTCACATGGATTTCGGCTGTTTGCCTGGTGGCGCATCATCGTCGGCTCACTCGGTTTCGCCGGTCTGATCCTATTCGGATGAGGAAGCCTAGACAGCGGCTGCTCTTCGGTGCGACGCCCTGAGGACGGGAGCGCTTTCTTTGCCTCCGCCTCGACTTCTTTGATAGGTGCGCCGTGTTGCCCGCCAAGCCTTGCCGTGCGAGGGCTGTCGCCGAAAGCGTCCGGCCACGAGCGGCCGGCGGAAGCCCGCGCCAAGGCCCTGACGATGGAAGACCGCCCCCTCGCCGACCTGTTTCCGACTCCGACTCGCGAGCGTTGGCTCGGGTTGGTGGAAGGCGTCCTGAAGGGTGGAGATTTCGAGAAGCGGCTCGTCTCCAGATCGACGGACGGCATACGGATCGAGCCGCTCTACGAGCCGGCCGCCCCCGTGGCGCAGCCTATGCGCGCGCCCGGCCCGTGGCGCATCTCCCAGCGGGTGGACCATCCCGAAGCGCAAGCCGCGCACGATCTGGCTTTGGCCGATCTCGAAGGCGGCGCCGATGCGCTCACCCTGGTATTCTCGGGTGCAGCCTCAGCGCGCGGTTTCGGCCTGAAGGCCGAGGACGTGCAGACCCTCGACAAAGCGCTTGCCGGCGTGATGCTGTCGCTAATCGCGATGCGCCTTGATGCCGGCGGACATGGCCTGGAGGCCGCAAGGCTGGTCAAGGCGCTGGCCGCGCATCGCAGCGAAGATCTCGGCCGTCTCGATCTCGACCTCGGGATCGACCCGATCGGCACTCTCGCTACCACCGGCCGGCTCGATGCGACCATCCCCGAACTCGGCGCAGCCGTGTCGTCTCTGCTTTCCGAGTTCGATCGGGCCGGCTTCACCGGCCGGGCGATGCTCGCCGACGGGCGACCATACCACGAGGCCGGCGCCAGCGAGGCTGCCGAACTTGCCGCCGCCCTCGCCGCGGCGGTCGCCTATCTGCGCATGCTGGAGGCCGGTGGGCATGACCTCGCCCGCGCTCGCGACGCGGTCGCCATCCTGCTCGTGGCCGATGCCGACGAATTCCTCACCATCGCCAAATTCCGTGCCATGCGCCGCCTTTGGGCGCGGGTGGAAGCCGCCTGCGGGCTGGAGCCAAAACCGCTGCGTCTGCACGCGGAGACCGCATGGCGGATGATGAGCCGACGCGACCCGTTCGTGAACATCCTACGCACCGGGATGGCCGCCTGCTCGGCCGGCCTCGGCGGCGCGGATTCTGTGACAGTCCTCCCCTACACCGCATCCTTGGGCCTCGCCGACGCCTTCGCTCGTCGGGTGGCACGCAACAGCCAGATCGTCCTTATCGAGGAATCGAATCTCGCCCGCGTTGCCGATCCCGCGGCCGGAGCCGGCGGCTTCGAGGCGCTTACCGAGGAGCTCACCACCACGGCCTGGGCCGCGTTCCAGGCGATCGAGCGCGAAGGCGGCATCATCGCGAGCCTGCAGTCCGGCGCGATTCAGGGCCGCATCGGCGAGACCCGGGCCATCCGCGCCAAGAATGTCGCCACGCGGCGTGATCCGATCACCGGAGCGAGCGAGTTTCCGTTTCTCGCTGAGAAGCCGGTGACGGTCCTCGACATCTTGCCCACTGAGACACTCGCGCAGGCTTTCTCTCTCGGCGGAACCGAGACGACTACCTGCGAGGCATTGCCCTCAATCCGCCTCTCCGAGCCCTACGAAACGTTGCGCGACCTTTCCGACACCCATCTTGCCGAGACAGGGCAGCGGCCAATGGTGTTTCTCGCGAATCTCGGGGCGGTCGCCGTCTTCAACGCCCGCTCGACCTTCGCCGCCAACGCCTTCGCGGCAGGCGGCATTGAGGCGGTGAACGAGGAGGGGTTTTCGGATCCCGAGACCGTGGGTCGGGCGTTCGTGACCTCCGGCGCGCGGATCGCCTGCATCTGTTCGTCAGACGCTGTCTACGCCATCCAGGCCGTCGCAGTAGCAGAAGTACTGAAGCGGGCTGGCGCGAGGAGGGTTTATCTAGCAGGCAAGCCTGGCGAACTCGCACAGGAGCTCGATGCGGCCGGCATCAATGCCTATCTCTATGCCGGAAGCGATCTCCTTACCCTCGTTCAGACTGCGCTCAGTGAAGCCACGAAGGCGTGAATCGCAACCATACGAGGCTCAGGGGGGTTCCCGTCCCGACCACGTCTTTGCAGAACGGGCCATGATGCGACGCTCCTTCCTCGCTGCCGGTACTCTCGCTCTCATCACGGCCTTCCTCGGAACGGCGGAGGCCGCAAAGCGCAAGGTCGTGGTGCCCCACCGCTACGACGGCAACTGGAGCATTGAGGTCATCACCCAGGACGGGCCCTGCGATCGCGCCTACCGCTACGGCGTTCAGATTGCCAAGGGTGAGGCGACCTATCCGGGCGGCGATTTCGATATCAGGGGTCGCGTCTCCGGCAACGGCGCCGTGCGAGCGACCATTATGCGGGGTTCCGATGGTGCCGATGTCGTCGGCCGGCTCAACCGCGATGGTCTTGGCAGCGGCACGTGGGCGAGCACCGGCCTGATCCGCTGCACTGGTCGCTGGAATGCTGAGAAACGTGGCTGAACGTCTCCCTGTAATCGGCCGAGCACAGTCGGCTCACGAAATGGTGACTCGCTGATCCCATATGGCGGCATGCCCTGTTCCGGTCCAAGTCTTCGATAAATTGTCGAGACGAACCAGAATGGGTCAGCTTCGGGGTACGTGCGCGATGAAAGCTCGGCTGCTTAGCGTTCTCTTGATCAGTGTCGTATCATTGGGTGCCGCGGACGCGGCTCCTCGTACACCCGGGCACGCTCATGCGGGTATCGTACCGCTGGAGCGAGCCGCCACAGACTGCTTTGCCGAGACGGTGATGGCGAACCCAGGTGCAATGCGCCACGCCAGAGCGGGCCGTTGGTACGAAGCGGCCGGAATCATCGGGTTTCTGTGCCGCCCTGAAGTGGATGCGCTGATCCGTACCCACGACCGACTTTTCGGCAAAGGCACCGGCGAGCGCTATTTCAAGATGGCCTATACGAAGCATCTCGGCGGTGAACTCGCCGTCCGCCTCCAGCCGATGCTGGAGAGGAAGGCGGTGGCAACAGCTGAGCCGCCCGCCGACAAAGCAGCGGACGATGGCACGCATTAGAGTTGTCAGGCGTCGATCAGATTCGCGTCCTTCGCCGCGGGCTCAATGCTGCCATCCTGTCACGGCGAGACTGGCATCCGGGCGGAGGAGTATATCCACGACAGTAGGGTTTCGGTCCGCCACGCCCGGATCCAGCAGGACTCCCCGAACCAACGCGCGTGCCTTTTGGAACGAAGTTCCGAAGACAGGGAGATCTCCTAAGCAATCGCGTCTTTGACGGCCAACGCGGCGCGGACTTCGTTGCGCGGGTCGAAGCGTCGGTTGGGAAGCGTGAACATCAGTTTGTTGAATTCCCGGGCGCCCTACGCTCCACGGGTTTGCAGATGGCCGATGCGGATGAGAGCGGCTTCAATGTTGAGGATCGCGATAAGACACAGGATGGGCGGATGAAGCGTCGCGCCATTCCAAAACATTCCGCGGTAGGGTGAATCAGCTTCAAACGTCGGGGCCGCACGATGCTGGCTCGATCGTCAGGGCCGTGCTGCGAGTGCGGACTACGAGGGCCGCGAGTTCGGCGAGGCAATCCGTATCGGCGCGCTGGAAACGAGCCGATACGATCGCCCAGAGCCTCAATCGTCCATCTTCAGCGCGGCGATGAACGCCTCCTGCGGGATCTCGACCTTGCCGAACTGACGCATCTTCTTCTTACCCTCTTTCTGCTTGTCGAGTAGCTTGCGCTTACGCGAAATGTCGCCGCCGTAGCACTTGGCGGTCACATCCTTGGAAAGGGCCTTGATGGTCTCGCGGGCGATGATCTTGCCGCCTAAAGCCGCCTGGACCGGGATCTGGAACAGGTGACGCGGGATCAAGTCCTTCAGCTTCTCGCACATGGCGCGGCCGCGATGCTCGGCACGGGTGCGGTGGACTAGCATCGAGAGGGCGTCCACCGGCTCGGCATTGACAAGGATCGACATCTTAACGAGGTCGCCCTCGCGGTAATCCGAGATGTGATAGTCGAAGCTCGCATAGCCCTTCGAGATCGACTTCAGCCGGTCGTAGAAATCGAACACCACCTCGTTGAGGGGCAGGTCGTAGACGACCATGGCGCGTTTGCCGACGTAGTTGAGGTCGACCTGGGAGCCGCGTCGGTCCTGGCAGAGCTTAAGCACGCCGCCGAGATGCTCGTCGGGGGTGAGGATGGTGGCGCGGATCCAGGGCTCCTCAATGGCGGTGATCTTCATCACGTCCGGCATGTCCGCCGGGTTGTGCAGCTCCTTGATCGTGCCGTCCGTCATCTGCAGTCGGTAGACCACGGACGGGGCCGTGGAGATGAGGTCGAGGTTGAACTCCCGTTCCAGGCGCTCCTGGATGATCTCGAGGTGGAGGAGCCCAAGGAAGCCGCAGCGGAAGCCGAAGCCCAGAGCCGCGGAGGTCTCCATTTCGTAGGAGAAGCTGGCGTCGTTCAGGCGCAGCTTGCTCATGGCGCTGCGCAGGGTCTCGAACTCGGCGGCGTCCACGGGGAAGAGACCGCAGAACACCACGGACTGCACGTCCTTGAAGCCCGCCAGCATCTCCTTGCAGGGGCGCTTGTCTTCCGTGAGCGTGTCGCCGACGCGGGTGTCGGCGACCTCTTTGATCGAGCCGGTGAAGAATCCGACCTCGCCGGGGCCGAGCTCGCCGATATCGGCCATCTTCGGGCGGAACACGCCGATCTTGTCGACGCCGTGGACGGCATCGGCCCGCATCATGCGGATGTTCATGCCCTTCTTCAGGACGCCGTCGACGATGCGCACCAGTACGACGACGCCGAGATAGACGTCGTACCATGAGTCCACCAGCAGGGCCTTGAGGGGTGCGTCGCGGTCGCCCTTAGGCGGCGGCAGGCGGGTGACGATGGCCTCCAGCACCGCCTCGATGTTGAGGCCGCTTTTCGCCGAGATCGCCACGGCCTCGGAGGCGTCGATGCCGATCACCTCCTCAATCTGGGCGCGGATGCGCTCGGGCTCCGCCGCCGGCAGGTCGATCTTGTTAAGGACCGGCACGATCTCATGGTTAGCGTCGAGCGCCTGATAGACGTTGGCCAGCGTCTGCGCCTCGACGCCCTGGGAGGCGTCTACCACGAGGAGCGAGCCCTCGCAGGCGGCTAGCGACCGCGAGACCTCGTAGGCGAAGTCCACGTGGCCCGGCGTGTCCATCAGGTTGAGGATGTAGTCCTTGCCGTCCTCGGCCCGGTATTCGAGGCGCACCGTCTGCGCCTTGATGGTGATGCCGCGCTCCTTCTCGATGTCCATCGAGTCGAGCATCTGCTCGCTCATGTCGCGGAGCGCCACGGTGCCGGTGGTCTGGATCAGCCGGTCGGCGAGCGTCGACTTGCCATGGTCGATATGCGCGACGATGGAGAAGTTGCGGATGTTGTCGATGGGGACGGTGGTCATCGAGAGGTCTGTCTCCGGCGCGGTCGCGGTCCGTCGGCGTAAGGACGGGCCCGGCGCACGGCTTTTTGGTGTGTGGACGCGTGCTGGGAGATAGCAGTGTGGCCCCGGCACGCCAAGCGGAGGTAGAGCGCCTCAAAGAAAGGACACCCTCTGCCGAACTTCCCGCATCGTCGATCTCATGGATCATGCGATCCATTGGATCGTAGGTGATGAGGCAGCGGGCGGGGACACCGTTCAAACCTTCGAGACGCATGATCGGCGGTCGTCAGGGCCAATCGCGGGAAAAACCACGATCCGACGGTGACCACTCTCATCCGACTTGACGCCTGCAAAGCGATCAAAACAACCACCCGGTGACGCGGCAACAGAACGAAGCGGCGCTTGGCCTCGGGTGCCTTGACGACCAAAAGTCGCATAAAGTCTTTAAATTTGTATCTTAGATTGTGCTCAAAGGGTGGGCGCGAGAGCCTCGCGAGCCTTGGCAGCCATCTGGACCACTGCCTTGCGCAGGCCGCCCATGTCGGTGACCGGCACTGGATAGAGGACGCGCACGGTCCGGTCACCGGCCAGTAGGTCCATTCCCTCAGGGTCGATACCGGTCAGGCGCCAGGGACCGTCACCCTCGCCCTCCATCCTCGCGTAGAGGGCGAGGGCGTCGGCATGGTCTGCATTCATGTGATTGATCGCCCCGCGCTCACCGGCCAATAGAGCGTCCGCTCCCGATAGGTTCAGACGCAGCTCAGCGGGCGTCAGCGTCGCGGCTTTGGCGAAGCCGCCGTTCAGATGGCCGGCACTGGGCTCGAGGGCGAAGAATCCAAAATCCGGGAAGTCAGCATAGAGCTTCGCCTTCGGATGGCGCGCGACGAAACGCTCGCGGATGCGTGGCTCGTTCGTCTGTGCTGCACGACCGGTGACAGTGAGACGAGGGTGGGCCAGAGGATCTCCCTTTCCGCCGGCGCTGAACAGCAGCGAGGCACGCGGGTCGGCGAGGAGGTTGCGCGTATGAGCCGAAAGCCGCGACAGCAGCAGCAGGGGCGTACCATCGACATCAGTGGCGATGGTGACCAGGGAAGCGAATGGTGTGCCGTCCTGTGCATCGAGGGTCGCCAGCGCACCGGAGCGGATGCTTCGGAGGAGATGCCGGGCTAGACCAACTGCATCGAAAGGAGCTTCGGAGGCCGGCAGCGGAACAGCTGGCCTTCGCTCCTGCGACGAGGGCCCTGCTCGTTCGCCCTCGACCTGACGATCCTCGATCATTTCACCTTCAGCCATGTTCCGCCCTGCCCTGGTATGGTTTCGTATCGGTGTCCCGGATCATCCGGCGTTCATTCAGTATCGCGATGATAGCGCTTGAAGCGACGCTTTTGCGAGGCTCCCGAACTGCGGCACGCCAGCCTCAGTCAAGCGTCAAATCAGCCCAAACATCGAGGAAGCTCGCTTTTTTGAACCGAACTCTCTACACAACCTGACTCTCCGCGCGAATGCGGCCCATGCTTCCGGCGATCCGCTAGCGCGTTTTGCCGGCCCTCCTTTCCAGAGGGCGGGATGCGGAGATGGTTGAGCGAACCAACGTCCGCGAAGGCCGCATCCGAGCAATAGGGAACGTGCAATGCCTACCATCGCCCTCGTGGACGACGACCGAAACATCCTCACCTCCGTCTCGATCGCCCTTGAGACTGAAGGCTACAGGATTCAGACCTATACCGACGGTGCCTCGGCCCTTGATGGATTGAAGCATTCCCCTCCGGATCTCGCCATCTTCGACATCAAGATGCCGCGCATGGACGGGATGGAACTCCTGCGCCGCCTGCGCCAGAAATCGGACCTACCGGTGATCTTCCTCACCTCGAAGGACGAGGAGATCGACGAACTCTTCGGCCTCAAGATGGGTGCCGACGACTTCATCCATAAGCCGTTCTCGCAGCGTCTGCTGGTCGAGCGGGTGAAAGCGGTCCTGCGCCGCTTCGCTCCCAAGGACGGCCCCGGCGCCGCGGCGCGCGAGGCGGATGCCGCCGCCCGTTCTCTGGAGCGCGGCCTGCTGATGATGGATCCAGAGCGACACACCTGTACCTGGAAAGGCGAGGCCGTGACGCTGACGGTCACCGAATTTCTAATCCTGCAGGCCCTGGCCCACCGCCCCGGCGTGGTCAAAAGCCGCAACGCCCTGATGGATGCGGCGTATGACGATCAGGTCTATGTCGATGACCGTACCATCGACAGCCACATCAAGCGGCTGCGCAAGAAGTTCAAGGTCGTTGATACCAACTTCGATATGATCGAGACCTTGTACGGCGTCGGCTACCGCTTCAAGGAAGGCTAGGCGTGACATTTGAACATCGCTTCGGCGTCGCGACGTCGCACCTCTAGATCCGGACGATCGTGGCCTCCAACGACCAAGGCGAAGATTCGCGTGACCGTGACCCGCAGCGCGGCCTCCTGAATTTGCCGCGCGCGATTTGGCGCGGCATCGGCCAGCGAGCTTCGTCGAGCCTGACGCGCCGTATCGTGGTACTCAACCTCGTCGGATTGATCGCACTGCTGTTCGGCTTCCTTTACCTGAATCAGTTTCGGCAAGGGCTGATCCAGGCACGAGTGCAGAGCCTGTTGATCCAAGGCGAGATCATCGCTGGCGCAATCTCCTCTTCGGCCTCGGTCGATACCGACGCGATCCGAATCGATCCCGACAAGCTGCTCCAGCTTCAGGCCGGAGAGGGCGGCGCTGGTGACGACGCTCCTTCACCTCTGACCTTCTCGCTCAATCCGGAGCGCGTGGCCCCGTTGCTTCGCCGCCTCATCACGCCAACGGGCAATCGTGCGCGTGTCTACGACCAGGATGGCGGCCTACTCTTCGACACGCGAACGCTCTCGGCCCGTGGCGAGATGGGCCGCAACGACGGCATCGCCTTGCGGCGCAAAGGGAATTTCCTTGAAAGGGCTTGGGAGCTCGTCCAGGCCAAACTGTTCGGTGCCGCACGGACGCCGGTGATAGAGGAGGTCGGGCCTGCGAGCGGCCATAGCCTGAAGGAGGTCCAGGTGGCGCTGAGCGGCGCCCGGGGCACGCTGGTTCGGCGTAACGAGGCCGGAGAGACCAACGTTTCAGTGGCAGTCCCGATCCTTCGGGCGGGGGCGGTACGCGGCGCCCTGATGCTCTCGACGCAAGGCGGTGACATCGACAAGGTGATCGCTTCCGAGCGTTTCGGTCTGCTTCAGGTCTTCCTCATCGCCGCCGCCGTGATGCTGGTGCTGTCGATCCTGCTCGCCGGGGCCATCGCCGGCCCGGTGCGACGACTCGCGGACGCCGCCGAGAAGGTTCGCCTCGGAATCAAGTCGCGCGAGGAGATCCCCGACTTCACCGGCAGGACCGACGAAATCGGCCACCTCTCCGGAGCATTGCGCGACATGACCCAGGCCCTCTACCGGCGCATCGACGCCATCGAGAGCTTCGCGGCCGATGTCAGCCACGAATTGAAGAATCCCCTCACCTCGCTCCGCAGTGCCGTCGAGACGCTTCCTCTCGCCAAGACCGACGATTCGCGCTCACGCCTGCTCGCCATCATCCAACACGACGTGAAACGGCTCGACCGCCTGATCAGCGATATATCGGACGCCTCTCGCCTCGATGCGGAACTCGCCCGCGCCGAAGCGCGCAAGGTCGACTTGCGCAAGCTGATGACGACGGTGGTGTCGGTTGCAAATGAACGCCGCCGTCCCAAGGACGCCCTTATTCAATTCGACGTTGACGCCCCCTCCGGCGATGTGGAGGCGCCTTTCATGATCTTCGGTCATGACAGCCGGCTAGGGCAAGTCGTCAACAATCTCCTCGACAATGCCCGCTCGTTCTCACCCCCGGATGCCAAGGTGCGGGTAGCGTTGCGCCGGGCCCGCGCCGACGTCGAGCTGATCGTCGAGGATGAGGGACCCGGCATCCCCGAACATGCCCTGGAGCGGATCTTCGAGCGCTTCTACACCGACCGGCCGGAACAAGGGTTCGGCCAGAATTCCGGCCTCGGTCTCTCGATCTCGCGCCAGATCGTCCAGGCTCATCGTGGCGCCATCCGGGCCGAGAACCGGCCTGGCCCGGCCGATGAGAACGGTGAGCCGACGGTGCGCGGAGCACGGTTCGTCGTGCGCCTGCCCGCCGCATCCCGCTAGACGAGGCGGCTTATGGACCGGAGCCGTTCCGAACCGGCGCTGACGATCCACGCCACTTGCATCGTCTATCGTGAGGCGGGCATCCTCATCCGGGGAGAGGCAGGCGCCGGCAAGTCGAGCTTGGCTCTCTCCCTCCTCGATCGAGCCAGACAAGACGGCAGCTATGCCGCCCTGGTGGGAGACGATCGGATCGGGATCCAACATTGCCACGGTCGCGTCGTTGCTCGCTGCCATCGCGCGCTTCACGGCCTGATCGAGATCCGGGGACTGGGACTCGTACCGCAATCTTCGCTGGCCGATGCCGCAATCGTCCGGATTGTGGTCGATCTGGTAGAGACGCTGCCGCGACTTCCCAATGCGTCGCCCGACACCACTGATCTCCTGGGCAAGACGATTCGCCGAATCATGCTGGACCGCAGCATACGCGACAGTGGCTTGGCGCCCGGAATCATCCTCGACATCCTGTTCGGGAGAGGGAGCGTTGCCCCACGGACGCACCTTGGCGCCGTCTCATGCGATCCGGCCTCTCGCGTATAGCGTGCTGAGCACCCACATGGCATGATCCTGGGGCTAGGATGCGCAAAACGTAACTCTCGTCTTGCGCTCGACCTTGCGCTGCACAAAATGGCGGCTCCCACTGGGTGTCGGAACACGTATCGATGATTGGAATGGTGCTCGTCACCCACGGGCTGCTCGCCACCGAGTTCAAGGCTGCGCTTGAACACGTGGTTGGCCCGCAAAAGCAGATCGAGACGATCACGATCGGTCCAGAGGATGATATGGAGCTGCGCAGGCTCGACATCGTCACCGCCGTGGGCCGGGTCGATTCCGGAAAAGGCGTCGTCGTGCTCACCGATATGTTCGGCGGCACACCGTCCAATCTAGCCTTGTCCTGCATGAATGGCGGCCAGGTGGAAGTGGTGGCCGGGATCAATCTCCCGATGCTGATCAAGCTCGCCAGCGTACGCGATGCCGAGCCTCTGGGCGATGCCGTGCTCCATGCCCAGGAGGCGGGGCGGAAGTACATCAATGTCGCCTCGCGTGTCCTCGCCGGCAAATAACACTTCCGCGAGACAAACGGACTTCCCCAAACATCCTGTGTCGGCTTATCAGGCAAGCGTGGCGATTTCGCGCGGCGCTGCCTCTGCGTGGCCGTGCCATCACTGGACGGAGACACGATCGGCCGCACCGGACTCCCGGTTCGTGGACCGACAGGAGCGACAGGGACGGCATACGCCCATGAGCGACGCTTACGACGACAACGATGTCGAATCCGAGATCTCGGTTCCGGAGGGTGGGCAACTGCGCATGCTTCCGGTGATCAATCGGCGCGGCTTGCACGCGCGCGCATCGGCCAAATTCGTGCAGACCGTGGAGAAGTTCGAGGCCGCTGTGACGGTCACGCGCTCGGGCGAGACGGTGGGCGGGCGCTCCATCATGGGCCTCCTCACCCTCGGCGCGGCGCAGGGCACCTCCATCGCCGTGGTGGCGACGGGCAGCGACGCCGAGGCCTGCCTCGCCGCCATCACCGAACTCCTCGCCAACAAGTTCGGCGAGGACGAGTAGGTATCGCGGCCCGTTCTCCGGACCGAGGTTTCAAGCCGCCCGCCCTTCCGCCTGTCGCCACACGATCGAGCCGGGACCGCTGCCGAGGCGCAGGGCGGCCGCCACGATGACACCACCCTTGCGCGCGAAGTCGACGCTGGTCTGACGCCTCTGGGCGAAGCGCCGCGTCACCACGCGGACCATGGACGAGGCTGAAGGGTCTCTCACGATCGGTTCGCCGGACACCTGCGCATCGAACGAGAGGTAGGCCTCGACCGCATCGCGGATGCGCCGCGGCTCGGTGATGCGCTCGATCTCCACGCCGCTGCGGGTCCATGGCCCGGCCAGACGCACGCCGACGCGATCCTTCTCCGGAATTCCGCCGCCGTTGGCCTGGGCGGAGAGAGGCGCCACCGCCTTGGCCGGGACGGTGACGGCGGGCGGCATCAGGACCAGGGTCGAGCGGGGATGGACGGCCCTGATCGCCGCCCGCAAGGCGGCCTCGACCTCGTCGTGGCAGTCGGGCTCGATGGTGGGCGCGAGAAAAGGTCCCGGCGGGTACCAGGCCTGAGCCCGGCCGTTGCCCCAGAGACCATGCGGCATGGCGAGGGGGACGATTCCACGCAGGCGCGAGCGCTCGCCCGCTTCGCTCCAGGCGAAGGCGAAGACGAGATCGCGACCACCGGATTGATGCACGGCGGCGGTGAGGAGATAGTCCGGGTCGGCGTAGATCGGCTCCGGCCACCGGATTCGGGTGAGAAGCGCGCGCCACGCCTCGGCCTCCACCGGCTCCACCGCGTGGGGGCGCCGGAGATCGATGCGCCAATCGCCGGCGTCCAGATCGACCTCCGTGAGAGGGCGTCCGCCTTCGATGATGCTCAGCCCCTGTCTCATTCCGCGATCCCGCTGCCCATCCGTCCCGGGGTGGGACGCCGTGCTCCGCCCTGCGGCCGAACATGGTGGACACGATCAAAACGGATGCCGCGGCGGACGGGCTCGAAACGGGACGGTGCGTGGCGGATCGAGAGCGCCTTCGATACCGGATTGCAGGGCGCTTCGGTACCGGATTCCAGGGCCCTTCGTGCCGGATTGCAGGGCGGTTCGTACCGGATTGCGGCGATCAGCCTCCCGGAATTGCCAGCGGATTGGCCGTGAGCGCCGCCGCGTCGGGTGCGTCGATCCTGGGACGCCCGAGAAAGGCGTCCCATAGCCCGGTGACGAAGGCCGGCTCCAGGTCGCGCACGATGAGGACGAGGCGTGAGCGATGGTCCGCATCGGGCCAGGCGGCGAGCTGGACGGGCGTGTGGATCACGTGCTGGACGCCGTGGACCACCACCGGCCGGTCGGGCTCCTCGGCGAGCGCCACGAGGCCCTTCAGGCGCAGGAGCTTGGGGCCGTGGCCGGAGCGCAGGAGATCGAGGAACATCTCGAAGGCGGCCCGCTTCACCGGCACGTCGCTGGTCAGGGTGAAGGCGCGGATCGCGGCATCGTGCCGGTTCACGTCGTGATGGTGGTGTCCGTGATGATGGCCGTGGTCGGAGAAGGCCTCCGCCCCGAGCCAGGACCGGACATCCTCGCTCTTGCCGTCGAGCCCGAAGAATCCGCCGAGCAGCTCGGACGGGGCGATGTCGGGGCCGTGGATCGGCGCCGCCGGGTTGAGGGCGTGGAGCCGGGCGCGCAGGGCGTCGCTGCCGCCGGCGAGGCGGTCTCGCTTTACCAGATCTTCCTTGGCGAGCACGATCCGGTCGGCGACGGCGGCCTGCCTCAGGGCCTCGGGATGAGAATCGAGGGTGGAATCACCGTTGACCGCGTCCACCACGGTGACGACGGCCTGGAGCCGATATCGCATGGCGAGATAGGGGTGGTAGATCAGCGCGTGGAGGATCGGGGCCGGGTCGGCGAGGCCGGTCGTCTCGATGACCACCCGGCGGAACGGCGTGATGCGGCCGTTGTCGCGCTTGCGCAGCAGGTCCTCGAGGGTGGCGATCAGGTCGCCGCGCACGGTGCAGCACAGGCAGCCGGCGCCGAGCAGGATCATGTCCTCGTCCACCGTCTCGATCAGCAGGTGATCGAGGCCGATCTCGCCGAACTCGTTGACGATGACCACGGTGTCGGACAGGGCCGGATCGCGCAGCATCCGGTTGAGCAGGGTCGTCTTGCCGGCCCCGAGGAAGCCGGTGAGCACGGTGAGCGGGATCGGCTCCGGACGGCGCGGGTCGGCGGGAGCGGGAGTGGAAGGACTGGCCATGGAGCCGGCCTAACCCGCCGGCGCCTTCGGCTCAATCCTCGCCCCGCCGTCTCACTCCTCGGCGGCGGCCTTGGTGCTCGTCCCCTTTGCCGCGCTCTTGACCGGCTTGGCGCCAGGCTTCGCCTCGGCCTTGGCGGCCGGCTTCTCCGACGCCTTGGGCGCGGGCTTGGCGGCGGCCTTCGCGGCGGGTTTGGCCGCAGGCTTCTTCGCCGTCTCCGCCTTGGAGGACTTTGCGGCCCCGGCGATCACGGGCGTGGTCTCCACCGGCGCATAGGCGCTGGCACTGGCCGGCACCGCCCCCTTGCCGTGAGCCGTCGCCTTGGACTTCGATTCGCTTTTGCCCTTGGCGTCGGATTTGGCGAGCTTGGCCGCCTCGCGCTTGGCATTGGCCGCGTCGAGCTTCGTCTTGCGGACCTCCGCGATCTTGGCGGCCTTCTCCGCCTTCTCGGCCTCGGCCTGCTCGTTCAGGGCGATGGCGCCTTCGGCCGGATCGCGGCCGATCCAGACCAGGATCGGCTGCAGCGGCGCACGCGGCGGCAGGGCGCGGCCCTTGAGCGAGCCGTTGTTGAGGGTGGCGAAGGCCAGCGCCGAGCCCACGGGCGCGGCGGCGGCGAGGATCGAGGCGTTCTCGCTGCCGGCCTGCGAGGCGATGGGGCCCGGCCCCTCGTCGATCGGCAGCGGCTTGCGCTTGTCGCAGATATAGGGGCGCAGGTCCGGCGGCTCGGCGATGGACGAGGCGGGCAGCGAATCGAGGGTGGGCGCGGTCCATCCCGCCGATTGGGCGAAGCCGTAATCGAACAGGTCGGAGGCCTTGAGGTCGCGCTCGCGGGCGCTCGGCTGGCCCATGATCACGGTGATGAGGCGCCGGCCGTTGCGGGTGGCGCTGGCCACCACGTTGAACCCGCCCGAACAGATGAAGCCGGTCTTCATGCCGTCGGCCCCGGCATAGCGGCCGAGCAGGCCGTTATGGTTGGCCATGATCGACTTGCCGAACTGGATCGCGCTGATCGAGAACAGGGCGCGATTGTCGGGAAAGTCGCGGATCAGCGCCCGGCCGAGCACCGCCATGTCGCGGGCCGAGGTCCATTGCCGGGCATCCGGCAGGCCGTTGGGATTGGTCCAGCGGCTCTCGCGCATGCCGATCCGGGCGGCGGTCTCGTTCATGAGGGCGGCGAAGCCCTCGACGGAGCCGCCGAGATTCTCGCCGATGGCCCAGGCCACGTCGTTGGCCGACTTGACCATGATGATCTTCAGGGCGTTGTCGAGGGTCAGCTGCGTGCCCGGCCGGAAGCCCATCTTCGAGGGCGGCTCGGCGGCGGCGGCGGGCGAGATGGTGATGAGCGAATCGAGGGAGACCTTGCCCTGCCGCACCAGGTCGAGGGCGACGTAGGTGGTCATCAGCTTGGTGATGGAGGCGGGAAACCACGGGTCGGTGGCGCCCTGCGAATAGACGACCTTGCCAGAATCGACCTCGACCACGAGGATCGGCGACGTCACCGCGCCGGCCGCACCCGCTCCGAGCAATCCCGCGGCCGTCGCGAGACCAAGGACGAGGCGGCGCAACGATCGGTTCGACATCAGGCCTGTCTCGACTGGGAACGCCCCGACGCCATCATGGCCGGTCCGTCCGAAGAAAAAGTAGCGCAACGGCCGAGCTTTGGCGAGAGATGCCAACCTCCGGCCCTCTCGACGAGAAGCCCCGGCGCGAACCCCCATCAACGCCGTCTCCGTGGCAAGACCGTGGCGAAGGCGCGCGCCGATGGTGCGTTGCACGCGGTTCGTCGCGGCCGGCTTCAGTGACCGAGATGTGCTTTCGATCGAAATCCGGCGTGTGGTGCCAGCGCAAAAAATCTTTCCTGGTTTAGCCCAATCGAAAGCAGGAGTCTCTGAAGGGTAAAACAATATTAATTCAAATTTATATCAATCAAGGTTGAGATATATCCGCTGTATACTTGGATGTTCATGGATCGTTTGGTATGGACATCTTAACGAGGTTGACGACCGACTCCGGATGAACGCGTTGGGTGACCGCAGTCGGCATCGAGCTTGCCAGGTTATGTGGCGCCGCCACAGGTCGGCCGTTCCGCAACCTCATCCGTCACGACACATTTCTTCATGAATCTATATGCATAAACATATTTACTTCTGCATTCTTGATCGTAGCAATATGCTAAAGTGCATAAATCTCCAGAAACATATATCAGGGCATATCATGTCTGCGGTCGGCGACATTGCCAAGAGCTTGAGAACGGCCCGGACGGACAGGGGCCTGAGTCAGGCCGCGCTCGGCGAACTCACCGGCCTGCCGCAGAGCCACATCTCGAAGATCGAGAGCGGCGCGGTCGACCTGCAACTGTCCAGCCTGATCGCACTCGCGCGCGTCCTCGATCTCGATGTACGGCTGGTCCCCCGCAAGGCCCTTCCCGCCGTAGACAGCATCGTCAGGACGACGGCGCCCTCGGCGGATACCGGGCGGCTGGCGCGGCTTCACGACAATCTCAGGCGCATCGCCGACATGTCGCGCGCGGTTGTCCGCCTGGATCCCTCGCCGGATGCGGAACGGCTCGCCGACCTCGCCACCCACCTGCAGACGGTGACGATCCCACGGGAGGCTATGGCCCGCGTGGAGAAGGCGGTCGACCGTTTGAGACTCCTGCAGCGTCTGCCCCTTGCCACCGCGAATGCCGAAGCTCTTGCGCGCCACATGCGGGAGCCGGGCGTGAAGACTGCGATGAGGAGCGCGGCGAGAACGCTCGGCGACGTCCGCAGCGACATCGTCCGTCACCCGGCTGTCGCGGAGGCCGCCATCCGGCCGGCCTACACGCTCGACGAGGAGGAGGACGATGCCTGACGTCTCCGTTCTCGACGTACGGCTCCATGGCGAGACGATCGGCACGCTGACCCGCGTGGGCGGCGACCGCACCATTTTCGCGTTCAGCGACAGCCATATCGAGCGCCGGGACAGGCCCATCCTGAGTCTGTCCTTCAAGGACGAGCTCGGCGGACTGATCACGGACCTGCCGGCGACACAGCGGCGCGTCGCACCTTTCTTCGCCAATCTGCTGCCCGAAGGCCCCCTGCGGACCTACCTCGCCGAGCGGGCGGGCGTGCATGTGGAGCGCGAATTCTACCTGCTGTGGGTCCTCGGGCGAGACCTGCCCGGTGCCGTGACCGTCGTACCGGCCGACGGAGAAGCCTGGCCGCCGACAGCGGACGACGCCTCTGCGAAGGCCGTCCAGCGTGATCGGGAGAACGCGCTGCGCTTCTCCCTTGCCGGTGTGCAGCTCAAATTCTCGGCCATCAAGAACAGCGGCAAGAATGGCGGTCTCGTCATTCCCGCCCAGGGCGTCGGCGGCGAGTGGATCGTGAAGCTGCCCTCGATCCGCTTCGAAGGCGTGCCGGAGAACGAGTACGCCATGATGAGCCTCGCGCGGTCGGTGGGGATCGACGTCCCCGACATCCAGTTGCTCGATGTGCGATCGATCGACGGCCTGCCGGACGGAATCGGCGCCCTCAAGGGACGGGCCTTCGCGATCAGGCGGTTCGACAGGAGGGCGGACGGACCGGTCCATATCGAGGATTTCGCGCAGGTCTTCGGAGTCTACCCGGAGGACAAATACAAGAAGGCGACGCTGCGCCGTCTCGCCCAAGTGCTCGGGATCGAGAGCGGCGGCGACAGCATTGCCGAATTCATCCGCCGCATGGTGTTCAGCGTCCTGATCGGCAACGCCGACATGCACCTGAAGAACTGGTCGCTGATCTATCCCGACCGGCGCACGCCGCTGCTGGCGCCGGCCTATGACTTCGTCTCGACCATTCCGTACATGCAGGATGACAGCTTCGCGCTGAAGTTCGCCCGGACGAGGCGGTTCGACGGCTTCACGCGCGAGGAGCTCTCCTATCTGGCCGACAAGGCAGGTCTGCCGGTCCGTCCGGCGCTGGCCGTGGCGGAGGACACCACCGAGCGGTTTCTGGCCCAGTGGAAGGGGGAGAAGAAGCACTTGCCCCTGCCGGCCGCCGCGGTCGAGGCGATCGACGCTCATCTGGCACGGCTGCCGATCGTTCGCGGCCGGTGACGGCCGTGCCGTCATGAGGTGACGAGGCAAGGCGCGACGCTGCGTTCGGGGAGCGGTGGGGCCTCATCGTCTCCCGCCCCTTCCCCCATGCATGGATGCGTCCGGCCCCGCGCCATGGCCTCCGGCGGCTCGGGCGGCTATGGGGTTTCCACGAGAGATCGGGCCTTTCCCCATCGTGGGGCGGGCTCCTTCCGGGGAGATCGGCTGAGAGAGCGATGGGCTACGCGGTCAAGGAACTGTTCCACACCCTCCAGGGTGAGGGGGCCCAGGCGGGCCGGGCCGCGGTGTTCTGCCGGTTCGCCGGCTGCAATCTCTGGTCCGGCCGCGAGGAGGACCGGGCGACGGCCGCCTGCACCTTCTGCGACACCGACTTCGTCGGCATGGACGGCGAGGGCGGCGGGCGCTTCGCCACGGCGGAGGCTTTGGCCGACGCCATCGCCGCCACCTGGGAGGGCGGCGCGTCCCATCACTACGTGGTCTTCACCGGCGGCGAGCCGCTGCTGCAGCTCGACCCCGCCCTGATCGCGGCGGTGCATGCGCGCGGCTTCGAGATCGCGGTGGAGACCAACGGCACGCTCGCCGCGCCCGAGGGGATCGACTGGATCTGCGTGAGCCCCAAGGCCGGCAATCCCCTGGTGCAGACCACCGGCCACGAGCTGAAGCTGGTCTACCCCCAGGACGAGGCGCGGCCCGAGCGCTTCGCCGCCCTCGACTTCCGCCACCACTGGCTCCAGCCCATGGACGGGCCCGACCGCCTTGCCCATACGCGGGCGGCGGTGGAGTATTGCCGCCGCGACGCGCGGTGGCGGCTGTCGCTGCAGACCCACAAGATCATCGGCATTCCGTGACCGTGTATCGGTCACACCCGCCGTGCGAAGAACCTCGGAATCGGCTCTCATGAAGATCACCCAAGCCTTCACCTTCGAGGCGGCCCACCGCCTGCCCAACGTGCCCGAGACCCATCGCTGCCACCGGATGCACGGGCATTCCTACCGGGTCGAGCTGACGATCTCCGGCGCCGTCGACCCGGCATCGGGCTGGGTGGTGGACTTCTTCGACGTGGAGCACGCCTTCGCGCCGATCCTGGCCCAGCTCGACCATTACTGCCTCAACGAGATCGAGGGGCTGGAGAATCCCACCGCCGAGCATATCGCGGCCTGGATCTGGCATCGGACGAAGCCCGCCCTCCCCGGCCTGTCCTCGGTCAAGGTGATGGAGACCCCGATGTCCTGGGCCGAATACGAAGGCGAAGCCCGAGCATGAGCGACGACGGCGCCCTGGTCCTGTTCTCCGGCGGACAGGATTCCACCACCTGCCTCGCCTGGGCGCTGGAGCGCTTTTCCAGGGTGGAGACCCTCGGCTTCGACTACAACCAGCGCCACAGGGTCGAGCTCGACCGGCGGGCGATCCTGCGCGAGGCGATGGCGGGCATGAACCCGGCCTGGCTCCGGCGCCTCGGCCGCGACCACACCATCGCCCTCGACGCCCTCGGCAAGGTCTCCGAGACCGCCCTCACCCGCAGCACCGAGATCGCCCTTGAGGCGGGCGGCCTGCCCAACACCTTCGTGCCCGGCCGCAACATCATCTTCCTCACCTTCGCGGCGGCTCTGGCCTACCGGCGCTCGCTCGGCCACATCGTCGGCGGCATGTGCGAGACGGATTATTCCGGCTATCCCGATTGCCGCGACGACACGATCAAGGCGCTGCAGGTGGCGCTCAACCTCGGCATGGACCGCCGCTTCGTCCTCCACACCCCCCTCATGTGGATCGACAAGGCCGAGACCTGGACGATGGCGCAGGACCTCGGCGGCCGGCCCCTGGTCGACCTCATCGTCGAGGACACCCACACCTGCTACCTCGGGACGCGCGGCGAGCGCCACGCCTGGGGCTATGGCTGCGGCACGTGCCCGGCCTGCGAGCTCAGGGCGAAGGGGCATGCGAAGTTCGTGGCCGAGGCCGCCTGAAGGCCAGGCCACAATGAGACTGGGGCCTTCGGCGGCTCCGCCGGGGTCCGTCCGCCGGTGGCCGCGCGATCCGGACCGGTGGAGAAGGACTCGAGTCCTCGGGCTGCTCCATGATGCGGCGCCTCTATTCAGTCCGCGCGCGACGTTCATCAATAGAGGCGGACCCGTTCCGCAACAGTCCATGGCGATCGTTCTGGTCCGATCAGGGCCTTTCATCCGATCTTAAATGTCGACGTGGATTTTACACACGGCAAGAGCGTGCGCATGCCCCGCGGCTTCGGATGAGATGACCTTCATGTTTCGGTTCACGCTGCCTCGCAAGCTCTATTCGCTCGTCGCTCTCGCGGGCTTGAGTCTGGTCGTCTTGAGCGGGGTCACGCTGTACTATCAGTATCAGAACATGCTCGATCAGCGCGTCGCCCGCATGGCGTCCCTGACCGAGGCCGCGACGAACCTCATCGAGCGGTATCGGACCCTCGCCGAAAAATCGGAGATGACCGAGCAGGCCGCCCGTGCTGCGGCCCTGAACGACATCACCGCCATGACCTACGGAAGCGACGGATACTTCTTCGTCCTCGACGAGAAGGCCGTCTTCGTCGCCCACATAAAGCCGGCGATGGTCGGCCGCGACTACAGCCAGCAGGCGGACACCGACGGCTTCCACTTCATCGCCGACGTGCTGCCCCGCGCGGCCCGCGACGGGCAGGCGACGGTGCGGTATGCCTGGGTTCGCCCGGGCGAGACCGAGGCGACCTCGAAGATCAGCTTCTTCCGCTTCTACAAGCCGTGGGGCCTCTTCATCGGCACCGGCGTGCACATCAGCGACCTGATGACGACGATCTGGATTCAGGTGGAGCGTCTGCTCGTCGTCGGTGCCGCGGTCATGCTGGTCCTCGGCGGCGCCTCGTACCTCATCATCCGCTCGATCGTGCGCCCGATGAACCGGCTGAGCCGGACCATGGACGCCCTCGCCGCCGGCCGGACCGACGTGACACTGGCGGAAGCGGAACGCACGGACGAAGTGGGCGAGATGGCCCGTGCCGTCCTCGTGTTCCGCGACAATGCGATCGAGCGTGAGCGGATGCAGGCAGAGCAGGAGGCCGACCGGGCGCAGAAGATGCGGCGGGCCGAGATGCTGAACCAGCTCATCCACGGCTTCGAGACCTCGATCACCGGCGTGGTGAGCGGCATCGGCGGGGCGGCGACGCAGCTGCAGGCGACGGCTCAGGCGATGACGGCGACGGCGACCGAGACGGCGAGCCAGTCCACCACCGTCGCCGCGGCCGCAGAGGAAGCGGCGGCGAACGTGAACACGGTGGCGGCGGCGGCCGAGGAGCTCGGCTCGTCGGTCCAGGAGATCGGACGTCAGGTCGACGGCTCGGCCCATCTCGCCCGGGCCGCGGTGAGCGAGGCGGGCCAGACCCGCATCCTGGTTCAGGAACTGAGCGCGGCGGCCTCGCGGATCGGCGACGTGGTGGCGATGATCTCGACGATCGCCGGGCAGACCAACCTGCTGGCCCTCAACGCGACGATCGAAGCGGCGCGCGCCGGCGAGGCCGGCCGGGGCTTCGCCGTGGTGGCGGCCGAGGTCAAGGAACTCGCCAATCAGACCGCGCGGGCGACCCAGGACATCACCGACCAGATCACCCGGATCCAGAGCTCGACCGGGCAGGCGGTCTCGGCCATCGCCGAGATCAGCACGCGGATCGAGGAGATCAGCAGCGTCGCCACCTCGATCGCCGCCGCGGTGGAGGAGCAGGGCGCGGCGACCCAGGAGATCGTGCGCAACGTGACCCAGGCGGCGGTCGGCACCGGCGAGGTCACCTCCAACATCTCCGGCGTGGCCAATGCCGCCGAGGAGACCGGCGAGGCCGCGAACCAGGTGCTGTCCTCCGCCTCCGAGCTGTCGCGTCAGTCGGAGCATCTCAACGGGGAGGTGGCCCGGTTCCTGGCGACCGTCCGGGCCGCCTGAGGCGGTGACGGCCGGCGCGGACGAGGCCCTGGCCCGGCTCGCAGCGAATGTGGCGATGCCGGGCATGAACGGCATCGACCTCGCCCAGGCGATCCGCCGCGACCATCCCGACCTTCCGGTGGTCCTGACCTCGGGCTACAGCCACGTCCTGGCGCAGAACGGCACGTCCGGGTTCGAGCTGCTGCACGAACCCTACCCGGTCGAGCGGCTCTCGCGCATCCCGCGCGAGGCCGCCACGTGGCAGCGGCGCAAGCGCATCCTCGGTCGGTAGCGCGTCGCGGGATTTCCGGGCACTCCACCCGACGAACCTCCGCTTGAGAGCCATTCGATCGGATTTCCCTGCGGATTCTCATGCCAGGGTGGATCAGCTGCCAGAGCTGATCATCCCATCGGACCGCCTCATCCTGAGGTGCCCTTTGCAAGAGCAAAGGGCCTCGAAGGAGGGTTCCAGATATCAAAGCGATCCCTGGAAGGCTCCTTCGAGGCCGCTGCGCGGCACCTCAGGATGAGGTAGAGCCTTGGAAAACAACGCAAACAATCTCCAGGACGATGGCACGGATCGCCCGCCACGGACCCGACTACGCCCCCACCACCGCCAGCATCACCTCCCGCCGGTGCGGCCGGTCGCGGTGCTCGATGAGGTAGATGCCCTGCCACGTTCCCAGGGCGAGGCGTCCGCCCGTCACCGGGATGGCGAGGCCGGAATCGGTGAGCAGGGTGCGGATATGGGCAGGCATGTCGTCCGGCCCCTCGATGCCGTGGATGTCAGTACGGTTAGCCTCGCCTTCTGTTGGGTCTTTTATTGCTTGGAAGGCAAATCGCCGAACATCTTCTTGCCATCACTCATTTTGAGTTAAATTAAATCCGACCATAAACACTTATCAAATCGCCATAGAACAGATGTAAAGCTTATTTATTTACTTCGTCCGCGATGCGCTAGGATTACTTGCTTGCTTGTAACCTGAGAAAAGCGTTTCAAATATTATTCCAAGGAAGCCGCCCGCAGCTACTTCAATCATAGCAAGCCTGTCTTTTAAATCATCAGGGTCTTGAATTGCTCCGATTTTAAATGAATAGAGATTGTATATTACTAGCAACCCGAAAAATGTGGAGAAAATTATTGATAACAATGAGAAAGTCATACTAATATGACTATCGTCCTCGACGATGTCATACATATGGCGAATCGCGTCCTTAAGGAATGCCATTGCATACACTGCCGAGACGGGAGCAATGAGCAGCAAAGTTATTCTGAAACTCTGCGAACTCATTTTTTCTTCTATCCATAAATAACAGAATAATACAGAAACGATATGCAATCCAACGAGCCCAAATCCTACCAAGTTTTTAAGATAAGATAGCCTCATTTATCACCCCTTCCAAGGCATTCCTGCAACCAAGTAGCAATTTTATTTTGAAATTCAAACGTATTGGAAACATGAGAGATATCCATCTCAGCATATCTTCCGTCTGGCGGAACCGTGTCTTCGCGCTCCTTCACTATTTGACTATCTGGTGTAAAAATTCTATATATAATAGTAATTTTACTTGCAGAGCGGGATTTAATTTCTCCTTCAAAGCGAAGACGGAGCTTTTCCCAATACCCGGCCATACTCTGAGACAAAAGACGACTTGGTCCTAATATTTTCAAGTTATATGTAAATTCTTCGCCCGCCCATTCGACCCCATAGAAATCAGCTACTACGCCTCTAGAGCGGATATCAACATTATTATTATCTCTTTTATTGTTTAAAGCCTTAATAAACGATAGCGCACAATTTTGAAATCTTTTCCGATGTAATGGTCTTTCGGCAAAACTTGACAAACCGCCCGTGGACCCAGACCCGATACCTTCGTCTTTGAGCGTAATTACTCGACTCTCAATAGAGTTATTATCTCCGACGCCGGAAGAAATGCCGCCCTTACTCGCTTGTTGGTTCTTGTCTATCTCGGGCTGCACACGTTGCTCGAAGCCTGGGTTGACTGTAGTGTCCTGCGACGGATTCGCTTTCGGCGTCAAATCGGGAGCAGGTTGCTTCGTCGCGCTTTGTTCGAGCCCTTCAGAAGACACTTTACTTTCCAAAGATTCGTGAGCTTGAAACTTCAACGGATCAGGAGCCGCACTCGGAACAAGAGGCGGCTCATCCGAGGTAAACTTTATAGGATTGGGGGCTGCGGCTATAAAGCTTGTATTCGCTAAATAATATTTATAATAAATTACACCAAAACATAATCCACTCAGGAATATAACACTATAAATTAGAATATTCCGTGGAGATAGACCTAGCATTGGGCAACTCGTTTGCGACAGGATTCAGCGTGGCTCCAAAACGTAGATCATGCACACCCTCATCCGTTATGCTAGTGCGCCAAGGCAATTAAAATGTACGCAATGCATTAGAATTCCCTTCTACAATCTACAGCGTTAATAGCCTGTTCTGCATTTCGCGCTCTCGTCAATAAATTATATCTAGTATTCATTAATTTTAGCAATTGATGGCTTTTTAGATCCATCATAGATCGAAGTAAAAATTTATCTAGATAAATAAAAAAAGAATTATTGACTTTTCGATGCCTACTGTCAATTACGAAGACTGCTAAGTGAACATATGTCCAGTCAGAGCACTCTTACAACCCGATCACGTGCAGCATCACCTCCCGCCTATGCGGCCGGTCGCGGTGCTCGATGAGGTAGATACCCTGCCACGTCCCCAGGGCGAGGCGTCCGCCCGTCACCGGGATGGCGAGGCCGGAATCGGTGAGCAGGGTGCGGATATGGGCCGGCATGTCGTCGGGCCCCTCGATGCCGTGGACGTAGCCGGAATGGCGCGGGGCGAAGCCGTCCAGGGCCGTCATCAGGTCGGTCCGGACATCGGGATCGGCATTCTCCTGGATCGTCAGGGAGGCCGAAGTGTGCCGGCAGAACACGCTGAGCAGGCCCTGCGCGATGCCGCTCCGCGCGAGGAAATCGGCCACGGCAGCGGTGATGTCGGTGAAACCCTGGCCGGGCGTCGAGACGGTGAGGCGGGCGCTCGCCTGGCGCCGGACCTCGCCCTCCTGAAACCCCTCGATCCCGCCGATCCTGCCAGATCCTCTCATGGTGTCTCCTCTGCGATGACGGCGCCGGGCGCGATCTCGCGCTCGCCGCGGGCCAGGATGGTCTCCAGGGCCTCGATCCGGTCGGCCTCGGCCGCCGGCTTGTCCCAGCGGATGCGATGGACCCGGGGGAAGCGCATGGCGACGCCCGATTTGTGCCGGGTGGAGCGCTGCACCCCCTCGAAGGCGATTTCCAGAACCAGCCCCTGGTCGATTCCGTAGGCCACTTCGCGCACCGGGCCGAAGCGCTTCGTGGTGTTGTTGCGGACGTAGCGGTCGAGCTTGGCCAGTTCCGCATCGGTGAAGCCGTGATAGGCCTTGCCCACCGGCACCAGTTCCCGCCCGCCCTCCGGCCGCTCGCGCCAGACCCCGAACGTGTAGTCGGAGTAGAACGACGAGCGCTTCCCGTGGCCGCGCTGGGCATACATCATCACCGCGTCGACGAGATGCGGCTCGCGCTTCCACTTCCACCACGGCCCCTTGGGGCGGCCGGGGAGATAGGGGCTGTCGCGCAGCTTCAGCATCACGCCCTCGATCGCGTCGGCATCCTCCCCCGCCCCCACCGAGGCCGGGTCGGCGCGGGCCTCGGCGAGGTCGTCCCAAGTCTCGAACGTCACCAGCGGCGAGAGGTCGATGCGGGCGTGGTCGAGGGCGGCGACGAACCCCTCCAGCCGGGCGCGGCGCTCGGCGAAGGGCAGCGGCCGCAGGTCCTCGCCCTCCGCCGTGAGGAGGTCGTAGGCCCGGACATGGGCGGGGAATTCCTCCAGCAGCTTGGGCGTGACCGCCTTCCGGTTGAGGCGCTGCTGCAGGACGTTGAAGCTCTGGACGCGGCTCTCCCGCAGGATCAGCAATTCGCCGTCGATGGTGCCGGTGAAGGTGATCGCCTCGGCGAGATCGGGAAATGCGTGCGTGATGTCCTCGCCGGTGCGCGAATAGACCCGCGCCACCTGCTCCCCGGCCTCGTCGCGTCCGCCGGCGAGCTGGACGCGGATGCCGTCCCATTTCCACTCGCCCGAGAAGGCGGCCGGGTCGAGCTTGTCGAAATCCGTCTCCTCGTCGATGGGATGGGAAAGCATCGGCGGCCGGAACGGGGCGGGATTGAGGGTGGTGGGGCGCTCGCCCCGTCCCTCGACCCAGGCGAACAGGTGGAGATACGGCGGCTCCAGGCCGTGCCAGACCTCCTCCACCGCATCGGCCTCGTGGCCGCCGAGCGCCCCGATCGCGGTCTTGGCGAGCCGCGCCGAGACGCCGACGCGGAGCGCCCCGGTGATGAGCTTCAGCAGCGCCCAGCGCCCGGTCTCGTCGAGGGCATCAAGCCAGTCGGCGATATGGCCGGGAAGGTCGGCTTTCTTCGTGGTGGCGAGGGTCTGCACCACCTCGGAGAGGGTGGGGATGTGAGGCGGCGGGTTGTTGTGGCCGGGGGGGGCGAGCGTCGACCCTCCCTCCCCCGCAGGGGCGGGAGGGTTCTGAGACAGCCAGATCAGCGCCGTGGTCTCGGCGAGATCGCCCACGTAATTGTGCGACAGGGCGAACAGCACCGGATCGACCCGCGCCTCCACCAGGCCGCGGATCATCGCGGGCTTGGCCTCGCGGAAGGTGAGGTTGCCGGTCATGGCCGCGAGCGCCCAGCCCCGCTCCGGATCGGGGGCATGGGCGAAGTAATCCTGCAGCAGGCGCAGCTTGGCGTTGCGGCGTGGCTCGTAGGCCAGACGGTCGAGGAGATGGGCGAAGTCGTTCATGCCACGGCCTCGTCCGAAACCGCCGGAGGCTCTTCTACTGCCGCGGCGGGCTCGGCCTCGCCGTCGTCGCCATAGCCCAGCATGTGCAGCGGTTTCGCCGCGATGCCTTGTGTCCCGCACCAATGCACCAGGGCGTCTTCCTGCCCGTGGGTGACCCAGACCTCGCCGGCCCCGGTCTCGCGGATGGTGCGGCAGAGGTCCGGCCAGTCGGAATGGTCGGAGATGACCAGGGGCAGTTCGGCGCCCTTCTGGCGGGCGCGGGCGCGCACCCGCATCCAGCCCGAGGCGAAGGAGGTGACCGGATCGGGGAATTTGCGCGACCACACGTCCTGGATCGCCGAGGGCGGGCACAGGACGATGGCCCCGTGCAGCTTGGAACGCTCCGTCGCCACCACCTTCGGCGTCTCACCCAAGGGAATGCCCTCGCGCTTGTAGAGCTCGGTGAGCTTTTCCATGGCGCCGTGGAGATAGATCGGCCGGTCGTAGCCCGCCTCCCGCAGCAGGGCCATGACCCGCTGCGCCTTGCCGAGCGCGTAGGCGCCGACGATATGGGCGCGCTCGGGGAACAGGGCGACCGAGTCGAGGAGCTTGCTGACCTCGCCTGCCGTGTCGGGCATCCGGAAGACCGGCAGGCCGAAGGTCGCCTCGGTGATGAAGACGTCGCAGGGGACGACCTCGAAGGGCAGGCAGGTCGGGTCGTAGGCGCGCTTGTAATCGCCCGACACCACGACCCGCACGCCCTGCGCTTGAATCGCGATCTGGGCCGAGCCGAGGACGTGGCCGGCGGGCGCGAAGCGCACGGTGACGTCGCCGATGCGGATCTCCTCCCCGAGCACCGCCTCCTGGCGGGTCTCGCAGAAATCCTCGCCGTAGCGCACCGCCATGATCCGCAGGGTCTGGCCGGTGGCCAGCACCTTGCCGTGGCCGGAGCGGGCATGATCGGCATGGCCGTGGGTGATGAGGGCGCGCGGCACCGGCCAGGTCGGGTCCACGTGGAATCCGCCGAGCGGGCAGTACAGGCCCTCGCGGGTCTGGGTCAGGAGGTCGCCCGCGCGGAGGCTCATGCGCGGGACCGAAGGGCGGGATCACGGATCATGCGGCGTGATATAGGGCACCCGCATGAACCCGCGAGCGCGCACCTCCCTGCAGAACAGCTCCGGCGACCTCCTCGCCGACCGGCGCTACGCCTATGCCGAGGCCTGCCTCGTCGAGGGCGATGCGGCGGGCGCGGCCGAGATGGCCGAGCAGACCCTGGAGATCGCGCCGCGTTATGCCGCGGCCTGGTTCCTTCTCGGAAGGGCCCGCGAGGCGCGCCACCTCGCCACGCGGGACGCCGCCGACCACCATGCCGCGCTGAGGGCCTACGGCAACGCCCTCGACCTCGATCCGCACGACGAACTCGGGGCGCGGCTGCGCCTCGTCCAGATCGGCGAGGGCGCCGCCCTGGGCTCGATCTCGCCGGCCTATATCCGCGCCCTGTTCGACGGCTACGCCCCGCGTTTCGAGCGCCACCTCGTGGACGACCTGCACTATCGCGGGCCGGACCTGCTGGTGAAGGCCCTCGATGCCGTGGCCGCCGCGCCCGGGAGCTTCGGCGACGTGATCGATCTCGGCTGCGGGACCGGCCTGATGGGCGAGGCGCTGGCCGGCCGCGCCCGCACCCTCACCGGCATCGATCTCTCGCCCGGCATGCTCGCCGAGGCGGCGCGGGGCAAGCGCTACCACCGTCTGGTGGAGGGCGATCTCGGACAGGCGCTGACGGAGGAGGCAGCGGAAAGCGCCGACCTCGTCGTGGCGGCGGACGTCTTCATCTATGTGGGCGGCCTCACCCGGGTGATGGCGGAGACGGCCCGCATCCTGCGGCCCTCGGGCCTCGTCGCCTTCACGGTGCAATGGGCGGAAGACGAAGGCCTAACCCTCGGGGCCGATGCCCGCTACGCCCACGGCGAATTCTATCTCCGGCGGGTGGCCGACGAGGCGGGCCTCGAGATCCTGACGCTCGATCCGGCGGTGATCCGGCGCGAGCGCGGGATCGACGTGGCGGGACGCATCGCGGTGTTGCGCAGAGGCTGATCCGGCCGGGCTTAATCCCATTGTGCACGATCGGGTTGAACCGAAGCGGTTCGCCGTGTGTTGCAAGGCACGGCACTCCCCCACCGATGCCCATCGACCGCACGCGAGCGGTTCCACCGCCGCGTTCGATCGGTAAGGTCCGGGCTCATCCCCATCCCGAACGTCCCTTCGAAGGAGCATGTGCAGACGCATGGCCGACAAGTCGTTTCCCGCGAGCCCGAGCACGCGCATACCCTTCGCCCTCGCCCTTTCGGGCCTGGCCGGATGCACCGATTCCATCGGCTTCCTCGAATTCTCCCAGCTCTTCATGTCGTTCATGAGCGGCAACACCACGCGCTTCGGCGTGTCGGTGAGCAAATTCGACTGGGAGAGCACGGCGCGGGTCAGTTCGGTCATCGTCGTGTTCTGCTTCGGCGCCTTCATCGGCACGCTGATCGCGGCCTGGGTCGGGCGCTGGCGCCTCTCGGTGCTGCTGCTGCTGCAGGCGGTGCTCCTCGCCGTCGGCCTGGTGATGCCCTACGGCACGTTCGCCTGGCCGCTCCACGTCTATCCGATCGTCCTGGCGCTGGGGCTGCAGAACGCGACGCTGCAGGACGAGGCCGGGCGCAGCCTCGCCCTCACCTACGTCACCGGCGCGGTGGTGCGCTTCGGGACCGGGCTCGCCAACCTGCTGATGGGCAAGGTCGCGCCCTCGTTCTGGCTGCAGGCCCCGCTCTGGGGCGCCCTGAGCACCGGCGCGGTGGTCGGCGGCTTCCTGCAGACCCATTACGGCGAGGATGCCTTCCTGTTCCCGGCCGCCCTGGCGGCGCTCCTCGCCCTCGTCGCCATCGCGCTCACGATCCTGAAGCCCGGCAGCGCCTACGTCACCGGCGCCGAGGAGTATCACCCGCCGGACGCGCAGGGACCCGTGAAGTAGTCAGTCTCCGCCGCCGTCGCCGCGCAGGCGCTTGGTGGCGCCGCGGCGGGATTTGTCGTCGAGGCGGCGCTTCTTCGAGGCGAGGGTCGGCCGCGTCGCCCGGCGGGGTTTGGGCGGCACCGCCGCCTCAGCGACGAGGGCGGCGAGGCGCTCGCGGGCATCGGCCCGGTTGCGGTCCTGGGTCCGGAACTGCTGGGCCATGATGACGATGACGCCGTCCTGCGTCAGCCGCCGCCCGGCGAGGCGCATGAGGCGCACCGCCACCGCGTCGGGCAGGGATTGCGAGCGCCGCGCGTCGAAACGGAGCTGGACCGCCGTCGAGAGCTTGTTGACGTTCTGTCCGCCGGGCCCGGAGGCGCGCACGAAGGTCTCGTCGAGCTCGGCCTCGTCGATGGCGAGATGCGGGGTGCATTGCAGGGCCATCGCCACCATATCCCTCGGGTGCCGGGCGGGTTCAGGCCGCCTCGGACGGCGCCTTCGCCTTCACGGCGAGGGCGTGGAGGCCGCGCTTGAAGGCCTCGTCGAGGAGGCCGTTGACGATGCGGTGGCGCTCCACCCGGCTCTTGCCCTCGAAGGCGTCGGAGACGATCTCGACCCGGAAATGCGTCTCTCCCTCGGGGCGGGAACCGGAATGGCCCGCATGCAGGTGGGATTCGTCGACCACCACCAGGGCCTGCGGCGCCAGTTGCGTGCCGAGCGTTCCGGTGATCCAGTCCTTGAGCGTGTCGGCCATCGTTTCCTCGCGTCTTTCGTCTCTGAAGTCCGGTCCGGAAGCGCCCGGAGGCTCCGGGGTCGTCAACCCCCGATCTCAGCATGCGTCATCAGGCCCGCCGCTCTTGTGTCTCGGACCCGCCCTCTCATAATCGCCCCACCATGGATCTCAACTCGCGCCTGTTCGACAGCATCCGCATCAAGCGCAAGCCCACCTGCGACGAGCCCAAGGCTGCGTCCCAGACGGGCTGCGAGACGCCCGGCTGCACCAATGCCGGTCTCTACCGCGCTCCCAAGGGCCGCAAGGAGGAGGGGCAGTACTGGCGCTTCTGCATCGACCACGTGCGCGCCTACAACGCCACCTACAACTACTTCGACGGCATGAACGACGCCGCCGTGCAGGCCTACCAGAAGGACGCCGTGATCGGGCACCGCCCGACCTGGGCGATGGGCGTGAACCCGGCGACGCGCACCGGCGCCGCCAAGCCGGGCGAGGCCAAGCGCGACTGGGCCTATGTCGACCCCCTCGACATCCTGCGCAGCGAAGGCGTCGGCGAGACCGCGCGCCGGGCGAAGCCCGAGCCGCGCCGTCCGAAGCTCTCGGTGGCGGCTCTCAAGGCCCTCGACGTCCTCGGCCTCGACGAGAACGCCGACACCGCCGCCATCAAGGCGCAGTACAAGGTGCTGGTGAAGCGCTTCCACCCCGACGCCAATGGCGGCGACCGCTCGTTCGAGGAACGCCTGCGCGACATCATCCGCGCCCACGACACCCTGCGCGCCGCCGGCCTGTGCTGAGCCGAGCGCTCCCGGACGGCACGATCGATGCACGTTTTTGCAAATGACCCGCGGTGAGTTGCGGCAATCGGCGCGGGAGGCCCTATATCGAGCTTTCGCACCCCTTGGCGTCCGCCGACGCAGCCTTTTAAAGGTGGCATGCCACATCCTGCCTCCCGCAGGAGCCCGCAATGGCCACCGTGACACAGCCGCGAGCCCGGCCCCTGCCGAAGCCCGCCTCGACGAGGTCCCGTATGCTCTCTGACGACACCCAAGCCGCGCTGCCCGACCGGATGGTCTCCGTCCGCGAGGCCTTCGGCATCGACCTCGACCTCAAGGTGCCGGCCTTCTCGCGGAGCGAGGAGCACGTTCCCGATCTCGACCCGGACTACATCTTCGACCGCGAGACCACCCTGGCGATCCTGGCGGGCTTCGCCCGCAACCGCCGCGTCATGGTCACCGGCTATCACGGCACCGGCAAGTCGACCCATATCGAGCAGGTCGCGGCCCGCCTGAACTGGCCCTGCATCCGGATCAACCTCGACAGCCACGTCTCGCGCATCGACCTCGTCGGCAAGGACGCGATCGTGGTGAAGGACGGCAAGCAGATCACCGCCTTCCAGGACGGAATCCTGCCCTGGGCGCTGCAGAACAACGTGGCCCTGGTCTTCGACGAATACGATGCCGGGCGCCCCGACGTGATGTTCGTGATCCAGCGCGTGCTCGAAGTCTCGGGACGCCTGACGCTCCTCGACCAGAAGCGGGTGATCCGCCCCCACCCCGCCTTCCGGCTGTTCGCCACCGCCAACACGGTGGGCCTCGGCGACACGTCGGGCCTCTACCACGGCACCCAGCAGATCAACCAGGGCCAGATGGACCGCTGGTCCATCGTCACCACGCTCAACTACCTCGCCCATGACCGCGAGGTGGACATCGTCCTGTCGAAGGCGGTGCACTATCAGAGCGACGGCGGCCGGGACATCGTCAACCGCATGGTCCGGGTCGCGGATCTCACCCGCAACGCCTTCATGAACGGCGACCTCTCCACCGTCATGAGCCCGCGCACGGTGATCACCTGGGCCGAGAATGCCGACATCTTCCAGGATATCGGCTTCGCCTTCCGGGTGACCTTCCTGAACAAGTGCGACGAACTCGAACGCACCCTGGTGGCGGAATTCTACCAGCGCGCCTTCGGCAAGGAGCTGCCCGAGAGCGCGATGAACGTGGCGCTGAGCTGAGGATCGACGCGGAGGACGCGATGGGTGAGCCGGCTCTGAAGGGTGAACCGACCGGAGAGGGACCAGTCCCTACCGGTCGGACGCGCTATGAGGACGATCTCTACACCTGGGTTCAGGAGCAGGTCGCCTTCCTCAGAGCGGGTCGGATCGATGCGCTCGATCTCGATCTTATCGCCGAAGAGCTAGGCGACGTGGGTAGGGCACAATACGATCAGTTGGAAAGCGCCCTGCGAGTCCTGCTCATGCACATGCTGAAGTGGGACCAGCAGCCGGAGATGCGAACCCCGAGCTGGATCTACTCCATCATGGAGCAGCGCCGACGCTACGCACGCCTGATCAGGACGAATCCCGGACTGAAATCGTCTCTCGATGAAATCCGGGACGGCATCTACCCGATCGCCCGCAACTGGGCAGCGGACGAAACCCATCTCTACGGGAGTGAATTCCCCGATACCTGCCCCTACCCCTGGGACGACATCCTGAACCGCCCCTTCGAGCTCGACTCAGTGAAGAAATAATTCGGCATGGCCATCTCGAACCGCAAAGCCGGCGAACGCCGGGAGCCCATCGCCGAACCGCTCAAGCGCTCGGTGGCCGGATGCCTGCGCGCCATCGCCAAGCGCTCCGAGATCGAGGTGGTCTATGCCAGCGACCGCCCGGCGCTCACCGGCGACAAGGCGCGCCTGCCCGAGCCGCCGCGCAAGCTCACTGCGGAGGATGTGGCGATCCTGCGCGGGAATGCCGATTCGATGGCGCTGCGCCTCGGCTGCCACGATGTCGCCGTGCATCGCCGCCTCGCCCCGGAGAATGCCGGCGCGCGCGCGGTGTTCGACGCCGTGGAACAGGCCCGGGTCGAGGCCATCGGCTCGCGCCGCATGTCCGGCGTCGCCTCGAACCTCTCGGCGATGCTGGAGGACCGCTACCATCGCGGCGGCAAGTACGAGGACATCACCGACCGGGCCGACGCCCCGATGGAGGACGCCGTCGCCCTGATGGTGCGCGAGCGCCTGACCGGGGAAGCCCCGCCGAAGGCCGCGCGCAGGATCGTGGACCTGTGGCGCTCCCATATCGAGGAGAAGGCGGGCACCAATCTCGACGGCCTCATCGGCAATATCGAGAACCAGCGCTCCTTCGCGCGCTCGGTCCGCGAGCTCCTGTCCTCCCTCGACATGGCGGACCAGACGCCGCTGGACCCCGAGGACGACGACAACGAGGACGAGAACGAGGGGCAGGACGACGACCAGACCCCGAGCGAGGGCGAGGCCGAGGAGCAGTCGCAGGGCGACAAGTCCGAGATGGAGACCTCCGAGGAGGCCTCCGACGAGTTGCAGGACGGCGCAACGGAAGCCGCGGATGCGCCCTCCGGAGAATTGCCGGACGAGGCCGAGAACGCGGAATCCGAGGAGGCCTCCGAGGCCAAGCGCCCGCCCAACACCCGGCCCAACGAGCCGCGCGGCCCCGAATACAAGGTGTTCAACCCGCGCTTCGACGAGATGATCGATGCCGAGGACCTGTGCGACGCCGACGAACTCGCGCGTCTTCGCACCTATCTCGACAAGCAGCTCGCCCATCTCCAGGGCGTGGTCGGCCGCCTCGCCAACCGCCTGCAGCGCCGGCTCCTGGCGCAGCAGAACCGCGCCTGGGAATTCGACCTCGAAGAGGGCCAGCTCGATCCCGCCCGCCTCGTCCGCGTGATGACCGACCCGTTCCAGCCGCTCTCGTTCAAGCGCGAGAAGGACACCAACTTTCGCGATACGGTGGTGACCCTGCTGCTCGACAATTCGGGCTCCATGCGCGGCCGCCCGATCACTGTGGCGGCCACCTGCGCCGACATCCTGGCGCGGACCCTGGAGCGCTGCGGCGTGAAGGTGGAGATCCTGGGCTTCACCACCCGTGCCTGGAAGGGCGGGCAATCGCGCGAGGCGTGGCTGGCGGCGGGCAAGCCGAACGCGCCGGGCCGCCTCAACGACCTGCGCCACATCGTCTACAAGTCGGCGGATGCGCCGTGGCGCCGGGCGCGCAAGAATCTCGGGCTGATGATGCGCGAGGGGCTGCTCAAGGAGAACATCGACGGCGAGGCCCTGGACTGGGCGCACAAGCGCCTGCTCGCCCGGCCCGAGCAGCGCAAGATCCTGATGGTGATCTCGGACGGCGCGCCGGTCGACGATTCGACCCTCTCGGTCAATCCGGGCAATTATCTCGAGCGCCACCTGCGCTGGATGATCGAGGACATCGAGACCCGCTCGCCGGTGGAACTCCTCGCCATCGGCATCGGCCACGACGTGACCCGCTACTACCGCCGCGCCGTCACCATCATCGACGCCGAGGAGCTCGGCGGGGCGATGACGGAGAAGCTCGCCGAGCTGTTCGAGGAGGATGCCGGCGGTGGCGCCGTGCCGCGGCGCAGGGCTGCGGGCGGACGGCGCTAGTCTCCGCGGTCCGGCTTTAGAAACATGCGTGCGGAAGCGGGATGATCGGCTCGCCGGTCGGCTCTCGACCGGAGACCGGGCGGAGTGTCGGACCCGCCCTGTCCGCGCGACGACCCGGGCGACCGGTCCGGTTTCAAATCGGGTCGGATGCGCTATCGTGCCACTCACGCATTGGGCGGAACGGCCCGTCCTGCATCAATGGAGCTGGTCGACCCATGTTGGACGAATACGGCTTTCTCCGTGGCGCCGAGTTGGACGACGACGCGCTGCCCGCTCTTTATCACTTCGTCTATTGCAGCCGTGCCGCCGACGGCGTCGACGACGCGGAGGTCGGCCGTATCGTCGAGTCGGCCCAGCGCCACAACCTTGCGCGTGGCATCACCGGCGTGTTGGTTTTCGGCAGCGGCATCTTCTTCCAGTGGATCGAGGGGCCGGCCGCTCAGATGCAAAACCTCATCGCGAGCCTGCACGATGATTCACGTCATCACGACATCGTTACGCTGAGCCAGAGCGAGGAGGAGCGGGAGCGTCTCTATCCGAACTGGGACATGGAGAAGGTCGAAGCCGAGGATATCCGCCTCGTCCTGCAGGACGCCCTCGAAAGCACCGACGACAAAGACAATGTCGCGGCACTGACGCGAATAATCCAGCAACTCGACTCGGGCCCCATCCATTCACTTGGACGAAGCTAGTCGAACCAGAGCCCGGTAGCCTTATACCGATCCGGCATCTGCGTCGTGGCCATGATCATCATGGCCGCGAACCTGACGAAAACAAGTGAGGCCGTTTCCGGCTTCCCTTACGGATCGGACGCAAGCCGGATCAGGAATTTTCCTGCAAGCTCCTTTACATTCGTTCTGAGCGGCGTTTTGATGTGCCCAAGAGGTGCACGGAATCGACCGGCAAGCGCCCCCTGCAGAGGAAGAGAGTTCAGGGGAGCGGACCATGTCAAACCTCGCTTCGTCCACCGCTGCGTGGACCGACCCGTCGGCACGTCAGGCTGGTTGGGTCTCGGAAGCTCGGCTTGCATATGCGCGCAAGCGCACGGCCGAGGAAAGCCGGCTGCGCGCCCTGGCTCTCAGCCGCATCGTCGAAACGGACATCATCCCTCGGTTGAAGCTGCTTCACCCGCAGCTCGCGCCCGCGGCGAGCGCTCCGCTCGCCAAACCCGATGCGCAGCAGGTCGAAGCCTTCACGCAGCTCCTCCTCGGTTCGGACCTCGCGGCAGCCTCTGACGCCGTCAGGGATCATCTGGCCAAAGGCTACTCCGCCGAGAGCATGTTCCTCGAACTTCTGGCGCCCGCCGCGTCCCTGCTGGGACGCTTGTGGGACGAGGATCTCTGCGACTTCATCGAGGTGACCGTGGGCGTCGCTCGCCTCCAGCTGCTCCTCTCGCAATACAGATCCGAACCAAAGGTGTCCTCCCACGACGAGCGCCGCTCCGCACTGTTGATGGGCGCGCCGGGCGAGCTGCACACGTTCGGAGTCGCCGTCGTCGAGCAGTTCCTGCAGGTCGCCGAATGGCAGGTCGTGAGCGGCCTGGCGTCCAGCCCCGATCAGATCTCGAGCCTCGTCGGTTCCACCTGGTTCGACGTCGTGGGGCTGACGCTCAGCTGCGAGACGCGCCTCGACGGGCTGACGGCCTCGATCCGGTCGATCCGCGACGTCTCACGCAATCGTTCGGTCGGCATCATGGTGGGCGGCCCCGTCTTCCTCGACAAGCCCGAACTCGTCGAGCGTGTCGGAGCGGACGCATCGGCCGTCGACGCACCGACGGCCGTGCTGCTGGCTCAGAGGCTCCTCGACATCAGTCGCGAGACCGGGCTTCGCCCCGATACGAAGGCCGCGGCCTCGGCGTGACCCCGGAGTTTCAGACCTAACTCGATGTGAGGCTGATGCAATGAACCTCGTGCAGCTCATCTATGCGTCCCGTCCGTTCGGGTTCGATCACTCTGCCCTGGACAGCATCCTCACCCAATCGCGGCGCTGCAATACGCGGGACGGTCTGACGGGCGCTCTGATCTGTCGTGGAGACATCTACCTCCAGCTTCTGGAAGGCGAGGCGGACGCCATCGATGCGACGTATGCGCGGATCCTCAGGGACGATCGACATCTCGAGATCAATCGCCTGTCCTATGAGGTCGCGACCAAGCGTCTTTTCCCGGCCTGGGCCATGCGGAGCGATCCCGCACGCTCCTGGATGTGGTCGCAGGACGAAGTCGCCAACGGGGCTGCAACTCGGGCGTCACCGGAACAGGTGCTCGGGATTTTCCGACGTCTCGCCGCCGAGCCGGCCGAACGGCCTCAGCTCACCATCGTATGATGTGCGATCGGACTGGGGTGGAAGCGGGCACCCCGCCATCGGGGGTCGCCTACACCGGCACCAGCCGCTCCTCCAACCGTGCCAGCATCCGGCCGAACAGCGCCGGATCGTCGAGGGCGCGGGCGAGGACGAGACCGCCCTGAATCGCCAGGACGGCGTCTTCGGCGAGGGATTCCGCCTCGGCGGCCGGACGTCCCGCACGGATGAGCGCCTGCGCCAGGGCCTCCCGCCAATCCCGGAAGTAGCCGCCGATCCGGTCCGCGAACCCGTCGCGCCCCTCGGTGAGGGCGAAGGCGCCGACGAGACAGACCCGGCGGCCCGAGCGGAAATAGGCGTCCGTCTCCGACAGCATGAGTCGGATGGCCGCCCCCGGATCGGGATCGTCGCGCAGGGGAGCGTAGATGCGCGCCTCGAACCAGCCGCCGATGGCGTCGAGGACGGCCTCCGCCATCTCGGCCTTGCCGCCGGGGAAGGCGTGGTAGAGGCTGCCCTTGCCGAGGCCGGTGCGGGCTCCGATGAGGGCGAGGCTCGCGCCCTCGTAGCCGTATTCGCGGAACACTTCGGCGATGGCGGGGATCGCGTCCTCCCGCGATCCCGGCTTCTTCGCCATCGCCTTTCTCGTCACGTCCCCGTCAGAGCCCGAGATCGGTGAGGCCGGGATGGTCGTCGGGGCGCGGCGCGCTGCGGTCCCAATGGAACTTGCGCTCCGATTCGGAGATCGCGAGGTCGTTGATGCTGGCATGCCGGACGGACATCAGGCCGTTGGCGTCGAACTCCCAGTTCTCGTTGCCGTAGGCGCGGAACCACTCGCCCGCCGCATCGTGGAATTCGTAGGCGAAGCGCACGGCGATGCGGTTCTCGGTGAAGGCCCAGATCTCCTTGATGAGCCGGTATTCGTGTTCCTTCGCCCATTTCCGGGTCAGGAACTCGACGATGGCGGGACGGCCCGAGAAGATGTCGGAGCGGTTCCGCCAGCGGCTGTCGGCGGTGTAGGCCAGGGAGACCTTCTCCGGGTTGCAGCCGTTCCAGCCGTCCTCGGCGGCGCGGACCTTCCGGATCGCGGTCTCGCGTGTGAAGGGGGGCAACGGCGGACGGGATTCGGACATCGGCTCGGGCTCCTGCGAGGTTCTGTACCGATCGGTACAAACAAGAAGCCTTCCGGTCAAGCCGTCACGGCACGGGCGTCAGGCGTGCCCGAGGATCGCCAGCCAGGCGATGGTCGTCGCGGCGGCGAGCAGGGTCGAGAGCATGACGGCGGCGGCGATCAGCCCGGTCTCGGTCTTGTAGCGGGCGGCGAGCAGGTAGGAGTTGATGCCCACCGGCATCGCCGCGAACAGGGTCGCGACGCCGGCATAGGCGGGCGGCATGGTGAAGACGTGGAAGGCCAGGACCCAGACCGCCAGCGGATGCAGGACGAGTTTCAGGCTCGTCACCACCATGGCGCCGGGCAGGTCGTGCAGCACCCGGTAGCGCACGAGGCCGGCGCCGAGCGCGATCAGCGCGCAGGTCGAGGCCGTGCCGGCGAGCGCGTCGATCAGCGACTTGACCATCCCGCCCGGCGCGAGGCCGAGGCCTTTCAGGCACAGGCCGAGCATCAGCGACAGGAAGATCGGGTTGCGGAAGAGGACGCGGCCGAGCCCCTTCAGGCGCTGGAGCACGCTCTGCTGGCCGTCCGATTCGATGAGGAAGGTGGCGCAGCCCATCATCAGCGGCAGGTGGATGGCGAGCAGCATGAAGAGCGGAAAGGCGCCCGCATCGCCATAGGCCTGGAGGATCATCGGCACGCCGATGAAGATCGTGTTCGACTGGCTCGCGGCGAATCCGTGCAGGATCGCGCCCGTGCGCCCGACGCCCTCGCGGCGCAGGCCGATCAGCGAACCGACGAGCCAGGACAGGCCGGCCCCGCCGAAATAGCTGAACCAGTACGACCAGGTGATCTCGCCCGAGAGACCCGGCCGCGTCAGCGTCGCGATGATCAGCGCCGGCACCGCGATGGCGAAGACGTATTCGGAGAGGCCGTCGCTGACCTTTTCCGACAGGAATCCGGCCAAAGCCGCGATCCAGCCGATCAGGATGAGTCCGAAGATCGGGGCGATGAGCGACAGCACCGTCATCGTGGGGAGCCGGATGGGATGGAGGGTCGAACCAACGCGAACGGCCGCCGCATGCGCGATGCATGCGGCGGCCGTTCACGATGAGGCAGAGATCGGCGTGATCGAAGCGGGCCTACGGCCCGGAGCTCCGATCGGCGCGGCCCTTAGGCGGCGGCCGGGGTCTCGACTTCGGCGAGCTTCTTGTGCAGCTCACGCTTGATCAGGCGGGCGGTCTGCGACAGCTCGATCTCGCGGGCCTTGATGAGGAAGGCGTCGAGGCCGCCGCGGTGCTCGACCGAGCGCAGGGCATGGGCCGTGACGCGCAGGCGGACCCGGCGCTTCAGGGCGTCCGACTGCAGCGTGACCTGGCACAGGTTCGGCAGGAACCGGCACTTGGTCTTACGGTTCGAGTGGCTCACGAGGTGGCCGGTCTGCACGGCTTTGCCCGTGAGTTCGCAACGGCGCGACATTGTTCTAAATCCCGTCTCGTTCCGCGTCTGACCGGGCGATGGCGGAAGACCGGTCGCAACGCGCCACGGGCCTCACGCACGCCAAACCCCAGCCGAGCGGCGTCTCATTGAAGGCGCGAGCCTATAGGTGACGGGTGGGGCCTCCGTCAAGGGAGCGCCGTCCTTTTGCGCATCGAAAGGGCCGCGGACCGTCCCCTCGCCGGCGCGGTCGAACGATGTGTTAACCATGAGCGGGGACGATGGCGGGACAATGCCACCCGGTGTCTCCCGCCGCGCGGTCTCAAGCCTTGGAACCCCAGAGCCCCACGCCATGTGCGCCACGCGCCTCCTCCGCGCCAGCCTCCTCGCCGCCATCTGCGTGATTCCCGCATCCGAGGGATCCGCGCGCGCCAGGTCGGGCGCTTCGAAAGCCGCCGCCCCCGCGACGGTCACCGTCGATTACGGCATCGCGCTCGCCGGGATCCCCATCGGCACCGCCCAGGTCTCCGGCCTGTTCGAGAGCGCCCGCTACCGCATGGACGTCTCGGCCCGCCTCACCGGCCTCGTCGGCGCGGTGACCGGCGGCATGGGCTCGGCCCGGGCCAGCGGCCTCATCGCCGAGGGGCCGCAGCCGAGCGCCTTCGCCATCTCCACCAAGACCTCGAATTCGGGCATCGCCGTGCGGATGGCCCTGGCGCGCGGCAACGTCACCCAATCGGAAGTGACGCCGCCCCTCGTCGACATGGGCGACCGGGTGCCGGTGACCCCGGCCAACAAGCGCGGCATCGTCGATCCGGCGAGCGCCCTGATGATGCCGGCGGTGAGCCGCGGCGAGCTCACCGACCAGGCCAATTGCAACCGTACCATCCCGGTCTTCGACGGCGCGACGCGGTTCAACGTGGTGCTCAGCTACGGCGAGACGCGCACCATCGAGAAGCCCGGCTATGCCGGCCCCGTCCTCGTCTGCAACGCCCGCTACCAGGCCATTGCCGGGCACCGTCCCGACCGGCCGGGCGTGAAGTTCATGGAGGACAACCGCGACATGTCGGTGTGGCTCGCCCCGGTGGAGGGCACCCGCGTGCTGCTGCCGGTGCGGATCGCCGTGCGCACGACGCTCGGCACCAACATCATCGAGGCGACCCGGTGGAACCGCGGCGGGGCACAGACCGTCACCGCCCGCGCAGCGGACGGGCAGGCCTCGGGCCCGGTGGTCCAGGCGACCCTGGTCGATCAATAAGAGCGTCTCCGGCAGCCCGGGCGGGGATCGTCTGAAACCATGGACGGGCAAGGCGTGGACGGGCAAGGCGTGGACGGGCAGGTCGATATCGCGGTCTCGCGCCTTCGCTCGGCGGGGCTGTTCCTCATCGCCCTGGGGTTCACCGTCGCCAGCGCATGGATGCTCCATGCGCGGCCCGAGACGCGCGGGCATCCGATGAAGCCCGGCGGCTACACCGAATTCATGCTGTGGCTCGGGCTGATCTTCTTCGGTGCGGCCAGCCTCGTCGGCGCACCCCGGATGTTCCGCACGGGCACGATGGTATCCGTCGGCCGCCGCGGGATCTTCGACCGGCGCCTGTCGACGGACTGGATCCCGTGGGACGCGATCGACGACATCCGGTCGATCACGGTGGGGCGCCAGCGCTTCATCGCCCTGCGCCTCGTTCCGGAACGCGAGGGCGGGCTGCCGCTCCTCGCCCGGCGGCGGAAAGGCGCACGTTTCGCGGGGCTCGGCCCCAACGGCTACGCGCTCGGCGCCAACGACCTGGAGGGCGGCTTCGCTTCACTCCAGGACGCCCTGTCGCGCGCGACCGCCTGGCGCGACGCTCCCGGCCTCGGACATCGCTGATGCGTCGCCCCCTCCTCACGCTCGGCATCTGTCTCGTTCTGGCCGGCCCGTTCGCCGGTCCGGGCCATGCCGGCGGGTTGACGAGCGACCTCTCGCCCTGCGGCGGCGATGCCTATTCCTCCGCCGAGGTGATCGAGGGCCGCCCGAAGCGGCGCGGCCCCCTCATCGCCATGCCCGACACGCTCTGCGCCGATCTCGCGCCGCAGCGGCCGCCGAACCCGGTGGAGATCTACGTCGATCCTTATGGCCACCGGGGCGGTGGCTATCGTGGCGGTGACGCCCCATATGGCGGGGAGACGCAGCGTGGGACCCGGCCGCCCGGACGGCCCCTGCGCGGCGGCGACTGACACCAGGGCGGCCCTCTCGACGGGCCGTTCCAGAGAACCCCGCCGCCGGCCTCTTTCGCCGAAGGGACCCGCTCCTCAGACATGACGCGCCGCTCCCTCCCCCCGCAGGCCCGCTCGCGCGGCGTCACGGCGGTGCTCGGGCCGACCAATACCGGCAAGACCCATCTCGCCATCGAACGGATGCTCGCCCATCCGACCGGGATGATCGGGCTGCCCCTGCGCCTGCTGGCGCGGGAGGTCTACCTGCGCGTGGTCGCAAGGGTGGGGGCGGAGCACGTCGCCCTCGTCACCGGCGAGGAGAAGATCAAGCCGGACCGGCCGCGCTACTGGATCTCCACCATCGAGGCGATGCCGCGCGACCTCGACGTCGCTTTCGTCGCCATCGACGAGATCCAGCTCGCCGCCGACATGGACCGCGGCTACGTCTTCACCGATCGCCTGCTGCACCAGCGCGGGCGCGAGGAGACGCTGCTCATCGGCTCCTCCACCATGCTGCCCCTGGTGCAGTCGCTGATTCCCGGCGTGCACACCACCACCCGCCCCCGCCTGTCGAAACTGACCTATGCGGGCGAGAAGAAGCTCGGGCGCCTGCCCCGGCGCACGGCCATCGTCGCCTTCTCGGCGGAGGAGGTCTACGCCATCGCCGAGCTGATCCGGCGCCAGCGCGGCGGGGCCGCCGTGGTGCTCGGCGCGCTGTCGCCGCGCACCCGCAACGCGCAGGTGGAGCTCTATCAGTCGGGCGACGTGGACTACCTCATCGCCACCGACGCGGTGGGGATGGGCCTCAACCTCGACGTCGACCACGTCGCCTTCGCCGCCAACTGGAAGTACGACGGCACCCGCTTCCGCCGGCTGACGCCGCCCGAGATGGGCCAGATCGCGGGACGCGCCGGGCGACACCTCTCCGACGGTACCTTCGGATCGACGGGGCGCTGCGCCCCGTTCGACGCGGAGATGATCGAGGCGCTGGAGACCCACGATTTCGAGCCGCTGCGGATGCTGCAATGGCGCAATCCCGATCTCGACTTCGCCTCGCTGAAGGCCCTGCAGGAAAGTCTGGACGAGCATCCCCACGAGAAGGGCCTCACCCGCGCGCCCATGGGCGAGGACCAGTCGGCCCTCGAAATCCTGATGCGCGAGGACGACATCCGCGACATGGCCGCCACCCCCTCCACCGTGAAGCGGCTGTGGGACACCTGCGGCGTGCCGGATTACCGCAAGGTCCATCCCCAGACCCATGCCGATCTGGTGGCCCAGCTGTTCCGATTCCTGATGAAGGGCATGGCCGGGCGCATCCCGAACGACTGGTTCGCCAAGCACGTGGCGATGATCGACCGCACCGACGGCGACATCGACGCCCTGTCCCAGCGCATCGCGCAGGGGCGGACCTGGACCTTCGTCGCGAACCGTCCCGACTGGCTGATTGATCCCGTCCATTGGCAGGGCGAGACGCGTCGGGTAGAGGACAGGCTGTCTGACGCCCTGCACGAGCGCCTTGCGAGCCGTTTCGTCGATCGGCGCACCAGCGTCCTGATGCGGCGCCTGAGAGAGAATACGATGTTGGAAGCTGAGATCACCGCCGGCGGGGACGTTACCGTCGAGGGCCAGCATGTCGGCCATCTGCACGGGTTTCAGTTCGTCGCCGACCCGGGCGCGGAAGGCCACGAGGCCAAAACCCTGCGCAGCGCCGCCGAAAAAGCGCTCGGCGGCGAGATCGAGGCGCGCGCCGAGCGCTTCTCGGCCGCGGCGGATTCGTCGCTGGTCCTGTCCCATGACGGCATCATCCGCTGGACCGGAGACCCGGTCGCCAAGCTGACGCCCGGCGACAAGCTGTTCGAGCCGCATGTGCGGCTGCTCGCCGACGAGCAGCTCACCGGCCCCGCCCGCGACAAGGTCGAGACCCGGCTGGTCGCCTGGCTCAAGGCCTATGTCGTCCGCCTTCTCGGCCCGCTGATCGAGATCGAGACGGCCGCCGACCTCGTCGGCCTCGCCAAGGGCATCGGCTACCAGGTGGTGGAATCGCTGGGCGTGCTGGAGCGCTCGAAGGTGATGCACGAGATGCGCACCCTCGACCAGGAGGGCCGCGGGGCGCTTCGCCGCCACGGCGTCCGCTTCGGCGCCTATCACATCTTCCTGCCGGCCCTGCTGAAGCCGGCGCCGCGCACACTGGCCGCCCAGCTCTGGGCGCTCAAGAACGGCGGCCTCGACCAGCGCGGCCTCGACGAGATCGCGCATCTGGCCGGCTCGGGCCGGACCTCGATCAAGGTCGATCCCGAGATCGCCAAGGGCCTCTACCGCGCCGCCGGCTTCCGCGTCTGCGGCGAGCGCGCCGTGCGCGTCGACATCCTCGAGCGTCTCGCCGACCTGATCCGTCCGGCGGTCACCTACGTGCCCGGCACCACCCCCGGCGAGGCGCCCGCTGGCACCGCCGATGGCGATGCCTTCGTCGCCACCGTCGGCATGACCTCGCTGGTCGGCTGTTCGGGCGAGGATTTCGGCTCGATCCTGAAATCCCTCGGCTACGCGCCCGAGACGCGTCCGGGCCCCGCCATCACCGTGCCGCTGCGGCCGGCCGCATCGACGCAGCCCATCGCGCCGACGGTCATCGCCTCCGACGAATCCGGCCCGGCCTCCGACGTGTCGGCGCCGGCGAGCGAGGACGACACGCCGGCCGAGACCGCCGAGGCGCCCGCCGATACGGCGCAAGCCTCCGTCGCGGAAGCCTCCGTCGCGGAAGCTTCCGTTGCGCAAGCTTTGGCGCCCGAAGGAGAGCCGGAACCCGCCATAGCGGCGGAACCGGCCGAGGAGACCACCGCGGAGGAAACCCCGGCCGAGGAAAACCCGGCCGAGGTCGCGGAAGCTCCGCCGGAAGCCGCGGCCGAGCCGGCGGAAGCCGATGGCGAGGCGGAGGCGGCACCCGTGCCGGTCGCGGAATCGGCGGCCCTCGCCGGTCTCCCGGACGCACCGGCCGAGGAAGCGGCTCCGGAGAGCACGGCTCAGGAAACGACGACCGAAGAAACCACCGCAGACGAACCCGCGACCGAGACGGGAGGCGAGGCCGCCCCGGCGGAACCCGTGGTCGTCGAGGTGTGGCGCATGCAGCGCCAGCAGCGCAGCTCCGCCCCGCGGCAGAATCGCCCGCGCGGAGGCCGCGACGGTGCGGGTGCCGGCAACCGCGCTCCCGGCGAAGGCCGCCAGGACCGTCGCCCCGCCCATGCCGGC
>NZ_JBHTND010000015.1:0-123288 GCF_042679825.1 Methylobacterium marchantiae | reverse complement strand
TCCTCACGGATCAGAAGGTGGACGGCAAGGATCGTCCGCTGCTCACCCACTTCGACCGCAACGGCTTCGGCTACACCCTCGATCGCGCGACCGGCGAACTTCTCGTCGCCGAGAAGTTCGATCCGGTGGTGAACTGGGCCACCAAGGTCGACATGGAAAAGGGCTCCAAGAACTACGGCCGCCCGCTGGTCGATCCGCGCTACTCGCCGGAAGCGACCGGAGAGGACGAGACCACGACCGGGATCTGCCCCGGTGCCATCGGTGCCAAGAACGAGCAGCCGGCGGCGTACTCACCGGGTACGCACCTGTTCTACGTGCCGACGAACCACATCTGCATGAGCTACGAGCCGTTCCAGGTCACCTATAGTCCGGGTGTTCCCTTCGTCGGCGCAACCGTCACCCTGCAGCCGCACGAGAGCAGCCCCGAGACCGGCCGGTTCATCGCCTGGGACGGCGTCGGGGGAAGAATCGTCTGGTCCAATGCCGAGCCGTTCTCGGTGTGGTCCGGTGCTCTCGCCACCGCCGGCGACGTGGTCTTCTATGGCACGCTGGAAGGGTACCTGAAGGCCGTCGATGCCAAGTCGGGCAAGGAACTCTACAGGTTCAAGACCCCGTCGGGCATCATCGGCAACGTCACGACTTATCTTCATCGCGGTCGCCAATACGTCGCCGTGCTTTCGGGTGTCGGCGGCTGGGCCGGGATCGGTCTCGCGGCCGGGCTCACCGATCCGGCGGACGGAGCCGGCGCCGTCGGTGGCTATGCGGCCCTTTCGCGCTACACCGCCCTCGGCGGGCAGCTGACCGTCTTCGCCCTGCCGGAGCGATAGGGTCCCGCCGGCACAGGGTTAGCGCCGCCGCCGATGCTCACCGTGTTTGATCGACGCTCTTCACACCGTCGCAGGCACGCAAGGCCGTCGCAATCTCGTCGCAACTCTTCACCGGGAGCCGGATGAAAGACACGTCGATCGTGTCGATCCCATCCTCCTCGCCCGGCTGGGCCACGAATTGTGACAGTCTCGACGCGTAGGAGCCGGCGATCTTGCGCAGGCCCTCGATCGTCACGGCACCACGCCTCGCGGTGATGGTGAGAATCCGGGTCTGGGACCGTTCGCGGTAATATTCCTCCAGCGGCTTCACGCCGGCGAGGATCACCAAGACGATCACAGTCGTGGCGATGGCGGCGGTGAACAGGCCGGTTCCGGCCGCGAGGCCGATGGCGGCGACGGCCCAGAGACCTGCCGCGGTGGTGAGCCCCTTCACCATTTCCCCGCGGAGCATGATCGTGCCGGCACCGAGAAAGCCGATGCCGGAGACCACTTGTGCCGCCATGCGCGATGGATCGAGAGCGACGTTTGGCGTGCCGAGAATGTCCGAGAAGCCGAAGGCCGAGACGATGACGATGAGGCAGGAGCCGACGCAGACGAGCATGTGCGTTCGCATGCCCGCCGCCCAGACGAGGCGTTCCCGCTCGAAGCCCACGGCGCTGCCCAGCAGAGCCGCGAGCATGAGCCGACCCAGGATGTCGAGGTTGCTGATCACCGCTGACCCATCCGTTCCGATCTCGTCGGCCGGTCCTGAGGACGGATGTCGATCACGACAATCCTGTCGTCGGGCCTATTTGTCGGGCTTCTCGGAGATGATCGCGCCGGTCTTCGGATCGGCATGGAATTCCATCTTCACGCCGTTCTTCATGCCTTCGCCCTCCCAATGGCCGTCATCAGCCTCGAATTCGGTGATGTCGGTGTAGCCGGCGGCCATCAGCTTCTGCTTGACCTGCTCGGCCGGCATCCAGTCGGCGCCCGGCTTGTCCGCGAGAGCGAGTCCGGCCGAGCCGGTGGTGATGAGCAGGGCGAGTAGGGCGGGCTTCAGAGCGTTCATCGGGTTCCTCCCAGGGTTCATTTGCCGTCTACCGATCAACCGCCGCTCGGGTGAGCCGGTTCCTGCGAAACGTCACCGGAGAGAGGACGCGATCGCCTGCTGGATACCGAGGATGTCGGCGCCGCGCTTCAGCGTCTTCCTGATCGGCTCAGGCCGGCCGGAGACCCAGATCGCGAGTTCCGAATCGAAGTCGAAGCTACCGGCGGTCTCGACGGAAAAGCAGGTGATCGCCCTGTAGGGCACGGTCATGTAGGCGACCTTGCGGCCCGTCACGCCCTGCTTGTCGACGAGGATCAGGCGCCGGTCCGTGAACACGATGAGATCGCGGATCACCCGGAAGGCGACCTGCACGGCCTCGCCCTGAGTGAGGATTCCCGCGAGGGCTTCGTTCACCTCCTGCGGAGACAGGTCGCTGCCGTGGCCGAACAGGCCGTCGAGAATTCCCATTGCGTCACCTATCCCGAAAAAGCCGACTCGCCCTTATCTAGGGACGAACCGGCCGGGCACACCGCCTGCCGATCTCTCTCTTCGTTGCAGGACGTGCCTGATTGCAGGACGGGTCTGTCGTCCGGAGCCGCAAGATGTCCGCCAAAGCCCTCGCTCCTCTACGCCTCGGCGTGAATATCGACCACGTCGCAACCGTGCGGAACGCCCGCGGCGGCATCCATCCCGATCCGGTCCGCGCGGCGATGCTCGCCGTGGAGGCCGGAGCGGACGGCATCACCGCGCATCTGCGCGAGGACCGCCGGCATATCCGCGACGCGGATATCGAGGCGCTGATGGCGCGGCTCTCCGTGCCCCTCAATTTCGAGATGGCCGCCACCGACGAGATGGTCGGTATCGCCACCCGCCTGCGGCCGCACGCATCCTGCCTCGTGCCGGAGAAGCGCGAGGAGCGCACCACGGAGGGCGGTCTCGACATCGTCGGCCAGGCCGCTCACCTCGCGCCACGGATCGCGGCCCTGTCCGCCGCCGGCATCCGCGTCTCGCTGTTCGTCGAGCCCGATGAAGCGGTGATGGATGCGGCATCGGGCCTTGGGGCGCCCGTGGTCGAGCTTCACACCGGAAGCTATTGCGAGGCGGTCGCCGACGGCGACGGAGTTCGCGTGGCACATGAGCTCGCCCGCATCGCACGGGCCGCCGCCTACGGTTCGCGGATCGGTCTCGAGGTTCATGCCGGCCACGGTCTCGCCCTCGACAGCGTCGGGCCGGTGGCGGCCCTGCCGCAGCTCGCCGAACTCAATATCGGCCATTCCCTCATCGGCGAGGCCATCTTCTGGGGGCTGGGGCAGGCGATCCGCGACATGCGGTTAGCCATGGACCGCGCCCGGACGGGAATCGTAGCATGATCCTCGGCATCGGCTCCGACCTCTGCGACATCCGCCGGATCGAGCGCTCCCTCGAACGCTACGGCGAGCGCTTCACCCACCGGATCTACACCGACGGCGAGCGCGCGAAATCGGAGGCCCGTGCTGCCCGCGCACCGTCCTATGCGAGGCGGTTCGCCGCCAAGGAGGCCTGCGCCAAGGCGCTCGGCACCGGCATGAGCCATGGCGTGTTCTGGCGCGACATGGAGGTGGTGAACCTGCCCGGAGGAGCGCCGACCATGCGCCTCAGCGGCGGCGCGGCCGAGCGCCTCCGGGCGATGATGCCCGCCGGCCACCGCGCGAAGATCCATGTCACGCTCACCGACGATCCGCCCATGGCGCAAGCATTCGTGATCATCGAGGCCCTGCCGGTCTCGGCGGTGGATGCTGAGCCGGCCACCGCTCGCGTTGCGGCTCCCGACCGCATGGTCTAGACCGCCGGTCATCGCCGACAGTCGATCGGGTTCGCGCGTCGAGCCGGAGATTGCAGACAGATGGAACGAGCGCGCGTGGATCACCAGACGAAGCGAGACCTGAGGGCGGCCGATAACGGCGCCTGGGCGAGCATCAAGGAGACGGTCAAGGTCGGCGTCCAGGCGCTGCTGATCGCTCTCGTCGTGCGTACGCTGCTCTTCCAGCCGTTCAACATCCCGTCCGGATCGCTGGTGCCGACGCTGCTGGTCGGTGATTATCTGTTCGTGTCGAAATATTCCTACGGCTATTCCAAATATTCGCTGCCCTTGAGCGAGTACCTGCCCTTCAAGGCCGATGGCCGGATCTGGGCGGCGGAGCCGAAGCGCGGCGACATCGCCGTGTTCAAGCTGCCCAAGGACAACGCCACCGACTACATCAAGCGCGTGATCGGCCTACCGGGCGACAAGATCCAGATGAAGGCCGGCGTCCTCTACATCAACGACGTCGCCGTGAAGCGCGAGCGCATCGCCCCCTACGAGACCACCGGCCCGTATGGCGAGGAAACGAAGGTCGAGCGGTACAACGAGACCCTGCCGAACGGCGTCGTCCATCAGGTGATCGAACGCGAGGGCGACAACGGCTACTGGGACAATACCGAGCCCTACCTCGTGCCCCCCGGCCGATTCTTCATGATGGGCGACAACCGCGACAATTCCACCGATTCGCGCGATCTCGCCAATGTCGGCTTCGTGCCGTTCGAGAATTTCGTCGGCCGTGCCGAGATGATCTTCTTCTCCATCGACGAGGGCACCCCGGCCTGGCAGATCTGGCAATGGCCGGCGAAGGTGCGGTGGGGCCGCATCTTCAGCAGCATCCACTAGGAACGCCGATCGTGAACGAGGAGGCGCGTCCTTCCAGCCGGGCGCGCCGCACGCCGCGACCGAAGCCCGCCCTGGGCGTGCTCGAAGAGCGGATCGGCCATGCTTTCGCCGACCGGACCCTGCTCTCCCTGGCCCTGACCCATGTCAGCAAAGCCGGCGGCGGTGGGCGGATCGGAAGCTATCAGCGCCTCGAATTCCTCGGCGACCGGGTGCTCGGCCTCGCCATTGCCGATCTCCTCTACGAGGCCTTCCCGCAGGCGGACGAGGGCGACCTGTCGCGGCGCCTCGCCGGCCTCGTGCGGCGGGAGACCTGCGCCGCGGTGGCGACGGCCTGGGACGTGGGTCCGCATCTCGCCCTCGGTCCCGGCGAGATCCAGAGCGGCGGACGCCGCAACCAGACGATCCTGGCCGATGCCTGCGAATCGATCCTCGGCGCGGTCTTTCTCGATGCCGGATACGTGGCGGCCAAAGCCATCGTCGAGACGGCCTTCGCGCCCGGCACCGACACGGCGGCGCCGCGTGGGCGCGACGCGAAATCCGCCTTGCAGGAATGGGCCATGGGCCGCGCCCTGCCGATCCCCGTCTACGAGGTGGTGGAGCGCTCCGGCCCGGACCATGCTCCCGTCTTCCGGATCGCCGCGCGGGTCGAGGGCCTGGAGCCCGGATACGGCACCGGACCATCGAAGCGCCTCGCCGAGCAGGAGGCCGCTCGCCTCGTCCTCGACCGCGAGATTCACGGCATTACACCCCTAGACAGAATGGAGACGTCGGCGGACGTCGGTGAAGGAAACAGCCCCGATGCCTGACGATCACAACGACATCAACGACGAGGACGACCTGCCGGAATCCGGACCTCTGCCCGAGATCAAGCCGCTGCCGGTCATGCCCGCCGATACGAGCGCCGGTTTCGTCGCCCTGATCGGCGTGCCCAATGCCGGGAAATCGACGCTGCTCAACAGCCTCGTCGGCACGAAGGTCTCCATCGTCTCGCGCAAGGTCCAGACGACGCGGGCGCTGGTGCGCGGCATCGTCATGGAGGGCAAGGCCCAGATCATCCTGGTGGACACGCCCGGCATCTTCGCGCCCAAGCGCCGCCTCGATCGGGCGATGGTGCATTCCGCCTGGAGCGGCGCGGCCGATGCCGACGCGATCTGCCTCCTGGTCGACGCGCGCAAGGGCGTCACCGAAGAGGTCGAGGCGATCCTCGGCCGCCTGCCGGACGTGCGCCGCCCGAAGGCCCTGATCCTCAACAAAATCGACCTGATCCCCCGCGACCGGCTGCTGGCGCTCGCCGCTTCCCTCAACGAGCGCATCGCCTTCGCGCATACCTTCATGATCTCCGCCCTGAACGGCGACGGCATCGATACGCTGAGGCAGACCCTGGCCGGGATGATGCCACCCGGTCCCTGGCTCTATCCGGAGGATCAGATCTCCGACGCACCGATCCGCATGCTCGCCTCCGAGATCACACGCGAGAAGCTCTACGACCGTCTCCATGAGGAATTGCCGTACCGCTCCACCGTCGAGACCGACCAGTGGGTGGTGAAGACCGATGGGTCGGTTCGGATCGAGCAGACCATCTTCGTCGAGCGCGAGAGCCAGCGCTCCATCGTCCTCGGCAAGGGTGGCCAGACCATCAAGGCGATCGGACAGGCGGCGAGGCGCGAGATCGCCGAGGCGGCCGAGCAGCCGGTCCATCTGTTCCTGCATGTGAAGGTGCGCGAGAACTGGGCCGATGACCCGGCACGCTACCGTGAAATGGGACTCGAATTCCCGCGTGGATAGAGACGTGCCCGCCGGTTTGATTCGACGTATCGGATAGCTGTCTCTTGCTGCGCTGCCACATAAGCTTCAGTATCGTTTTGCGAAACATCGCGTTTCTCTAAACGTAAGTTAAATCCGGTAGCCTATTCTCGGCAATTCTGCGTTGGTGGGGTTGGCAATGACTTGACACGGTGTTGCCAACCGATTCGCTCGATTTTCCAAATTTATCGAATGTGGCGAAGATAACCTTTCCATGAAGGCCATCGCCGGCTACCAATCCCGAAGCCGGGCTCCATTTCGAGTCGTAGCACCCGATATTTCTCCCCAACGCCCTGACTCCTGAGGCGCGCGCGCCATCGCGCCGGATACGTCATGATGCCTGCTTCACCCATACCGGATGCCGTCTATGGTTCACCGCCCGCCGAACTCGCCGATGTGTCCGCCCATGCAGCCCAACTGTCCCCGCTGATCCCGGGATCGGTGCGTCTGGAAGACATTGCCGAAGGAAGCCTCGAGAGCGTGACCATGCTGGCGCCGGCGGGCACGATCGAACGCCGCTACGTGCTCTCCCTGTCGCTTCGCGCCCTGCGTCCGGGGGGCCGCCTTCGGGCCCTGGCGCCGAAGGACAAGGGTGGCGCCCGTCTGGGACGCGAGTTGAAGGAATTCGGCTGCGAACCGGCAGAGACCGCCAAGCGCCATCACCGGATATGCGACGTGGCCCGTCCGGCCGCGATCGTCGCTCTCGACGAGGTGATTCAAGAGGGGGCTCCGCGGCATATCGACAACCTCGCTTTGTGCACTCAGCCGGGAGTCTTCTCCTGGGACAGGCTCGATCCGGGCACAGCGCTGCTTCTGGCGAATCTGCCTTCGCTCTCCGGTCGTGGCGCCGATTTCGGTTGCGGCATCGGCGTCCTCGCCCGGGCGGTTCTTGCGTCGCAGGGCGTGACCGCGTTGACGTTGATCGACATCGACCGGCGCGCCGTGGAGATGGCCCGGCGCAACGTCGGCGATCCACGTGCTGACATTCGTTGGGCCGACATCCGCTCGGCGGATGTCACCTTGGAGCGGCTCGACTTCGTGGTGATGAACCCGCCCTTCCACGATGGCGGGATCGAGGATCGCTTCCTCGGCGAGGTCTTCATCCGCCGCGCCGCCGAGACCCTGAGGCCGGGCGGCACGCTCTGGCTCACCGCAAATGCGCATCTGCCCTACGAGGCGCCGCTGAAAGCCGCCTTCAAGGCCGTGACGCTGAAGGCCTCCGCCGGTGGATACAAGATCTACGAAGCACGCAAGTGATGTGGCAAGTGAGCGGAAACGACAAGTGAGCGTGCCTTCGTGAGCAAGGGTCCCACGTGAGCAAGAGCCCGAGCCTCAGGCTCGATCGCCTGTTGGCGAATCTTGGCTACGGATCGCGCCGGGAGATCGGCCTTCTCGCCAAGGCGGGGCTCATCGTTCTCGACGGCGCTCAGCTTCGCGACGCGAACCAGCGTATCGCGGTGACGCAGGACCTGCCGGCGCGCATGCAGGTCGACGGCGAGCCCATCGATCCTCCGCCGGGTCTCGCCCTGATGATGCATAAGCCCCTCGGCGTGACCTGTTCCCACAAGGAGGCCGGCTCCTTGGTCTACAGCCTCCTGCCGGAACGCTGGCGACGCCGCGATCCGGCTCTGTCCACCATCGGCCGCCTCGACAAGGAGACCTCCGGCCTTCTCCTCCTCACCGATGACGGAGCCCTGCTGCACAGGGTGATCTCGCCGAAATCGAACGTCGCCAAGCGCTATCGCGTCGCCCTCGATCGTCCGCTCAAGGGCGATGAGGGCATGGTGCTGGGCAGCGGCTCGATGCTGCTCGACGGCGAGGACAAGCCGCTCCTCCCGGTGGAACTGGAGGTCGAGGACGAGACCCATGTGGTCGTCACTCTCCACGAGGGCCGCTACCATCAGGTCCGCCGCATGTTCGCGGCCCTCGGCAACCACGTCACCGCCCTGCATCGCGACCGGATCGGCGGCCTGACCCTGCCTGCCGACTTGGAGGCCGGGGAGTATCGTATCCTCACAGAAGCGGATGTCGCGGCAGTGTTCGTTGAGGCATCGGCAGCCTGATTCGCTCGGGCCTTCTCGGCGGGATGAGGTGGGGCGACGGGCGATCCCGGACAGCCGGCAGCTTTGGCGGGACCTGGGCTTCGTGCCCGGGTTCTGCTCCATCTGGGGGTTCGCACATCGGCAGATCCTGAGCACCGTCCTGTGGGGCGTGACCTTCTGCGATGCGAAGCATCGTCCTAGAAAATTGCGATGGCTTTGGGGGGATCCAAAGACGAAAACTCTCGCCTCGAGACGGATTCCCGGGTCTTTTTGCCGGGTCTCGTACCATGGATCGTCCTCGGCCCCTGGTTCCTCGGCGGGACGCCGGTCTTCCTCTTGCGCCAGCGGCACGACCGCGACCGAGCTTCCATCATCTTGCCTAGGCGAATATCCTCTGCTAAGGCCCCGCCCATTCCACACGCGGAGCCGGCCTCATGCCTGAATGAGGCGTTTCCGGTGGTCGTTCCTCTTCGGAGGGATCGATCGCTTCCTCCGCGGCGGCATCAACCGGAAGAGAAAAAGATCATGGCCGTTGATTTTACGATGCGTCAGCTCCTCGAAGCGGGCGCCCATTTCGGACACCAGTCGCACCGCTGGAACCCGAAGATGCAGACCTACATCTTCGGTACCCGCAACAACATCCACATCATCGATCTGGCCCAGACCGTGCCGGCCCTTCATCAGGCCCTGCAGGCCGTGAGCGACACCGTCGCCAAGGGCGGCCGCGTGCTGTTCGTCGGCACGAAGCGCCAGGCTGCCGACACGATCGCCGAAGCCGCCAAGCGTTCGGCCCAGTATTACGTCAATTCCCGCTGGCTCGGCGGCATGCTGACCAACTGGAAGACCATTTCGGGTTCGATCGCGCGTCTGCGCAAGGTCGACGAGACCCTCGAGACGGGCGGTCACGGCCTCACCAAGAAGGAGCGCCTGATGCTGTCCCGTGAAAAGGACAAGCTCGAGAAGGCGCTCGGCGGCATCAAGGACATGGGCGGCGTGCCGGACCTGCTGTTCGTGATCGACACCAACAAGGAGCAGCTCGCGATCAAGGAGGCTCAGCGCCTCGGGATCCCGGTGGCCGCGATCGTCGACACCAACTGCAACCCCGACGGCATCACCTACGTCGTGCCCGCCAACGATGATGCCGGCCGCGCGATCTCGCTCTATTGCGACCTCGTCGCCCGCGCCGCCATCGACGGTATCTCCCGCGGTCAGGGCTCCAGCGGCGTCGATCTCGGCGCTTCCGAGGCGCCGGTCGCCGAGGAACTGCCCGCCGAGCAGGCTGCTATCTCGGTAGAATCCGATGCCCTCGATCCGGCCGATGTCGCCGCGCTCGTGGAATCCACTGAGCATTTCGAGCTGCTATCCGCTCCTCGCGGCGCTCCGGACGATCTGTCCAAGCTCCATGGCGCCGGTCCGCAGATCGTGCAGAAGCTCAACGATGCCGGCGTCTACCATTACTGGCAGATCGCCGCGATGACCGATGCCGAGGTCGCTAAGGTTGATGCCGATCTGAAGCTCAACGGCCGCATCAGCCGCGACGGCTGGGTCGATCAGGCCCGTGGCTTCGCCGAGGCCGCTGCCGCCGCCTGATCGCACAGGCATCCCGGCAACGGGATGCTGCCGCAGACGTCGAACCCATCCACGAAGCCCGGCGCTCACCCTAGCGTCGGGCTCCTTTATCATTTGAGACAGACCCGAAGAGAGGAATCGCCATGGCCAACATCACCGCCGCATTGGTGAAAGAGCTCCGCGAAAAGACCGGCGCGGGCATGATGGACTGCAAAGGCGCGCTCAACGAGACGGATGGCGATATCGAAGCCGCTGTCGACTGGCTGCGCAAGAAGGGTCTCGCCAAGGCCGCTAAGAAGGCCGGCCGGGTCGCCGCCGAGGGCCTCGTCGCCGTCGAATCGTCGGGTCACCATGCCACCATCGTCGAGGTGAATTCAGAAACCGACTTCGTCGCCCGCAACGACAGCTTCCAGGCTTTCGCTCGCGAAGCCGCCAAGCTGGCCCTCGATACCGACGGTTCGCTGGAAGGCCTTGAGGCCGCGCACTTCCCCGGCAGCTCCACCTCCGTCAAGGAGTCGCTCTCCAGCCTCATCGCCACGATCGGTGAGAACATGACTCTGCGTCGCGTCGCCAAGCTCGACGTGACCAAGGGCGTGATCGCCTCCTACGTCCATGCCCAGGTCGCCGACGGCCTCGGCAAGATCGGCGTGCTGGTGGCGCTGGAATCCGAGGGCGACGTGGAGGTGCTGTCCACACTCGGCCGCCAGATCGCCATGCACGTGGCCGCCACGAACCCGGTGGCCCTCGACGCGGCCGGCGTCGACCAGGCGGTTCTCGAGCGCGAGAGCAACATCCTGCGTGAGAAGAACGCCGGCAAGCCGGATCACGTCCTCGCCAAGATCGTCGAGAGCGGCCTGAAGAGCTACTACAAGGAGGTCACCCTCCTCGAGCAGCCCTTCGTCCATGACGGATCGAAGACCATCACCCAGGTGCTGAAGGAAGCCGAGGGCAAGGCCGGCGCGCCGGTCAAGCTCACCGCTTTCGTTCGCTATGCGCTCGGTGAGGGCATCGAGAAGGAAGAGGCCCCCGACTTCGCCACCGAAGTGGCGGCTGCGGCACGCGGCTGACAACCCCTTCCTCCCGGTTCGAATCCCATGGATAACGGGCGGCGGCAGCGATGCCACCGCCCGTTCTCATTTGTCCCGCTTGGATCGCCGTGCCCCTCGACGTTCGCGACCGCGTTGCGATAGACAACGAGCGCTTCCGATTGAATCGTTCGGCCTTGCGCCGGTGCTTGAGGGGACTGGCGCCATGCCGGAGACCAAACCGTTTCGCCGCGTGCTCGTGAAGCTGTCGGGCGAGGCCCTGGCCGCCCCGGACGGGTACTGGCTGCACCCTCCGCTTCTGGCGGCCCTGGCCGAGGACATCGCCAAGACGCTTGAGGCCGGTTTCCAGGTCGCCCTCGTGGTCGGCGGCGGCAACATGATCCGGGGCGCGCGGATTTCTTCGGCGGGCTGGATCGACCGTGCCACCGGCGACTCGCTCGGCATGATCGCCACGGTGATGAATTCCCTCGCCCTGGAGACGGCGCTCAACGCCGCGGGCGTACCGGCGCGCACGATGTCGGCGGTATCGATGCCCACCATCTGTGAGACCTATGCGCGCCAGCCGGCCCTGCACCATCTCGACAAGGGACAGGTGGTCGTCCTCGCCGGCGGCACCGGCAATCCGTACTTCACCACCGATACCGCCGCCGTCCTGCGCGCCGCCGAACTGCGCTGCGGCGCGGTACTGAAGGCCACCCAGGTCGACGGCGTCTATTCGGCCGATCCGAAGAAGGATCCTTCGGCCGTGCGCTACGACCGTCTGACCCATGACAATGCCATCGCGCGCGATCTCAAGATCATGGACACCGCGGCCTTCGCGCTCGCCCGCGAAAGCCGCATCTCCATCGTCGTCGGCTCGGTCCACGCACCGAGTTCCGTGACCGCGATCCTCACTGGAAATGCGCCTTCGACGCACGTCGTACCCTAACGCATCACATCTCAAGTATCGGGCCGGCCGTGCCGAGTTGATGCGCGGCGGTCTCCCAGTCGACCGCTATTTTACATCGTCAGGGTTTCTTGAGGATTTTACGTCTTCCTGCGAAGGGAACCTTTGCCGCTTGCCCGATGCGGCTGCCGAGCATGGTCGATGCCCCTGTCGCAGATCGTTTTCTATAGCCGGAACCTCGTCAAGCTGACGGGTGGTTCGATGCGGGACATGGTCAGGGACATACTGGCCTCCTGCAGCCGCTACGATCGTGCGTCGGGCATGACCGGCGCTCTCGTGTTCAACGAGGATTTCTTCCTCCAGGCCATGGAGGGTGAGGCATCGACGATCTCGGAGCAGCTCTGGAATCTGGCAGCGGATAGCCGCCACAGCGGCATGGTCCTCGTCTCGGCCGCTCCGGTTCAGCAGCGTGCGTTGCGGGGATGGATGGTCGGCTATGCCGGCCGTTCGGAGGCCCTCGACGCCCTCTATCTCCAGTACGGTCCCACCGCGAAGTTCGACCCCACGGAGATGTCGGTTGGGGCCATCATCGCATTGCTCCGGTCGTTCACGGAGCTCGATGCGAGCCATTTCGTCCAGCGCTCCGGCCAGCCAGGAATGGTGGCGATGAAACCGGCCGCGCGATAGGCCGACCCCGAAGCCGGCCTGCACGGGCGATTTGATCCGTCGCAGGTGCGAACGCCATTTGCGACCTGTCGGATTTTGGTTCATTGAGGCCGCACGCACGGGCCCCGGCGGCCCGACGCCTTTTCCCTAATTTTCGTCGGGACACAGAGTATGGCGACCCCAGAGTTCGACCTCAACGACATCAAGCGCCGGATGCAGGGCGCCGTCAGCGCGTTGTCGAAGGATCTCGGCTCCCTCCGCACCGGACGCGCGACACCGAGCATCCTCGATCCGATCAATGTCGATGCCTATGGCTCCTCGATGCCGATGGCTCAGGTCGCCACGGTGAGCGTCCCCGAGCCGCGCCTCCTCTCGATCTCGGTATGGGACCGGAGCATGGTGGCCGCGGTGGAGAAGGCGATCCGCGAATCCGATCTCGGCCTGAACCCACAGACCGAAGGCCAGACCATCCGCCTGCGCGTGCCCGAGATGAACGAGCAGCGCCGCAAGGAGATGGTCAAGGTCGCCCATAAATATACCGAGGAGGCCCGCGTCGCGGTCCGCCACGTCCGCCGCGACGGTCTCGACCATCTCAAGAAGCTCGAGAAGGAAAGCGCCATCAGCGAGGACGACGAGAAGCGTCAGGCCGCCGAGGTGCAGAAGGTGACCGACCAGCACATCGCCGAGATCGACGGTGTTCTCGCCTCGAAGGAAAAGGAAATCATGCAGGTCTGAGTTGTCGGACACGTATGGGAATAACGGAATCAGGGACGGGGAGAAGCGCGTTGGGTCGCTCAGAGGGCGCGCGTCAGATCGAGGCATCTGCGGCCGGGGAGAGAGAGGCCGCCGGCGTGACGGTCGACCTCGCTTCGTGTGGTCCCGTGACGACGGGCTCCGGCCCGACCCCCGCCCCTCGTCCGGCGGCACCGGCGCATGTGGCCATCATCATGGATGGCAACGGTCGCTGGGCCGCGCGCCGCAACCTGCCGCGGGTGGAGGGACACCGTCGCGGAGTCGAGGCGGTCCGCAGGGCGGTCCGATCCGCGATCGAACTCGGCGTCTCCTATCTGACGATCTATAGCTTCTCCTCGGAAAACTGGCGTCGGCCGCCGGCCGAGATCGCCGATCTCATGGGGTTGCTTAAACTGTTCGTGCGGCGCGACCTCGCCGAACTTCACGGCAACAATGTTCGGGTGAAGATCATCGGTGCGCGCGAGGGCCTCAGCGCCGACATCGCCGGGCTGCTCGACGAGGCCGAGGCGCGCACCCGCGGCAATACCGGCCTGACCCTCGTCATCGCCTTCAATTACGGCGGACGACAGGAGATCCTGAGGGCGGTGCGCACCCTCGCCCAGGCGGTGGCAGACGGCCGGATGAGTCCTGCCGAGATCGGTCTCGAAGCGATAACCCATGCGCTGGACACCACCGGCATCCCCGATCCCGATCTCGTCATCCGCACCTCCGGCGAGCAGCGCCTGTCGAACTTCCTGACTTGGCAGACGGCCTATGCCGAATACGTGATCGTGCCCGAATTCTGGCCCGATTTCGATCACGCATGCTTCCACGCGGCCATCGACGAGTATCATCGGCGTGACCGCCGCTTCGGCGGTCTCAGCGGCAAGGCCGGGTGATGGTCTCGCCCGGCGACGCGGCGTCCGCGCCGCGGCGCGGCCCCCTCAGCGGCCGCGAATTCCAGCTTCGCACCGCCTCGGCCATCGTGCTCGCGACGATCGTGCTCACGACGCTGTTCGTGGGCGGCTGGGCCTTCGCCGCCATCTGGCTCATCGCCGGCATCGTCGCCGCCGGGGAATGGATCGCGATCAGCCGGATCACGCCGGTCCGGATCGTCGTGGCGGTCACGGCTTTGTCCCTGACCGGGCTCGCGCTCTGCCTGCGCCTCGATGCGTCGCTCCCGATCTGGCTCGCGGTCGCGGCGGCCGGTCTCATCGCGATCCTGGTCGTTGCCGGGGACAAGGCCCGCAGGGGCCGTGCAATCGTCGGTTTCGGCAGCGCCGCGGTGCTGGCCCTGGTCCCGCCGGCCCTGCGCGACGATTCCGGCATCGGCATCTTCGGGCCGGCCTGGATGTTCGCCGTGGTCTGGTCCACCGACATCGTTGCCTACATCACCGGCCGGACCTTCGGCGGGCCGAAGCTGATGCCGTCGGTCAGCCCGAAGAAAACATGGTCGGGCTCCCTCGGCGGGCTGGCCGCCGGGGTCGCTGCCGGAACCGGGCTGGTGATCGCCGCCCGGTCGCAGGGCTGGACCACGCTCGCCGACGCACCGCTCGTCGTGGTCGCGGTCACCAGCGCCGTCGCCTCGATCCTCAGCCAGGCCGGCGATCTCGCCGAATCGGCGCTCAAGCGGCATTACGGCGTGAAGGATTCCGGCCGGTCGATCCCGGGCCATGGCGGTGTCATGGACCGGCTCGACGGCTTCTTCGCCGTGGCCGTGCTGGCCGGCCTCTATCTCATCGCGCACCGCCTGGCCGTGCTCTGAAGGAACCGATCCGTTGAGCCATACCGTCACCATCCTCGGCGCCACCGGGTCCATCGGCCGTTCCACCACGGACCTGCTGGCCCAGCATCCGGAGCGTTTCCGGATCGGCGCCCTCGTCGGTGGCCGAGACGCCGTGGCCCTGGCCAGGCTCGCCCGTGAAATCGGCGCCGATTTTGCGGCCTTGGCCGACGAGAGCCAGGGTCCGGCCCTGCGCGAGGCGCTTTCCGGCACCGGCATCGCCAATGGAGCGGGGGAGGGCGCCGTCCTCGAAGCGGTGGCGCGCGACGCCGATATCGTCGTGGCAGCGGTGAGCGGCGCGGCGGGCCTGCGCCCGACTCACGCCGCCTTGCGCCTCGGCCGCACGGTGGCGCTCGCCAACAAGGAGAGCCTCGTCTGCGCTGGCGATGCCTTCATGCGCGACGCCGCGCGGTTCAACGCGACGCTGCTGCCGGTCGATTCCGAGCACAATGCCCTGGCTCAGGCGCTCGGCGACGGCCGGGTATCGGACGTCGCCAAGATGACCATCACCGCGTCCGGCGGCCCGTTCCGCACCTGGACGCGGGAGCGCATCGCTGCTGCCTCGCCGACGGAGGCCGCGGCCCATCCGACTTGGTCGATGGGGATGAAGATCAACATCGATTCGGCCTCGCTGATGAACAAGGGCCTCGAACTCATCGAGGCGCATCACCTGTTCACCATCGAGGCTGAGCGCCTCGACGTGATCGTGCATCCGCAATCGATCGTGCACGGCCTCATCACCTGGCGCGACGGCGCGGTGACGGCAGGCCTCGCCATGCCGGACATGCGTGTCCCCATCGCCCATTGCCTCGGACTGGGCGACCGCCTGACCATCGAGCGGGGCCGCTCCCTCGATCTCGCCACTGTCGGCAGTCTGACCTTCGAGGCGGCGGACGAGACGCGCTTCCCGTGTCTGCGCATTGCCCGCGCTGCGCTCGCGGAAGGCGGTGCCGCGCCGACGGTGATGAACGCCGCCAACGAGATCGCAGTGGCTGCCTTCATCCGCGGCGAGATCGGCTTCTACGGCATCGCCGAACTGGTGGAGAGCGCCTGCGAGCATTTCGCGGCCGAGTACCGCAATGCCCCGGCCGATGTGGACGAGGCGCTCGCCATCGATGCCCATGTCCGCGCCTGGAGCGCCAAGGCACTGCCGTCGGCCGTCTGACGGCCTTAAGGGGTGTGAAGATCGGCGCTTCCGTTCAGCGCTCGTCGGCGAGCGCGTAGGCGACGAGGGCCAGCATCGCGCCGGGCAGCGTCTTCAGATAGGCGCCCAGCGGATCGAGCCAGAGGCCGGCGGCCAGCGCAGAGCCGAGAAAGAGATAGATTCCCGTCATCGCCACCATGCCAAGCGCTGCCAGCGGCATGGTCCGTCTCACCAGGATCGCGACGCCGAGGACAAGGTCGACGGCGATTCCGGCCAACACCATGATCCGCGCCGGGCCAGGGGCGATGCCGTGGGCGGTCATCGCCGCCATTGCGGCATCGAGATGAGCCAGGGCGATCAGGCCGGACAGCCCCCAGAACAGAGAGAGCATGGTTAGGATCGCCGGCTTCATCAGCCAGAGCCGGCCGAACCAGCGCTCCTGCACGCCGGACGGCATCCGGCGGAGGCTGTCCGCCAGCGAGAGTGGCGGCGCTCCAACGATCTGCTTCCACGGCGTCGGGTCTCCAGTCACACCGGCCTCGATCTGGCGCAATGCCGTGGTGCGGATCGGCGTCCGCCAGCCTAGTCGTCCGACGAGGTCGCCGATGCGGAATGCTACGCCCAAGAGCCAGGACGGGACAGGCAGCGCGAGCAGGGCGGGAGGGCGCCCGAGCCATGCGCGGTAGCTCGCCACGATGTCCGGCAGTATGTGGCCGTGCTCCTCGACGAGATCGTAGCGCGTCCGCGCGGCGATCCGCCTCTCCACCGCTAGGAGAACCGCCTGCGCCACGTCCTCCACATGGACGGTCTGGATCGGCCGGAGGGAGGGCATCCCCATGAAGGCGACAGGAAGCGATGCCAGCGCCCGGATCAGGCCGGTGGCGCCGTAGGAGATTGGTGCCAGGACGAGCCCCGGTCTCAGGATGACCCAATCGAGATCGAGGGCGGCCAGGGCCGCATCGGCCTCGGCCTTGCTGCGCATGAAATCCGTCGGAGCATCGTGCGAGGCTCCTGCCGCCGAGATCTGGACGACGCGCCGGACACCCACCCGTTCGCAGCAGGCGAACAGGGCGCGCATCGCCATCGTCTGGACGGCGCGGACATCGTCGCGCGGGCCGTCCTGCAGGGCGCCCGAGCAGTTCACCACGGCATCGACGCCGTGAAGCACCTCGGTCCAATCCGCCGGCGCGACCATCCTCGCGATGTCGCGCTCGATCCAAGTCGCATCGGGCCGGTGCCATCGTGCCGCCGAAACGTCCCGTCCCAGGCCCGCCACCGCATGCCCGGCGGCGAGACAGCGGGTCACCACCGCCGAGCCGATGAGGCCATAGCCTCCGAGAACAAGGATTCGCATGTGGTGGACGGCCCGCCGCTTCTCGTCGCGTATCGGGCCACCATCGCCTGGATTGCCTAAATCATCCCTGACGGCACGCGATTCGATCCGCGCGACTCAGCAGAGGTCATTCCTCCGGACCATAGGCCGCGAAGAACACGCGCATCGCTTCGGTGACGCGCGGGCCGATCTCCGCCTCTTTCACGGGGCCGCCCGCTGCGAAGAGGAGGCGCGTCAGAAGCCCGGCCTGGCACAGGTGCAGGAAGTGCTTGGCGGCGAGCTCTGTATCGGCCTTCCGCAGGCGGCCCGCGGCGATCTGGCGGTCGAGATAGGCGGCGAGCCTCGTAACGCCCTGCGCCGGGCCCGCCTCGTAGAAGGCTTGTCCGAAGCGCGGAAACTTCTCCGTGGCACCGATCACCATGCGGATGATCGCGACGTGGTCCGGACGGATCATGTGGACGAGGTAGCTCTGGCCGAGCCGGGTGAGAACGCCGCGCACGTCCGGATCGTCGGCATCGAGCTGGAACAGGGCTTCGGCGAGGCCGCGCTTCTCTTCCAGCGTCAACGCCTCGAACAAAGCCTCCTTGCTGTCGAAATAGACGTAGAGCGTGCCTTTGGAGACGCCTGCCGCCTTTGCGATCTCGCCCATGCTGGCGCCGTCGAAGCCGGAAGCCATGAAGACGGAGCGGGCACCGTCGAGGATCTGCCGGCGCTTGTCCGTCTCCGCCGCGTGCCGCGCGCTCGTCCTGTCGAGCGTCGGGCTACCTGCTGCCCCTGCCACCACCTCTTCCTCCGATTGACCGAACCGTTCAGTCATTCTATCTACGGGAATGCAACGGCCTCGGTCAATCAGAGGCCAATAATGACCGAACGGTTCGGTCAATTCATTTTCATCGGGACCAGATCATGTCTCTGCGTGACGATGACGGGCAGAGGGCCTCGTCTTCCAATGCCGGCCATTCTGACGACATCCCTCCGCCGCCGGCGTCTCCAGCGGTCCGCATCATGGCCGGAGAGCCGGTGGCACCGGTCGCCGGGCCCGTCGCGCCCCCTCCGAAACGCCGGCCGCTGCGCAAGGCCGTGCTGTCGACCCTCATCGCGCTCGTCCTCGCCGGTGGCGGCTACAAGGGTTACGAATGGTGGAATGTCGGCCGCTTCTTCGTCTCCACCGACGATGCCTATGTCCAGGCCGACATCTCGATCCTCGCGGCGAAGGTCCCTGGTTATCTTGCCGCCGTGCCGGTGATGAACGGGCAGGCCGTGCACAAGGGAGACGTCATCGCCCGCCTCGACGACGGCGATTATCGTCTCGCGAGCCAGGCGGCGCACGACAAGTTCGTGACGCAGCAGGCGACGATCGCCCGCATCGGCCGGCAGGTGGAGGCCGCGCAGGCGCAGATCCTCCAGAGCTCCGCGCAGATCGATGCGGCCAAGGCGGATTCGATCCGCGCCGCCGCCGATTATGCCCGCCAGCAGCAGCTAGAAAAGGTGGATTTCGTTGCCAAGTCGCGCATCGAGCAGGCGCTGGCCGACCGCAACCGCACTGAGGCCACGGTGAAGGGGGCCGAGGCGAACCTCGCCATGATGAAGGCCAATGTCGATGTCCTGCGCGCGCAGGCGAAAGAGGCCGAGGGTCTCGCGGCCGAGTTGAAGACCGCCGAGGACAGGGCCGCCCGCGACCTCGCCTTCACCGTGATCCAGGCGCCCTTCGACGGCGTCGTCGGCAACAAGGCGGTTGAGGCGGGCGCTTACGTCTCGCCGGGCTCGCGCATCGCCGCCCTGGTTCCCCTGGAGAGCGTTCGCGTCGACGCCAATTTCAAGGAGACGCAGGTCGAGCGCATGCATCCGGGCCAGCGCGTCCACATCGCGGTGGATGCCTATCCCGGCCGCGACATCGTTGGCGAGGTCGAATCGCTGTCGCCGGCCTCCGGCTCGGTCTTCAGCCTATTGCCGCCGGACAACGCCACCGGCAACTTCACCAAGATCGTCCAGAGGCTGCCGGTGCGCGTCCGCGTGCCGGCCGACGTCGCCCATGAGGGTCTGCTGCGTCCGGGCCTCTCCGTCACCGTGCGCGTCGATACCCGCGACGGGGGCGAACCTCTCCGAACGGCCTCCCGGCACTAGGCGCGACCATGGCCGCGTCCGCCACCCTCGCGCCTGCCGTCGGAGAGCCGCCCCTCGATCGCCGCCGCATGGTGGCGTTCGTGTGCATGGTGTTCGGCATGTTCATGGCGATCCTGGACATCCAGATCGTCTCGGCGTCGCTCGCCGAGATCCAGGCCGGCCTCTCGGCCTCGGGAGACGAGATCCCCTGGGTCCAGACCAGCTACCTCATCGCCGAGGTCATCGCGATCCCGCTCTCCGGCTTCCTCTCGCGGGTGATCTCGACGCGCTGGATGTTCGTGGTCTCAGCCGGCGGCTTCACCCTGATGAGTCTGATGTGCGCCACCTCGACCTCGATCAACGAGATGATCGTGTGGCGCGCGCTGCAGGGATTCATCGGCGGCGGTATGATCCCCACCGTCTTCGCCTCGGCCTTCACGATCTTCCCGCCGTCCAAGCGCCCGATCGTGTCACCGATGATCGGCCTCGTGGCGACGCTCGCGCCCACCATCGGCCCGACCGTGGGCGGCTACCTCACCGACGCGTTCGACTGGCACTGGCTGTTCCTCATCAACGTCGTGCCGGGCATCATCGTCACCGTATCGACCTATTTGCTGGTCGATTTCGACGAGCCCAACCTCGATCTGTTCAAGCATTTCGACTGGTTCGGCCTCGCCTTCATGGCCGCCTTCCTCGGCTGCCTCGAATACGTGCTGGAGGAGGGGCCGAACCACGACTGGCTCCAGGACGAGGCGGTGTTCGCCTGCGCCCTGATCTGCGTCGCCGGCGGCATCGCCTTTTTCTGGCGTGCGCTCACGGCCCGAGAACCCATCGTCGATCTGCGCGCCTTCACCGACCGCAACTTCGCGGCGGGCTGCATCTTCAGCTTCGTCCTCGGCATCGGCCTCTACGGCCTCACCTATCTCTACCCCGTCTATCTCGGCCGCGTGCGCGGCTACTCGGCCCTGCAGATCGGCGAGACCATGTTCGTGTCGGGCCTGTGCATGTTCGCCACCGCGCCCATCGCCGGACGGTTCTCGGGCAAGATCGACCCGCGCATTCTCATGGGTATCGGCTTCACGGGCTTCGCCGCCGGAACCTGGATCGTCACCGGCCTGACCAAGGATTGGGATTTCTGGGAATTGCTTCTGCCGCAGGTGCTGCGCGGCTGCTCGCTCATGCTGTGCATGATCCCGATCAACAACATCGCTCTGGGCACTCTGCCGCCGGCGCGGATGAAGAACGCGTCGGGCCTCTACAATCTCACCCGCAATCTCGGCGGCGCCGTGGGCCTCGCCCTCATCAACACGGTGCTCAACGACCGCTGGGACCTGCATCTCGCGCGGCTGCACGAGCGCTTCACCTGGACGAACACCACCGTGCTGGAGCGGCTCGACATGACCCGCCGCCAGTTCGACGCGCTCGGGCTCGACGGCAACGCCATGGCCCTCAAGGCGATGATGAACACCGTGCGGATGCAGGGACTGGTGATGAGTTTCACCGACGTCTTCCTGGTGCTCACCTTCCTGTTCCTGGCCATGGCCTGCGCGACGCCGCTGATCCGCCGCCCGCGCGCGGCTTCGCCCGGCGGCGGCGGCCATTGAGAACGCAGCCTCTGCCGGCCTCTTAACCTTCCGTTGAGGAAACAGGGGACGGCATGCCGTCGTGCGACGATCTCGCAGGCCTCATCTGGTTTGCGTTCGCTCGACCGCGATCCGATCTGCTATGGACGCATGCTGGCCCCTCGCGAGGCCCTGAAGGATCGACGGATGGACTTTCTGAATTCGATGGGGGGAACCGCCTCCGGCTTCTTCGGGTCGGTGATCCCCTTCGTCATCGTGCTGAGCATCGTCGTGTTCGTCCACGAGATGGGTCACTTCCTCGTGGGCCGCTGGTGCGGGGTGGGCGTTCACGCCTTCTCCCTCGGTTTCGGCCCCGAACTCTTCGGCTTCAACGACCGTCACGGCACACGCTGGAAGGTCTCGGCGATCCCGCTCGGGGGCTACGTCAAGTTCCACGGCGACGCCAACGGCGCCAGCGTGGCCGACCCTGCGGCGCTGGCGCGGATGACGCCGGAGGAGCGCGCCACGAGTTTCCCGGCCCAGAGCCTGGGGAAGCGCGCGGCGATCGTCGCCGCCGGCCCCATCGCCAACTTCCTCCTCGCCATCGCCCTGTTCGCCGGCGCGATCTACTTTTCCGGGCGCTACGAGCTTCCGCCGCGCATCGACGGCGTGATGGCCGGCAGCGCCGCCGAGCGTGCCGGCTTCCAGCCCGGCGACGTGGTCACCTCCATCGACGGAACGACCGTCACGAATTTCCTCGACATGCAGCGCACCGTCTCCGGGAGCGCCGGCGCCACACTCGCCGTCACCGTCGACCGCGGCGGTGAGACCAAGACCCTGACCGCCATCCCCGATGCGGTGGAAGAGCGGACGCCGTTCGGCAAGCACCGCCTCGGTCGCCTCGGCATCAAGGGCCCGAACGGGGCCGATGCGCAGGTGAGGCATTACGGCCTGGTCCAGTCCCTCGGGCTCGGCGTGTCGGAGACCTACTTCGTCGTCGACCGGACCATGAATTACCTCGGCAAGCTCGTGACGGGTCGTGAATCCGCCGATCAGCTCTCCGGGCCCATCGGGATCGCGCGCGTCTCCGGCGAGGTCGCCAAGGTCGGCGGCGTCGGTGGTCTCATCGGCCTCGTGGCGCTGCTGTCGGTGTCGATCGGTCTGCTCAATCTGTTTCCGGTTCCACTGCTCGATGGCGGACACCTGCTGTTCTACGCGTTCGAGGCCGTCCGTGGCCGTCCGCTGAGCGAGAAGACCCAGGAGATCGGCTTCCGGATCGGGCTTGCGCTGGTGCTGTTCCTGATGCTGTTCGCCGCTTGGAACGACATCCTGAACCTCGGTGCGTCCTGGTCGGGCCGCGGTTCCTGACCGGGCGCGCCCATCGCGCCGGAGGCGCCCGACAATCCTCTCGGCGGGTTGTGGATGTCTCTCTAAGCGATTGATTTTACCCGGTGATTGAGAAGCCCGTCCGGCATCCCGGGCGGGCTTTTTGCTGCGAATTGAGGATTGATTCACCTTATCGAGCGATGAACGGGAACCGTTAAGTGACCGGAAGGCCACGTCTCCCCAAAATCCCCTTCAGAGCCCAGGTCCGAGCGTTTGCTTCGCTCGGGAAACTCGGTAGAAGCTGAACTGGGACCAGGTGACGGGACGGTCGGACAACGACCGCCTGTCTGCGGGTGCAAACCCGTACTGTAAATAAAAGAGACGGGCGATTACATGATGTCGATGACGGGGAAGCGCCGGCGTAAGTCGGCCGAACAGACCATCGTCCTAGTCGCTGCCGCGGCCGCAGGGCTTGTTCTGTGCGGCACGGCTCAGGCGCAGCAGATCGTCGTCCAGGGCAACAAGCGCGTCGATGCCGACACCATCCGGTCCTACGTGACCGGTACGGCCTCTGGATCTCCGGAAGAGGCCCGCCGCAACCTGCTGGCGAGCGGCATGTTTTCCGATGTGAAGGTGTCGCGCAGCGGCGCTGGGACCGTGGTGACGGTGCGCGAGAACAACATCATCAACCGGGTGGTGTTCGAGGGAAACAAGAAGATCGAGAAGGCGACCCTCGAGGCCGAGATCGAGGCCAAGGGCCGCGGCGGCTACAGCGAAGGCGTCGTCCAGGCCGATCTTCAGCGCATCCGCGAGATCTATCGTCGTGCCGGCCGTGGCACGGCCAAGGTCAGCTTCCGCACCGTCGATCTGCCCAATGGCCGCATCGACCTGATCTACGTGATCGAGGAAGGTGACAAGACCGGCATCAAGTCGATCAACTTCGTCGGCAACAGCGCGTATTCCGAGCGTAAGCTGCGCGAGCTGATGTCCTCTTCGGAGATGAACTTCCTCTCGTTCATCAAGACTTCCGACGTCTACGATCCCGATCGCATCACCAACGATCTCGACCTCGTGCGCCGCTACTACCTGAAGAACGGCTATGCCGATTTCCGGGTGGTGAATGCCGATGCGCGCTACGTCGAGGGCGAGGGCGATGCCGGCTGGGTCATCACCGTGACGGTTGACGAGGGTCAGCAATACACGGTCGGCGCCGTTGCCATCGATTCGCGCCTTCCGGGCGTCGATACCCAGATCCTCGACGGCGAGGTCCGTGCCGCTGTCGGCGACGTCTACAACGCCGAGGACGTGGAGAAGACCCTCACCGGCGTGACCAACCAGGTCGCACGCCAGGGCTTCCCCTTCGCCCAGGTCCGCCCGACCGGCCAGCGCGACCGCGCCACCCACACCGTTGCCCTCGGCTTCGTGGTCGAGGACGGCCCGCGCGTCTATGTCGAGCGCATCAATATCCGCGGCAACACCCGCACCCGCGACTACGTCATCCGCCGCGAGCTCGATATCACCGAGGGCGATGCCTATAACCGCGTGCTGACCGATCGGGCCGAGCGTCGTCTCAACGGCCTCGGGTTCTTCAAGAAGGTCCGCTTCTCCAACGAGCCGGGCTCCTCGGCCGATCGCGTGGTCATCAACATCGACGTCGAGGATCAGCCCACGGGTTCGTTCTCGGTGGCCGGCGGCTACTCCACCCAGGACGGCATCATCGGCGAAGTCTCGGTCTCCGAGTCGAACTTCCTCGGTCGCGGTCAGTATGTCCGCCTCGCCGGCACCGGCGGCCAGTATTCGCGCGGAGTCGACTTCTCGTTCACCGAGCCGTACTTCCTCGGCTACCGCCTCGCCGCCGGCTTCGACGCCTTCTACAAGTACAGCGACCTGACCCGCTACTCGCGCTACGAGACCACCGTCTACGGCGGTCAGCTCCGCGTCGGCCTGCCGATCACGGAAGAGTTCGGCGTGACCCTGCGCTACTCGCTCTACAACACCGAGCTGACGATCCCGAACAGCGTCAAGCGGCCGTACAACGACTGTTCGAACCCGATCCCGGGCTATACCGCCCTCAACGCGCCGAACACTATCGATCCTGTCTCCGGTCGTAACACGAGCGGGCTGCCGACCTATCCGAACTGTGCTCTCGATGGCGAAGCCTCGATTGCGCTGAAGGGGTCGACCGGTAACACGCTGACCTCGCTGGCCGGTGTGACCCTGGCCTACTCGACGCTGGACAACCTCGCACAGCCCCGCAACGGCCTCTACTCGGAACTGAAGCCTGAGATCGCGGGCCTCGGCGGTGACTCGAAGTTCTTCCGCGTGGCTGGCGACATGCGCTACTACAAGGAATTCTACGAGGACGTGGTCGGGTTCGTCCGCTTCCAGGGCGGCCATATCTCGCCGCTGACCGACGAGAAGCTACGCATCACCGACCAGTACTTCCTCGGTCCGTCGCTGGTTCGCGGCTTCGCGCCCAACGGCATCGGTCCGCGTGACGTCGGCAGCGCCGACGCCCGTTCGAATGCGGTGGGTGGCACCACTTATTTCGGCGGTACGCTCGAAGTTCAGTTTCCGATCTATGGTATCCCGCGTGATCTCGGCCTGAAGGGCGCGGTCTTCGCCGATGCCGGCACGCTGTTCGGCTACAACAGCCGGACGCAGTTCGACGTGAACGGTGACGCAGCTATCAACGGCATCGCGCCGGGTGGGGCCTGCGCCTACACCGCTCTGGGTGCTGGTGCGATCACCGTCGAGCCCGAGTGCCTGAACGTTCGCGACAAGATGACGATCCGCTCCTCGATCGGCGCATCGATCCTGTGGAACTCGCCGCTCGGCCCGATCCGCTTCGATTATGCCTACGCCCTGACCAAGGACGAGGGACAGAAGATCTTCGCTGCGGATGGGACGTTCCTCGGCCGCGTCGGCAAGGATCAGCTCCAGGCCTTCCGCTTCTCCGGCGGTTCGCGGTTCTGACCCAAGACGCACGGGCTTCTTTTTCCGAAGTCCGCGCGTTGTCGCATCATGTCTGATCCTGTTTTCTTCTCATCGAGCATAGCCATCAGCCTCGGCGACATCGCCGGGGCTGCCGGCGTTTCGCTTCCCGAGGGCGCCGATTCGCAGGCCACGGTCAGCGGCGCGTCACCCCTCGAGACTGCCGGACCGGGCGACCTCGCCTATATGGACAACGCCCGCTACGGCGACGTGCTGGCACAGACCAAGGCCCTGGCCTGCCTCGTCTCCCCGCGCTTCGCCGCCAAGGTTCCGTCGACGACGGTCGCCCTGGTCACGCGCGACCCCTATCGGGTCTACGCCGCTCTGCTGGCGCGCTTCCATCCCGATGCCGTGCGGCCTCTCTCGCAATTCGCCACCGAGGGTGTGTCGCCGGGGGCTCATGTCCATCCGAAAGCTCGGCTCGAAGACGGCGTGGTAGTCGATCCCGGTGCCGTCATCGGCCCTGGCGCCGAGATCGGCTCAGGCACCATCATCGGCCCGAACGCCGTCATCGGTCCCGGGGTCCGTATCGGCCGTGACTGTTCCATCGGCGCGGGGACGACGCTGGCCTACGCCCTCGTCGGCAACCGCGTGATCCTTCACCCGGGCGCGCGCATCGGCCAGGACGGGTTCGGCTTCGCCATGGGGCCGGGCGGCCATCTAAAGGTGCCCCAGACCGGACGCGTCATCGTGCAGGACGATGTCGAGATCGGTGCCAATACGACGATCGATCGCGGTGCCGGCCGCGATACCATGATCGGCGAGGGGACCAAGATCGATAACCTCGTCCAGATCGCCCACAACGTCGTTATCGGCCGGCACTGCGTGATCGTCTCCGGCGTCGGCATCTCCGGGTCGACCACTCTTGAAGATTACGTCGTGCTCGGCGGGCAGGTCGGCGTGGTCGGCCATCTGCGGATCGGCATGGGCTCGCAGATCGCCGGTTCTTCCAACGTCAATCGCGACGTGCCGCCGGGAAGCCGATGGGGAGGAACGCCGGCGAAACCCGTGCGGACCTGGTTCCGCGAATTGACGGCGCTGGCCCGTCTCGCGGAAAAGTCGGGGCGCGATGCGACCGAGCCCTCCAAGGATTGAGCTTTAGCGGCAGTCGGTCCGAGAATAGCGTCGGTCCAACGACTTGCGTCAGTCCGAGACTTGCATCCCGCGGCGTTTATGTCGAAGACAACGCTCCACTTTTTAAGGGACGAGGCGGGGCGTCGGGAGCGCCGGCGCGCGATGGGATTGTTCGATCGATGAGTGACATGCCGAAAGACCTGGGCTCGGCCGACATCCAGAAGATCCTGGAACTTCTGCCCCATCGCTACCCGTTCCTGATGATCGACCGCATCGTCGACATCGACGGCGATCGGTCCTGTATCGGGATCAAGAACGTCTCGTTCAACGAGCCGCAATTCACCGGGCACTTTCCGGGCCTGCCGGTGTTTCCGGGCGTCCTCCTCATCGAGGGCATGGCCCAGACCGCCGGCGCCATCTGCTGCCAGCACATCATGACCGCCGATGTGCGGGCCAAGCAGGTCTTCTTCATGACCATCGACAAGTGCAAGTTCCGCAAGCCGGTCGTGCCCGGCGACACGGTGCGCTATCATATGACGAAGACGAACCAGCGACGGACCATGTGGTGGTTCCGAGGAGAGGCACGGGTGGGCGATACCCTCGTCGCCGAGGCCGAGATCGGCGCCATGCTGGTGACGGAGTGAGCGACGTGACCGACATCCATCCCAGCGCCGTCGTGGAGGACGGGGCCACGATCGGCGCCGGCGTGCGGATCGGCCCGTTCTGCCATGTCGGGCCGGACGTCGTCCTGGGCGAAGGCTGCGAACTCATCAGCCACGTCGTCGTCGCCGGCCGCACCGGCATCGGCCCGCGCACCAAGCTCTATCCTTTCGCGTCCATCGGGCATCCGCCTCAGGACCTCAAGTTTCGCGGCGAGGCCTCGACGCTGACCATCGGCGCCGAGTGCCTGATCCGCGAAGGCGTCACGATGAACCCCGGTACCGCGGGCGGCGGTCTAGAGACCGTCGTCGGCGACAAGTGCACCTTCCTCGCCAATTCCCATGTCGGGCATGATTGCCGGATCGGCGACGGGGTCGTCTTCTCCAACAACGTCATGCTCGCCGGCCATTGCAGCGTCGGCGATTATGCGATCCTGGGCGGCGGCGCCGCCGTCATCCAGTTCGCGCGTGTCGGTGCCCATGCCTTCGTCGGCGGTCTCTCCGGTCTCGAGAACGATTGCATCCCCTATGGAATGGCGCTCGGCAACCGCGCCTATCTCGCGGGCCTGAACATCATCGGCCTGCAGCGCCGCGGTTTCGCGCGGGAGGACATCCACGCTTTGCGCCGGGCCTATCGTCTGCTCTTTGCCAACGAGGGGACCTTGATGGAAAGAGTGGAGGACGTGGCCGCCGAATTCGAATCGCACAGCGCGGTCGCCGAGATCATCGCCTTCATCCGCGAGGGCGGGAAGCGCTCGATCTGCACTCCGCGCGAGACTCCGGGTCCGGCTTGACCGCCTCTCCCGATCCGGCGCCCCTCGTCGATTCGCGTATGGAGAAGAGTCTCGTCCTCGTGGCCGGGGCCGGACGTCTGCCGGAACTCGTGGCCGAATCCCTCGAAAGGTCGGGGCGCCCGTTCCGGGTCCTCGCCATCCGTGGCTTCGCCGAACGCTCGATGCGTGCCCGTGCCGAGGCGACGGTCGACCTCCTCGATATCTCCGGTGCTCTGAAGATCCTCGAATCCTGGGGACCGGCCAGCGTCATACCGGTGGGAGGCGTCTCGCGCCCCAACCCCACCGCGATCCTCAACGCCGCCGCGGCCCTGCGGAATCGCGATGCGCTCAAGGCCATATCGGGGGGAGGGGACGACCGGCTGTTGCGCGGTGCCCTGGTCCTACTGGAAGATAACGGCCATCGCGTTGTCGGCATCCACGACGTGGCGCCCGACTTGCTGAGCCCCGAGGGCCAACTCGGCCGGCTCGCGCCGGATATTCCCGCACAGGCATCCATCGCCACCGGCTGCAGCATCCTCGCGGCTCTGGCCGCCTACGATGTCGGGCAGGCGATCGTCGTCGCGGCGCAGCGCGCCCTCGCGGTGGAGGGGCCGGAGGGCACGGACCGCATGCTCGCCCGTGCGCGGGCCCTCGGCCGCAAGCCCTTCGGGGTGGGAGCGGCGCAGCCGGGTACCGTTCTGGTGAAGCTCGCCAAGACCGGCCAGGACCTGCGCGTCGACCTGCCGGCCATCGGTCCGCGCACGGTGAAAGCCGCAGCGGCCGCGGGCTGCGCCGGCATCGCCATCCAGGCCGGCTACACCCTCATCATCGGCAGGGACGCCACGGTGGCCGCGGCCGACCAAGCGGGTCTGTTTCTCATCGGCTTGCGGATCGAGGCATGACCAACAACGCGTCCAGGCGAATCTGGCTCGTCGCAGGCGAGGATTCTGGCGACCAGCTCGGTGCCAAGCTGATGCGGGCGCTGTCCGACCTCTCCTCCGGACAGGTGACATTCGGCGGTGTCGGCGGGGAAGCCATGACGGCGCAGGGGTTCGTCTCCCTGTTTCCCCTCGATGACGTGGCGGTGATGGGCTACCTGCCCGTGGCGGCCCGTCTGCGTACGCTCCTGCGCCGCATTCGTCAGACGGTGCGGGACATTGTCGAGTCGCGTCCCGATGTGCTCGTCATCATCGACAGTCCCGGCTTCACGCATGCCGTGGCCTCGCGGGTGCGCAAGCGCCTGCCGAGCCTGCCCATCGTCGATTACGTCTCTCCCAGCGTCTGGGCCTGGCGACCGTGGCGCGCAGCCAAGATGCGGCCGTTCATCGACCATGTCCTGGCCCTGCTGCCGTTCGAGCCCGAAGCGCATCGCCGGCTCGGGGGGCCGGATTGCACCTATGTCGGACATCCGCTGATCGAGCGCCTGTCCGAGTTGCGCCCGGATCCGGGCGAGGCGGCAGCGCGCGAGGCCCGGCCGGCGACCCTCGTGATCCTGCCGGGCTCGCGCCGCTCGGAGATCGAACGGCTGATGCCGGTCTTCGGTGCCACGCTCGATCTTCTCGTGCAGCGATACGGGCCGATTGATGCCGTGCTCCCAGCGGTCACCCGCCACCGCGCCATGATCGAACGGCTCGCGCTCTCCTGGTCGCGGCCGGTCAGGATCGTCCACGGCGAGGCGGCGAAATACGCGGCCTTCCGGCGGTCCCGCGCGGCCTTGGCAGCGTCGGGCACGGTCACCCTCGAACTCGCTCTCGCCGGAGTGCCGATGGTGGTCGCCTACAAGGTCTCACGCCTGGAGGAGGCAGTGGCCCGGCGGCTCATCCAGGTGCCGACCATCGTTCTGCCGAACCTGATTCTCGGCGAGAACGCCATGCCGGAATTCATCCAGGCCGAATGTACGCCCGGACGTTTGGGCGAGGCCTTGTTGCCGCTCCTGAGAGGCGGAGAGGCCCGGGATGCTCAGATCAATTCCCTCCGCCGCATCGATGGTTCGATGCGGCTCGTGGGAGATGACGAACCGAGCCGGAAAGCTGCGCGGATCGTGCTCGCGGCGACCCGCCCCTCCGTCAGCGCAACAGGGGCGACGTAGCCGCTCTCGACTTTGCGCCCTTCATCGCCTCCGAGGCCTGGACGGCGCTCGGCGGAAGTGCGCTGGCATCAGGGGCGGCTTTCGACGAAAGGGACGGAAAGTCCGGGGGCCGTACGCCCCTGTCGCGTCCGAAGGCGTAGCCGGCATTGACGCCGGCATAGAAGCCGGTGAAATCCTCGGCCTTCGCCATGCCGGGCAGTACCATCGGCAGGCACAGGCTCATCGTCATCAAGACGGCACGCATCGCAGCTCCCGACGCTTGAATCATCCGTATCGCTTCAGCGTGTTCCGGAAACATGCACCAGTTCCCGAGATGATGCTGGAGACGAAAAACGGCGACCCGAAGGCCGCCGTTCGATTGTCGCCAAGTCCGGCACAGCCCACCCGAGGATGGTCTGTGCCGGAACACTTGCGAGCCCGATCAGTAATCGGCGTTGATGCTCTGGGCCTCGCGGCCCTTCTGGCCGTCGACCACGCTCAGCGTGACCTGCTGGCCCTCGGCGAGGGACTCGAGACCGGCGCGCGACAGGGCCGAGCGATGGACGAACACGTCCTTGCCGCCGTCGTTCACCGACACGAAACCGAAACCCTTGGCCGGGTCGTACCACTTCACGGTGCCGGACATCTCCACCGACGGGCCGCTGGCGAAACGACCGCCACCGCCGCCGCCGCCGGCTCCACCGCCGCCGAAGCGATCACCGCCGCCACCATAGCCGCCGCCGGCTCCGCCGAAGCGATCGCCGCCACCGAAGCCGCCGGCGCGCGGGGGAGCGCGGCGCGGGGGCTCGGCCTCGGCCGTCGAGGTATCGACGCTGGTCACGTCGGTGACCTGCGGACCCTTCTGACCCTGGGCCGTATGGACGGTCAGGCGCGTGCCGGGAAGGAGGTCGGCATGACCGGCGGCCTCGACCGCGCGGATGTGAAGGAACGCGTCGCCCGAACCGTCGGCCAGTTCGACGAAGCCGAAGCCCTTCTCCTTATTGAACCACTTGACCGTCGCGTCGCGCTCCGGCCCAGAGGGAGCGGCTGCTGCACGGGCCGGACCGCGATCGAAACCGCCGCCGCCACCGCCATATCCACCGCCGAAGCCACCGCTCGGGGGTGCCTGATCCGGCCAGCGAGGCTCGGCACCACCCTCATCGAAGCCGCGCTTCTGCGGCCCCCTGAAATCACGACCACGTCCCATCGAAAGCTCGCAAAAACCGTCCGCCGACCATCTGTCATCGAATACCGGGTGCGCCCCGTCCCAGACGGGCACTTCACCACACTATCATCACTCTCGGCAGCGGTGACCAAGAATAACGCCTTAGTCCTGACTGAATCTCGCCGCTATCGCAAGACGCTTCTCGCCGGACTCTGCAAGGTTCCGATAATTTCCTGCGGCAAATTACGCAATCTCCGGTGCACCGCGCAGCTCGGCCCGCTCGGCGGCATTGCGAGCAGAGGGCTCAAACTCCATGCGCCTGAACGACTTCGCATGTCGCAATCGATGCGATCGCGTTAGGAAAATGCAAATCGCTCGGCCTTAAGATTGGGACGCGGCGCCTGCGACAACGGGCGGCCGGGAACCCTTGGCCGATGATCGCAACCCCCTCGTTTCCGGACCTTTCGGCCCTCGTGGTGGATGAGAGCCTGTATATCCGGCGAATCGTTCGCGACATGCTCATGCGCGTGGGGATCAAGCGCGTCCTCGAGGCGCCGGATGGTGCGGAGGCCCTCGGCGTGCTGGCCGAGAGCAAGCCCGACATCACGATCATCGATTGGGACCTGGCGATTCTGTCCGGCGAGGAGTTCATCCGCCTCGCTCGCACACCCACCACCTCGCCGTCGCCCACAGTGCCGATCATCCTGATGCTGGCGCAGCCGCGCCGGAACGTCGTCGACCGCGCCATCTCGCTGGGCGTCAACGAGATCATCGCCAAGCCGTTCTCGCCGAAGACGCTGTGGTCCCGCCTCGACGAAGTCATCAACCGGCCGCGGCCGTTCTCCCAGGTGAAGAGCCTGCTGCGCCCCGTCCCGAGAATGTCTGCAGCCGGCAAAGCGCTGTAAGTCGATCATTGATCGAGGCTTTGCACTGACGCCTAAGCCCTGTAGGCTTCTTATCGAATGATGGCCGACCTGTTCCGGTCGGGTCACGACCGAGGATGCCGGCAAGGCCGATGAGGGAAGAGAGCGCCGCCATGATGCCGGCCCGCCCCATGGCTGGCCCCGCGCCGACGGACGCCCCCGCTGTGCCGGATGCGGGTCGACAGCCGGTCGTCGGCTATCGTCCCGGTCGCCGCAACGCCTATGCCGCCCTCGATCTCGGCACCAACAATTGCCGCCTGCTGATCGCCGAACCTGCTTCCCACGGCTTTCGCGTCGTCGACGCGTTCTCCCGTATCGTCCGTCTCGGCGAGGGGCTCGGCACCTCGGACCGCCTCAGCGAGGCCGCCGTGGAGCGAACCGTGGAGGCTCTGCGCGTCTGCCGCACCAAGATGGAGGCGCGTGGTGTCGCGCGCGCCAAGATCATCGCCACCGAAGCCTGCCGGCTCGCCGTCAACGGAGCCGATTTCGTGGCACGGGTGCGCGACGAGGTCGGGCTCGATCTGGAGATCGTCGACCGGCAGACCGAGGCCTATCTCGCCGTGACGGGATGTGCGGCCCTGGCGGATCCTTACGCGGAATCGGTCGTCATCTTCGATATCGGCGGCGGCTCCACTGAGATTGCCTGGCTCGACGGCGCGGCGACCAACCCGTCCGCGGACCCGACCCTTCGCATACGCGCCTGGGATTCGCTGCCCGTGGGCGTCGTCACCTTGGCCGAACGGCACGGTGCCGCCGATGTCACGCGCCTGATGTTCGAGGGCATGGTCGAAGAGGTGGCCGATCTGCTCGCGCGCTTTGCCATCCGTGCCGCAGCCGCGGCCAACGCCCGACATTTCCATCTCCTCGGCACGTCCGGAACGGTGACGACCCTCGCCGCCATGCATCTGCGGCTGGCACGCTACGAGCGCCGTCGCGTCGACGGGCTCTGGATGAGCGACGGCGACGTCAGCGACGCCATCGACGATCTGCTCGATACGCGCCTCGACCAGCGGGCCGACAATCCCTGTATCGGCCGCGACCGGGCTGATCTCGTGCTCGCGGGCTGCGCCATCCTGGAGGCGATCCGCCGGGCATTCCCGTCCGAGCGGCTGCGCATCGCCGACCGCGGTCTGCGCGAAGGTCTATTGATGAACATGATGCGCGAAGACGGCGTCTGGCGCCGCGGAGGCTACCGTTGACCGACAGGCGTGGTGCGGGCGGCGGGTTGCGGGGCGATCTCAAGCAGCGGGTGAAGACGGGGCGCGGCCGAACGGCCTCGCAGAAGCGCTGGCTCGAACGGCAGCTGAACGACCCTTACGTGGCGCGGGCCAAGCGCGAGGGCTATCGCTCGCGGGCTGCCTTCAAGCTCATCGAGATCGACGAGCGCCACAAGATCCTGAAGCCCAACCAGAAGATCATCGATCTCGGCGCGGCGCCGGGCGGCTGGTCCCAGGTGGCCGCCAAGATCGTGGGCCCGAGCGGCCGCATCGTCGGCATCGACCTGCTCGAGATCGAGCCGATGACCGGCGTCGAGTTCATCACCCTCGATTTCCTCGATCCCGATGCCCCGAAGCGCCTCACCGACCTCCTCGGCGGGCCGGCCGACATCGTCATGTCCGACATGGCGGCCAATACGACGGGTCACAAGCAGACGGACCATCTGCGCATCATCGGCCTCGCCGAGACCGCCGCAGAGTTCGCCCGCGAGGTGCTGGCGCCGGGCGGCAGCTATCTCGCCAAGGTCTTCCAGGGCGGTACGGAGGGTACCCTGCTCGCCGATCTCAAGCGCGACTTCTCTCTCGTGCGTCACGTGAAGCCATCGGCGAGCCGCGCCGATTCGAGCGAACTCTACGTGCTGGCCACCGGATTTCGCGGCAGCGCCACCGAGACGGCGGATGACGAGGCCTGACGGGTCGCCTGTCTAGAGCCTGTCCGGGATCAGGATCGGGTAGCATCGCGCCCCGGCAGCGGCGGCAAGGACCTCGACCGCCCCGACGGTGGAAGCGTCGCCGGCGACATGCACCACGTCGGTCGTCTTCAGCCCGGTGAGATGCGCGGTGAGGGGGCCTGGCCGGACGTCCGGCGGGCGCTGCCTCGTCCTGTCGGCGACGAGCGTGATCCGCGAGACGCCCGTGGCACGAAGCCAGTCGAGGGAGGGGCGCATGTAGAGATCGAGGGGATCGCTGGCGCCGGTCACCACCACGATCTCGCGGATCGGTTCGATATAGCGTGCGGCCCGGGCGATCGCCCAGATCGGGGCGAAGCCGGTCTCGCGGCCGACGAGCAGCAAGCGGCCACCGCCGGGACGATAATAGCCGCGTCCGACCGGGCCCTTGATCTTCACCGGGTGGCCGAGGAGGATCTCCTCGCCGAGGGCATGGGCGACCGGATTGCAGGAATGTCCGACGCGCAAATGGAAGACGAGTTCGTTGAGTTCCGTCGTGCCATCGAGCCGCAAGGTCGGGCTCACGTCGATCGGCTCGAAGCCCTCGAAGGTGGCGGTGACCTGATGGCCGGGCTCGAGATCGAGACGGCGGGTGACCGTGACGACGACTTCGAGCACATGGGCGCCGAGGGGCGCGATCTGCGTCACCGTCCCGATGCGCCGCACCTGTGCGGCGGACCTGACTTCGGCGAAGGCGAGCATATCCTCCGACGCGGCGGGGCGCGGCATCGAGAGTTTGACCGGCTCGGTGCGGTGCGCCCGTGCCTGGGCGCGACGCGGTGAGGGGCCTGAGCTCTGCCCGAGGAGGTGGGAGCCGTGCAGGCCGGTGGTGGGGGCGATGACGCCGTCGGCGAGGGCGGCTTCGAGCGGCGTATCGCCGGTCGAGACCCGCACGGCCTTGCCGTTGACGACAAGCGAGCAGCGCGCGCTCATGGTCGAGCCTCGATGGATGAGAGAAGTCGAAGGGAAGCCGGCGCGAAGTCGAGCGCACCAGCCGATGGCGGAGGCCTCAACGCTGTCCGTCGAGCAACTGGTCGACGAGAGCAGCCCAGCGATCACGCACCGCGCAGGCTTCCGGAGTGGTGGGCGCGGGTCCCGCGAGCCACTCGACGCTGGCGCGGATGGTCGCGGTCTCCTCGCGTTCCGCGCGCAGCACCGCCTTCATCACCATGATCTCGGAGCGCAGCCGTGCCACATCCCCGGACGGGGCGTCCTCGTCGATCGGGTCGACGTCCGGCTCGATCGGCCGCGCCGCCGGCACGATCTCGGCGAGCTTGGAGCCCGTGCCGTGACGGATCGGGCGCGCCATCAGGCGCCTCACGATATCCGTGCCGAAATCTTCACCGAGCCCGAAACCGTCGCCCAATCGCAATGCCGCTTCGGCCATCACGCTCGCCTCCTGTCGAACGGCAGACCGTGCCGCGCCATTCGATCCATTTCGACCGTGACGATGAGCGATCATGGTTAAAGGAGGCTTAATTCGATCCTCGCTGTCGCGCGATCAGGCGGCTTCCGGTGCCGCCCCGACCAGTTGACGCGCCTGCAGCATCGACATCGGGTCTCCGAAGGCAGTACCCTGGGCATATTCGCAGCCGAACTCGGCCAGGGTCTGCGCGTCGGTCTCGTTCTCGGCACCATCGGCGATGATCGCGAGGCCGAGTTCCTGGGCCATCTTCACGATGGAGCGCAGCATCACCGTCCGTCCCGACGCCATCTGGCGCACGAAGCTCTGGTCGATCTTGATCGTGTCGAACGGGAAGCGCTGCAGATAGGAGAGGGCCGAGTAGCCGGTGCCGAAATCGTCCAGCGACAGGCCTGCCCCGAGGTCGTGGATGCGGGTCAGCATCTGAGCGGCGTATTCCGGGTTCTCCATCACCAGGCCTTCGCCGAGTTCGAGTTTGAGCGAGCCCGGAAGCACTCCTGAACGCGCCAGGATTGTCTTCACGTCGTGCAGCAGGTCGTGACGCAGGATCTGACGCGAGGACACGTTCACGCAGGCGAAGATCGGAGGATCGACGTCGAGGGAGCGCTGCCAGGCGGCGAGTTCGAGGGCGGTGCGCTCCAGGGCGAAGATGCCGAGATTGACGACGAAGCCGCTCTCCTCGGCGATCGGCATGAAGGTCGATGGCGGGATGCGGCCGAGCTTGGGATGATCCCAGCGCAGGATCGTCTCGAACCCCGCGACGGTGCGGTCCTCCAGGCGAACGACGGGCTGGAACAGCACCTTCATCTCGTTGCGGTCGAGGGCGCGCCGAAGGTCGGCCTCGAGCATCAGGCGATCGCTGCGCTCGTTGCGCATGCTCGCCCGGAACACCTCGGTGCGGTCGCCGCCGTTGCGCTTGGCCTGGATCATCGCGATCTCGGCATTCTTGAACACGTCCTCGCGCTTCGGCGCGGCACCGGTCTCGTGCAGGACGATGCCGACCGAGACGGTGAGGAAGATCTCGCGGTCGGCGTAGGTGATGGGGGTGGCGATCGCCCGGCGGATCATGTCCGTGAAGGCGATGATACGGTCGGGCTCGCGCTCCGAGAGAAGGATCAAGGCGAACTCGTCGCCGGCGATGCGGGCCAGCGTGTCCTGCGGACGCAGAAGCCGACCGAGACGGCGCGACAGGGTGAGCAGGATGGAATCGCCGGCCGAGAGGCCGATGGCGTCGTTGATCGCCTTGAACCGGTCGATGTCGAGCAGGATCGTCGTCGGCTTCAGGCGGGCATCCTGGCTGGCGAAGGCGAGGGCGGCGTCCAGGCGGTCGTAGAACAACTCGCGGTTGGGCAGGCCGGTGAGGCTGTCATGGACCGCGTCGTAGAGCAGGCGCTCTTCCGCCGTTTTGAGTTCGGTCACGTCCGAGATGGTACCGACGATCCGGATGACCTCGCCGTCCGGTCCGATCACCGGCCGGGCCTTCAGCCGGTACCAGACATACAGGCCCTCGGTGGAGCGCAGACGGAAATCATGGACGATGCGGCCGCGCCGCTCCTCGATCACCGTGTCGAGCGCCGCCGAGTAGCGGTCGACGTCGAAGGGATGAACGAGACTGAGCCAGTTGGAAGCCGGACCTTCGAGGGTTCCGCGCTTGAGTCCGAGCTGGCTCTCGATCTCCTGTCCGGCGAAGACGCGGTCGCCCGGCACGTCCCAGTCGAACACCACATCGCCGGCGCCCGTGAGGGCCAGGGCCCGCCGCTCGGTGTCCGAGACCAGGGAATGGGTCATGCCGCCGCCGGTGAAGGCGTGTTGCATCACGGTGAAGCCGATCAGCATGACGATGAGGACGAGGCCGCCGATGAGGGCCGGCTGGACGAGATCGCTTCCGATCTGGCCGGTGATGGCGAAGCCCGCGGCCACGACCCAGACGAGCAGGAGGAACCAGGTCGGTACCAGCAGGATCGCGCGGTCGTAGCCGTTATGGATGGCGAGATAGACGATGAGCAGGAGCCCGACGCCGGCAACGGCGGCGATCGAGATGCGGGCGACGCCCGCCGCCACCGGCGGATCGAACACCGCGAGGCCGACGAGGCCGGCCAGGAAGGCGAGCCAGAAGAAGGCCACGTGCCCGTAGCGCACGTGCCAGCGGCTGAGGTTGAGATAGGCGAACAGGAAGACGAGGAGCGTCGCGCCGAGCACTGCCTCGGCGGAGGCGCGGTAGATCCGCTCGGCGACCTCGGTGACTGGAAAGACTCGTTGAAGGAAGCCGAAATCGATGCAGGCATAGGCGAGCACCGCCCAGGCGAGGGCCGCAGCGGCAGGGAAGATGATCGCGCCCTTCACCACGAAGATGATCGTGAGGAACAGCGCGAGCAGCCCGGCAATGCCGATGATGATGCCCTTGTAGAGGGTCAGTCCGGTGGATTTCTTGCGGTAGGCCTCCTGATCCCACAGGTAGACCTGCGGAACGTTGGGGCCGTGCAACTCGGCGACGAAGGTGACCGTGGCGCCGGGATCGAGGGTGATGACGAACTGGTCGGCTTCCGGGTTCTCGTCGCGCTCGGGCCGGATGCCCTGACTCGCGGTGATGGCCGCGATGCGCGAGCCGCCGAGATCGGGCCAGATCACGCCAGACCCGACGAGGCGGAAATGCGGTGCCACGAGGACGCGGTCGATCTGCTCGTCGGTGTCGTTGGTCAGCGCGAACACCATCCAGTCGGGTCGCGCACCGCTATCGCGCGCCTTCACCACGATGCGGCGGACGATGCCGTCCTTGCCGGGTGCGGTGGAGATCTGGATCAGGTCCCCATCGGAGCGGTAGCGCTCGATCATCGGCGTCAGGTCGATCGCGGGCGCGTCGAGTGTCACGCGCACGGCTTCCACCGCCCAGGCCGGCGCGCCCATTCCGAGGGTGCCGATGAGGAGCGAGACGAAAGCGGTCAGGACGACGAGGGATCTGCGCAACGGGCGAGTGTTCCGGCCGGGCGGGCTCTTATGGTGAATACGGCTCAGCTTGCGGCCCAGTCGTATCGGCGGGGGTGTCCACGGGCAAGTCGCGCGAGCTGCCGAGACTTGCGGCACCCACTGCTTCCTGGCGTAGCGCCGAGGGATTTTCGATCGCGTGCTTTTGCGGCCAAAACAAGCCGGGCGACCGGAGAAGGGACGGAACCGCACAGTCAACGGCACGAGGAACCGTCCCCATGACGCGGATGCCGGGGATTCGGCATAGAAACCCGGCAGCGATGCTCACGCTCAGCGGCTGGCTTAACTCGCCTGAACGGACCGTGACTGGCGCCTCAGCTCGCTTGGAGCATGCCTCGCATCTTCTCCAGCGACGGCAGCTTCTTGATCGGCCCGATGGCGGCCAGAGTCGGAGCGCCCGCAAGCAGGCGCAAACCCGCCGCCCTCACGTCGTCCACCGTCACGGCATCGATCTTCGCGATGACCTCCTGAGGCGGGATCACCCGGCCCCAGGCCAGCATCTGCCGGGCATTGCGCTCGATCCGACCGCCGGGGGTCTCCAGGGCGGAGAGCAGGGCGACCTTCACCTGCGCTTTGGCGCGATCGACCTCGACGGTATCCGCGTCGCGCGCCGCCTTGGCGGTGGCCGCGAGGGTGACGTCGACGAGTTCGGCGAGGTCCGAGCCGGACGTCCCGGCGCCGATGCCGAAAAGGCCGCAATCGACGAAGGACCAGTGGAAGGCCTGGATCTCGTAGGCGAGGCCGCGCGTCTCGCGCACCTCGTGCCAGAGCCGCGAGGTGAGGCCGCCGCCGAGCACCTGCGCGAACATGTGCAGCGCGTAGTAGCCCTCGTCGCGGAAGGAGAGACCGGGAAGGCCGAGGACGAGATTGGCCTGTTCGAGCTTCTTCTGGATCCGCTTCTCGCCGCCGACATAGGTGCCGGGGACCATTTCAGGAGCGACGGCCGCCGGCATGCCACCGAAATGGTGCTCGGCCGCTTCGACGATGGCCTCGTGAGAGATCGCGCCGGCGGCGGCGACGACGATCCGGTCCGGGGTGTATTCGCGGGCGAGATAGGCCTCGATCGCATCGCGGTCGAAGCTCGCGATGGTCTGCGGCGTGCCGATGATCGGGCGGCCGATCGGCTGGTCCGGAAAGGCGGCTGCTGTGAAGGCCTCGTAGACCACGTCGTCCGGCGTGTCCTCGATGGCGGCGTATTCCTGCAGGATCACGCCCTTCTCGCGGGCGAGCTCGCCTGCATCGAAGACCGAGCGCGTGAGGATGTCGCCGATGACGTCGAGCGCCACGCCGGCATCCTCGCCGAGGACGCGGGCGGTGTAGCTCGTGCCCTCGGCGCTGGTGGCGGCGTTGATGTCGCCGCCGACATTCTCGATGTCCTCGGCGATCCGGCGGGCCGAGCGGGTCTGCGTCCCCTTGAACGCCATATGCTCGATGAGGTGGCTGAGCCCGCCCTCGTCCGGCCGCTCGTGACGCGATCCGGCCCCCACCCAGACCCCCAAGGTCGCCGTGGCGACGCCCGGCATCGTCTCCGTCGTGACGGTGATACCGTTGGCGAGGCGAGAGATCTTGAGGCCGGGCGAGGCGCCATGGGTCGCGAAATGCTGGTTCATGGTCTCTCAGTTCCCCGCCGTGATGCGCGAATGTCCGCGGATGAAGGCTTCCACCGCAGCCTGATCGTTGGCCACGCGGGTGAAGTGCTCCTTCCGATCCAGCAGGTCGGCGAGATGCGGCGGCAAGGCGGGGCGCAAGCCGCCCGTCGCCTGCGAGACTGCATCCGGAAACTTGGCGGGATGGGCGGTGGCGAGGGCGACGACGGGGGTTCTGGAATCTTTCTCCAGAAGACGCCGGCCCGCATGGACGCCGATGGCGGTGTGCGGATCGATGACCATGCCGATATCCCGATGGACCCGAGCGATCTCGGCGAGGACGGCCTCTTCCGGAACGGAAGCGGCGTCGAACTCGTCGCGTACGGTCCTGAGCACGGATTCGTCGAGGCTGAAGCCACCCGATTGCTTCAGCCCCGCCATCAGCCGCGACAGGCTCGACGCATCGCGGCCGAGCGCCTCGAACAGCAGACGCTCGAAATTCGAGGAGATCTGGATGTCCATGGAGGGCGAGGTCGTCGGCTGGACGCCGCGGACTTCGTAGGCGCCGTGCTCAAGAGTGCGCGCCAGGATGTCGTTGGCGTTCGTGCCGATCATCAGCCGGTCGATGGGCAGGCCCATGCGCTTGGCGACCCAGCCGGCGAGGATGTCGCCGAAATTGCCGGTGGGCACCGCGAAGGAGACCGGCCGGTGAGGGCTGCCCAAAGCCACGGCGCTGGTGAAGTAATAGACCGCCTGCGCCGCCACACGCGCCCAGTTGATCGAGTTGACGCCCGACAGGCGCATCTCGTCGGCGAAGTCGGCGTGCTGGAACAGGGCTTTGACGATGTTCTGGCAATCGTCGAAATTGCCGTCGATGGCGATGGCGTGGACGTTGTCCGCACCCACCGACGTCATCTGGCGGCGCTGCACCTCCGACACGCGGCCGTGCGGGAACAGGATGAAGATATCGACCTGGTCGAGGCCGCGGAACGCTTCCACCGCGGCGCTGCCGGTATCGCCCGACGTGGCGCCGACGATGGTGGCGCGCGAGCCGCGAGCCTGGAGGACATGGTCCATCAGTCGCCCGAGCAGCTGCATCGCCACGTCCTTGAACGCCAGCGTCGGCCCGTGGAAGAGTTCGAGCAAGAACAGGTTGTCGTCGAGCTGGACGAGTGGGCAGACGGCCGGGTGGCGGAAGGTGGCGTAGGCATCCTCGATCATCCGATCGAGATCGGCATCGGCGATCTCGCCGTCGATCAGCGGCCGGAGGACGAGCTTGGCGGCTTCGGCGTAGCGCTGTCCGGCAAGTCCGGCGATGGCGTCGCGAGAAATCTGCGGCCAGCTCTCGGGCAAATAGAGACCACCGTCGCGGGCGAGGCCGGCGAGGAGAGCATCGGAAAAGCTGAGGGGCGCCGCGGCGCCGCGGGTCGAGACGTGTAGCAAAGAGGCCTCCGGGAAGGCGGCCGGTCTACACGATGTGGGTGGCGCTGTCGAAAACAGATGACGTCCCGCGCCAATTCGCATCGAGGGTCATCAGTCGCAGGAGGAACCGTCCCCATCGGAGCAGGTATCGCCGGAGGTATAGGATGAGACTGCCTGCCTGCCTGCCTGCCAGCCTGCGCCCGCGTCCGAGCCGCCCAAGGATGCCAGCGAGCTGCGACGTCGGGCCGAGGACAACACCGTCGCAAGGTAGACGACGCCACTGATGAGAGCGGAGCAGGCGAAGCAAACCAGCGTGATCTGCGGTCAGAGCGATGTCACGCGGCGCTTCCCGGTGCCTTGACGAGGCGGCAGCCGCTGATCCTCCAGGCCCCGTCAGTCTGCTTTTCGAGGCTGTAGAGCGCCACCCAGTCGACACCGTTCTCGTCCTGCAGCTTCACGCCGAGGGCGAGGCCTTCGTCATCGGTCTCTTCGATGCGGTCGATGCTGAAGCTGCGGGCCCGGTAGACGGCGGCATAGCCCTTCCGAACCATCTCGATGAAGTTATCGGGGGAGGTGAACATTCCCTGGATCGAGGGGGCGGCCTGGGCGTAGGCGGTGGCCGCATCGTCCTTACGGAACGCCTCGATCTGGCGTTCCACCGTCGCCCGTGCCTCCGACTTCGCCGCATCGTCGGCGGCTCGGGCCGGTGAACAGACTGCGACCGCAGTCAGGCAGACGAGGGCGATCAGCAGGGAGAGGACGGCGCGCATGGACCACACTTCGCAATCGGGGCGGCCAGAAGCAGGATAGTGCGAGGCTTCCGGCCCACAAGAGCGGAGTAGCTGCTCCGCCGAACCTCTCCAGCAAGATATTGGCCAATGTTACGCAGGCGACCGCGGCGAGTCCGTATCACGCTCCTCCGACAGGCGCTTCCACGCGAAGACGCCGAACACCCCGACGAGGCAGGCCGCGATTCCGAACCAGGTGAAGGCATATTGCAGGTGGTTGTTGGGGAGGTCGACCCGGAGCTGCCCTCCCTTCGGCCAACCGCCTGGATTGGGCGTGCCATCCGCCTCGATGAGGTAGGGCATCACCGTCAGCCCCTTCGCGGCTGCGATGCCGTCGATGTCGCGGTGAAACCACTCGCCCTTGGCCGGCTCCGGCGGCGGTACGAACATGGTCCGTATCTCGGGCCCGCGCAGCATGCCGGTGATCGTGGTCGACCCGGCGATCTGGCCTGCCGGTCGGCGGCCGGCATCCTTCAGCTCGGTCGGAACGAAGCCGCGGTTGATCAGGACGAGGCTGCCGTCATCGTCCCGCTTCAGCGGCGTCAGCACGTAATAGCCCTGGAGCGCGTTGCCCGGCACCGCGCCGGCCGCGAGCCCATGGACGAGCGTCTCTCGATCGTTGAGGAGCGTCCCCGTAACCCGCACCCGCTCGAACTCGTCGCGGGCCGCATCCCAATCACCACGGGACGGAGGTGAAGCGGGCGGTTCGATCCTCGAGCGGGCGACGATCCGGCCGATCAGGGCTTCCTTCTCGCCCTTGCGCTGCAACTGCCAGATTCCGAGGCCGAGGAGGATGGCGAGGCAGATCAGCGAGACGATGGCCGGCGCGGCCAGAGACCGCACGGCGCCTGGGCGAGCGACCGTCGACATCAGCGAAAGCGCCCCTCCTCGGCCTTGTTGGCGAATTGCAGCGCTGCGAGGAGCCCCTTCAACGGGCGCACCAACATGAGGCTGAGCCCGACCGACAGGGTGATCGCGATGACGGCATGGACCCAGATCGGCGGCTCGAAGGTGATCTCGAGCCAAAGGGCCAATCCGACCACCACGATGCCGACGATGGACATGACGAAGAAGGCCGGTCCGTCGCCGGCATTGAAGGTCGAGTAATCGAGGCCGCAGACCTCGCAAGACGGCCTGAAGGTGAGGAACCCGTCGAACATCGCGCCCTCGCCGCAGCGGGGACACCGACACCGCAATCCGGTCGGGATGGGCGGCGGTAGCGGCCGTGTCTTGTTCACGATGCATGCTCCTCGGCGACGGAGATGTCTGCCCTCCGCCGCATATGGGACTTCGCGAGAGCCATGGCACGAAAAAGGGCGGCTTGCGCCGCCCCGATTCTCATACCTGTGTCGCTTGGCCGTATCGCTTCGCTCCGACGGAGCGTGAAACAGCGTCAGTGAGCAGCCGTGCCGGCGCCCCAGACGTAGATCGAGGCGAAGAGGAACAGCCAGACCACGTCGACGAAGTGCCAGTACCAGGCCGCGAACTCGAAACCGAGATGCTGCTGGACCGTGAACTGGCCGAGATAGACGCGGTAGAGGCAGATCGCGAGGAAGATCGTGCCGATGATGACGTGAGCGCCGTGGAAGCCCGTCGCCATGAAGAAGGTCGCCGAGTAGATGCTGCCCGAGAAGCCGAAATGCGCGTGGCTGTACTCGTAGGCCTGGCAGGCGGTGAACAGCACGCCGAGGATGATCGTGAGCCACAGGCCGTATTTCAGGCCCTTACGGTCGTCGTGCAGCAGGGCATGGTGGGCCCAGGTGATCGTCGTGCCGGAGGTCAGCAGGATCAAGGTGTTGAGGAGCGGAAGGTGCCAGGGATCGAACGCCTCGATGCCCTTGGGCGGCCAGGTGCCGCCGGTGAAGTCGAGGCGCGTGGTCTGGATCGGGTCGGCTGTGTAAAGCGCCGCCTCGAAATAGGCCCAGAACCAGGCGGCGAAGAACATCACCTCGGAGGCGATGAACATGATCATGCCGTAGCGGTGATGGAGCTGCACGACGCGGGTATGATCGCCGGCATTCGCCTCGTGCACGACGTCGCGCCACCAGGAGAACATCACATAGAGCACGCCGATCGTGCCGGCGCCGAAGATGTAGGGGCCGGGGGTGAGCGTGCCGATCTGCAGGCTCTTCATCCAGAACACGGCGCCGAACGCCATGAGGAAGCCGGAGAAGGCACCCAACAGCGGCCAGGGGCTCGGGCTCAAGATGTGGAAATCGTGATTCTTGGCGTGCGCCTCGGCCATCTGAACTCTTCTCCTCACCCGTGCCGGGTACCGCGAGCGGCTACGGCCTTCTGAATGTTCGGCTACACCGGAACCCTTAATCGGGACGGCGCCGTGTTGTCACGCTTGAGACCGCAAAAATCTGGCGCATCGAAAATCCGTCGCGCCAAAATAGTTGATGGGCTCAGAAATTCGATTTCGCTCCCCGACCTTCGGACGTCGCGAGCGCGGCCGTTGGCTGGCCGTTCTTCGACGCGAAGTAGGTGTAGGACAGCGTCATCTCCTGCAGATGAGCGGTGTTCGAATCCGCCCTCACAGCCGGATCGATGTAGAACACCACCGGGAAATCCATCGTCTCGCCCGGCTGTAGCGTCTGCTCGTTGAAGCAGAAGCACTGGATCTTCACGAAGAAGCTGCCCATCAGGCCCGGCTGGACGTTGTAGGTCGCGATTCCCGTGGAGGGTGTCGTGCCCGTGTTCTTCACGCGGAAGAACACGGTCTTGGTCTCGCCGAGGCGCGCTTCGATCTTCGGAGTCTCCGCGACGAAGCGCCAGGACAGCGTCGAGGCCACGTTGGTGTCGAAATGGACGACCATGCTGTCGTCCACGGCGACCTGGGTCGGCGCCAGACCGACGCGCGGCGTGCCGTCATAGCCCGTCGCCTTGCAGAACATGTCGTAGAGCGGCGCCGACGCGAAGGCGAGACCGATCATGCCGAAGGCCAGGCCGGCGCAGGCGAAGGCTGTGACCGAGGCCTTGCGGTTCGACGTCGTGGTCGTCTTGGGAGCCGTGCCGGTCATGATGACTTCCGACTTGTCCGTGCCGGACCGTCCGGTCCGGCAACGTCACAGGGGGCGGTTGAGGATCTGCGGTCCGAGCTTGGCGATGGTCAGGACGTAGAAGATGGTCACCAGAGCGAAGAGAACAGCCGCGATCGCGATGGAGCGCTTGCGCTGGCGCTGCTGCTCCTCCGGCGTCAGCCGCCTCGGCGGCGGAGATTTGTCCGGGAGGGAGGTCATGCCATCACCGGGCGGAACAGGCCGAGCCCCTGCTCGGCGAGAACCGCGGAGAACAGCAGGAACAGATAGAGGATCGAAAAGCCGAACATGCCGAGAGCGGCCTTGCGCTCCGCCTCGCCCTCGCGGTTGCGGAAGACGTGGACGCTGAAGGCCAGCATCCCGAGACCGCCGAGGAGGGCGGTGACGCCGTAGAGCCAGCCGCCGAAGCCGAGGAAGACCGGGGCGAGGCCCACGGGGAAGAGCACGATCGAATAGTAGATGATCTGGCGGCGGGTGGATTGCGGCCCGGCGACGTTCGGCATCATCGGGATGCCGGCTTTCGCGTATTCACCGGCCTTGATCAGGGCGAGCGCCCAGAAATGCGGCGGCGTCCAGATGAAGATGATCAGGAACAGGACGATCGATTCGATGCCAACCGATCCCGAGACGGCGGCCTGGCCGATCATTGGGGGGAGGGCGCCGGCCGCACCGCCGATGACGATGTTCTGCGGTGTCGCCCGCTTCAGCCACATGGAATAGACGACCGCGTAGAAGACGATCGTGAAGGCCAGCAGCGAGGCGGCAAGCCAGTTCGAGGCGAGGCCGAGCACGAGGACCGAGCCGACAGAGAGGACGATGCCGAAGGCGAGGGCCTCGCCGGGCTGGATGCGGCCGCCGGGAATCGGGCGGGTCGCGGTGCGAGTCATGACAGCGTCGATATCGGCATCCCACCACATGTTGAGGCAGCCCGAGGCGCCGGCGCCTACCGCGATCATCAGGAGCGAGATCACGCCGACGACGGGCTGGATGTGGACGTGCGAGACCACCATGCCGACGAGGGCGGTGAAGATCACCAGCACCATCACGCGTGGCTTCAGGAGTGCGAAGAAATCCGCGACCTCACCGCCGACCATCATCGGGGTCGGCGCGAAATCTTGCGGCTCGGCGCCAGCGGAGACGCTGTTCGACAGGCTCGTCATGGGTACCCGATGTTGTTGTCGGTATGGCCGGGGTTCGGATCGCGCCGTCTCTGGCGCCGCCCTTTGCGGGATGTCCCTCCGCTGGAGAGGCATCCGGTAAAGAGCGAGGACCGCTCACGCGATCCTCGCAATCCCTAGTGTCGTTCTAGACCGATCGCAATTTTCTGAGCGACCGCGGTTTTAGTGGCCATGCTCGTCGACGATGGTCGGCAGCGTCTCGAACTGGTGGAAGGGCGGCGGCGAGGAGAGCGTCCACTCCAGGGTGGTGGCGCCTTCGCCCCAGGGATTGTCGGCGGCGCGGACCTTGGACCGGAAGGCGAGGACGACACCGATGAAGAAGACCACCATGCCCAGCGCGAAGATGTGGCCGCCCCAGGTGGAGACCTTGTGCCAGCCGGCAAAGGCTTCCGGATAGTCGGCGTAGCGACGCGGCATGCCGGCCAGACCCAGGAAGTGCATCGGGAAGAACAGGACGTTCGCGCCGATGAAGGCCAGCCAGAAGTGCAGCTTGCCGGCCCATTCCGGGATGACATAGCCGGTCATCTTCGGGAACCAGTAGTAGACGCCGGCGAAGATGATGAACACGGCGCCGAGCGACAGCACGTAGTGGAAGTGCGCCACGACGTAATAGGTGTCGTGCAGGTACTTATCGACGGCCGAGTTCGCGAGCACGACGCCGGTGACGCCGCCGACCGTGAACAGGAAGATGAAGCCGACGGCCCAGTGCATGGCGGCGGTGAAGCGGATCGAACCGCCCCACATCGTCGCGATCCAGGAGAAGATCTTCACGCCGGTGGGCACCGCGATGACCATGGTGGCGAAGACGAAGTAGGATTGTGTCTGCAGCGACAGGCCGACCGTGTACATGTGGTGGGCCCACACGACGAAGCCGACGACGCCGATGGCGACCATGGCATAGGCCATCGCGAGATAGCCGAAGACCGGCTTGCGCGAGAAGGTCGAGATGATGTGGGAGACGATGCCGAAGGCCGGCAGGATCATGATGTACACTTCGGGGTGGCCGAAGAACCAGAACAGGTGCTGGTAGAGCACCGGATCGCCACCGCCGGCCGGGTCGAAGAAGGTCGTGCCGAAGTTGCGGTCGGTGAGCAGCATCGTGATCGCGCCGGCGAGGACCGGGAGCGACAGGAGAAGCAGGAACGCGGTCACCAGCTCGGCCCAGGCGAACAGCGGCATCTTGTGCAGGGTCATGCCCGGAGCGCGCATGTTCAGGATCGTGGTGATGAAGTTGATCGCACCCAGGATCGAGCCGGCACCGGACAGGTGGAGGGCGAAGATCGCGAAGTCGACGGACGGGCCGGGATGGCCGGCGGTGGAGAGCGGCGGATAGACGGTCCAGCCGGTGCCGGCGCCGGTCGTTCCGGGCGCGCCTTCGACGAACAGCGAGCACACGAGGCTCGCGAAGCCCGCCACGGTGAGCCAGAACGAGATGTTGTTCATGCGTGGGAACGCCATGTCCGGCGCGCCGATCATGAGCGGCACGAACCAGTTGCCGAAGCCGCCGATCAGGGCCGGCATCACCATGAAGAACACCATGATGAGACCGTGGCCGGTTACGAACACGTTGTAGGTGCCGGGATTCGAGAAGTACTGCAGGCCGGGCTCCTCCATCTCCATGCGGATGCCGAAGGAGAGGAACGCGCCGATGATGCCCGCGCAGAACGCGAACAACAGGTAGAGGGTGCCGATGTCCTTATGGTTGGTCGACAGGAACCAACGAGCGAAGAAGGACGGCGTATGGGAGGCGTGGGCGTCGTGATGCCCTGATTGTGCTGCGGCGGTTGCCATCGATGCAGACCCTGTTCAGGTTTCTCTAAATCTCTCGATTTGCGAATGGAGCGGACCCGTCGAGGGATCCGGTCCGGCCGATGCCGTCAGGCGGCGTCGGCAAAAGCCTCTACTTGGCTTGCGCGAACTTGGAACCGTCGTCGAGGCGGGCGAACTTGGTCTTCCCCTCGGCGAGCCAGGCCGCGTAGGCCTCTTCACTCACGACCTGCACGGTGATCGGCATGTAGGCGTGGCGAGCGCCGCAGAGCTCCGAGCACTGGCCGTGATAGGTGCCTTCACGCTCGGCCTTGAACCAGAACTGGTTCAGGCGGCCGGGGATCGCATCGATCTTGAAGCCGAAGGACGGCATCGCCCAGGAATGCAAGACGTCGGCCGCTGTCACCTGGATCTTCACGATCTTGTTGACCGGAACGACCATGTCGTTGTCCGTGCCGAGCAGCTTGGGCTGCTTCTCCTCGTCGATGTTGGCGTCGAAGGTGAAGCCGCCGCCATTCTCCACGGCCGGGTACTCGTAGGACCAATACCAGGCATGGCCGATCACCTTGACGATGACGTCGGCCTTCGGATCGGAGAGCTGGGTGCGCAGCAGGCGGAACGAGGGGATGGCGACGGCCACCAGGATCAGCACCGGAACGATCGTCCAGGCCACTTCGATCATGGTGTTGTGCGTGGTCTTCGACGGAACCGGGTTCGCCTTCGCATTGAACTTGAAGATGCAATAGACGATCAGGCCCAGCACGAAGGCCGAGATGCCGAAGGAGAGCCAGTGCATCCCCTGCTCGAACGTGTGGATGTCCCGCGCGTTCTCGGTGACGGCGACCTGACGATCCATCTGCCACGGCTCGGGCTGGCCGATGCCGGCTGCCATCGCAGCGGAGGAAACGAGGGTGGTGCCGAGCGCAGCGAGAGCGCCCGCAGCAAGTCCCCATGATGACCGGTGTTGCGCCTGCGTGGTCCGCATGTGCCTCTCGTGGCTCCCCTTAGTATCGTTCTGAATCGTCCCGCAGCGTCTTGCGACTTTTGTCGTGGCGCGCAAGCCCTTGCTCGAAGGGTCAAGGCCTTGCTCAACGGGAAAGGCAGGCCTCGGGCTTGAAATCCGGGCCGCCATTGCCGGTTCAGACCACAAGGACGGCGAAGGCGCAACCGCAACAGCGTCGCATGGATGCGCCTTTCCCCGTAGTGGAGGCGCTTCGAAAGCCACGTCGCCGAGAGGCCTCAAAGTGAATTTTCCCGGCTCTGAACTTAAATTTGCGTCGTGGGCTTCTTCGATGCCTTGCGGCTCGCCAGTATATCGCCGCTGACGCTATGGAGAGGACCTTGCCCGGCGTCATCGGCGCGGGAGCCTGTCGCAGAAGAACTGGGGTTCGGGATGGATAGGATGAGGTCGCGCCGGTGATCGAGCGTCTCGAATTTCTCCTCGCCCTGGCGCGGGAGCGGCATTTCGGCCGGGCGGCGCAATTCTGCAACGTTTCTCAACAAACGCTCTCGGCCGGGGTGAAGCAGCTCGAAGAACGCCTCGGCGTGCTCCTCGTGGAGCGAGGATCCCGTTTCCAGGGCTTCACACCGGAGGGCGAGCGCGTCCTCGATTGGGCCCGAAGAATCGTCGGCGACGCGCGCGCCATGCGCGAAGAGGTCGCCAGCCTGCGCCGGGGATTGTCCGGCACCCTCCGCCTCGCCGCGGTTCCCACCGCCACGCCGATCGTCGCCTCGCTGACCACGCCGTTCCGCGCCCGCCATCCGGACGTGCGTTTCTCCGTCCAGTCGACCACGTCGGGCGAGATCGGTCGGCTGATCGCCGATCACGAGATCGATGCCGGCATCACCTATCTCGAGAACGAGCCCCTGGGGAAGGTCATCGCGGTGCCGCTCTACCGCGAGCGCTACCGCCTGCTCACCGCCATCGACGGCGTCTACGGCATGAGGGATTCGGTGAGCTGGGAGGAGGTCGGTCGCTTGCCGCTCTGCCTCCTCACGCCGGACATGCAGAACCGTCGCATCATCGACGGTCATCTCCATAATGCCGGCCGGGATGCCGCGCCGCTGCTGCAGTCGAATTCGATGATCGTGCTGCTCACCCACGTCCGCACGGCGAAATGGGCGAGCGTGATGCCGGCCGTCCTCGCCGACAGCTTCCGCCTGAGCGAGCGCGTGCGCTCGGTCCCGATCGGGGAGCCCGACGTCAGCCATATGATCGGGCTCGTTGTGCCGGAGCGGGACCCGATGACGCCTCTCTGCGCGGCCCTCATCGTCGAGGCGCAGGCGATCGCCCCCACCGTCGCCGATGATATAGCCTCGCTTTAACTCAGCAGCTCAACCTTTTCCCCGGCTCGGCAGTCACGCTGTGTTTTTGCAGTGCACAATAGAATTATAACAAAAAAGCATTGTCGATCGACCGAACCGCGCGATTGATTCAGGGTCGGAGATATACCACCTTGGAACCACAACAAGTTTACCTGGGTAGGAACAATGCTGCAGCACGAGCCCTGGAGCGCGCAGCGGGCGGCCGGCATCATCGCCGACCATACGCATCTCGAAGGCGCCACGCTCCCCATTCTCCACGCCTTGCAGGAGACCTTCGGCTATGTCGACGAGGGGGCCGTCCCGCTGATCGCGGATGCGCTGAACCTGTCCCGCGCCGAGGTCCACGGCTGCATCACATTCTACCACGACTTCCGCCGCGCTCCCTCGGGGCGTCACCAGGTGAAGCTGTGCCGCGCCGAAGCCTGCCAGGCCATGGGCTCCGACGCCCTCCACGCCGACATCCTCGCCCGCCTCGGCATCGATTGGCACGGGACCACTCCCGATGGTCAGATCACCGTGGAACCAGTCTACTGCCTAGGCCTCTGTGCCAACGGTCCGGGCGCGCTGGTCGATGACGAGCCGCTCGCGCGCCTCACCGCGGATTCGCTGGAATCGGCCCTCACGGAGATGAAGTCGTGAGCATCACCATCTATGTCCCGCGCGATGCCGTCGCCCTCGGCCTCGGCGCCAACCGCGTCGCCCGCGCGATCTTCGCCGGTGCCGAGCGGCGCGGCCTCGACGTCACCATCGTCCGCACGGGATCGCGCGGGATGCTGTGGCTTGAGCCCATGGTCGAGGTCGCGACGCCCGAAGGGCGCATCGCCTACGGCCCGGTGACTCCCGGCGATGTCGACGGCCTGCTCGATGCCGGCCTCGTGAACGGCGGCGAGCACGCGCTTCGCCTCGGCAAGCCGGAGGAGATGCCCTATCTCGCCCGCCAGCAGCGCCTCACCTTCCATCGCTGCGGTGTCGTCGATCCGGTCTCGGTCGACGATTACCGGGCTCATGGCGGCTATAACGGCCTCGAAGCCGCGCTGAAGCTCGATGCCGCCGGCATCGTCGAGCAGGTCCGCGATTCCGGCCTGCGCGGACGCGGTGGCGCGGGCTTCCCCGCCGGCATCAAGTGGAACACGGTGATGCTCGCCAAGTCCGAGCAGAAATACGTGGTCTGCAATGCCGACGAGGGAGATTCCGGCACCTTCGCCGATCGGATGATGATGGAGGGCGACCCCTTCAACCTCATCGAAGGCATGACCATCGCCGGCATCGCGACGGGTGCCACGCGCGGCTACATCTACCTGCGCTCGGAATATCCGCAGGCTTTCGCCACGCTGAAGGAAGCGATCGTCAACGCCAATGCCGCGGGCTATCTCGGCGCGAACGTAGCGGGGTCCGGCAAGGCGTTCCATCTGGAGGTTCGCCTCGGCGCCGGCGCCTATATCTGCGGCGAGGAGACCTCGTTGCTGGAGAGCCTCGAGGGCCGTCGCGGCATCGTCCGCGCCAAGCCGCCGATCCCGGCCCTGAAGGGCTTCCTCGGTCAGCCGACGCTGGTCAACAACGTGATGACCTTCACCGCCGTGCCTTACATCTTAGAGCACGGCGCAAAGGCCTATGCCGATTATGGCATGGGACGCTCGCTCGGGACGCTGGCGATCCAGCTCGCCGGCAACATCAAGCATGGCGGCCTCATCGAGTTCGCCTTCGGCATCACACTCCGCGAGATCATCGAGGATTTCGGCGGTGGCACCCAGAGCGGCCGCCCCGTCCGCGCGGTGCAGGTCGGCGGCCCGCTTGGCGCCTACTTCCCCGACCATCTCCTCGATACGCCCCTCGATTACGAGGCGATGGCCGCCAAGAAGGGCCTCGTCGGCCATGGCGGCATCGTGGTGTTCGACGACACCGTGGACATGGCCAAGCAAGCCCGCTTCGCCTTCGAGTTCTGCGCCGTCGAATCCTGCGGCAAGTGCACCCCCTGCCGGATCGGCGCCACACGCGGCGTCGAGACCATGGACAAGGTCATCGCCGGCATCCGGCCGACCGAGAATCTCGCCGTGGTCGCCGACCTTTGCGACGTCATGACCGATGGGTCGCTCTGCGCCATGGGCGGGCTCACGCCCATGCCCGTGATGAGCGCGATCACCCATTTCCCCGAGGATTTCCAGCAGCGCGGACCGATGTCCGTCGCTGCCGAGTAAGGAGGCGCGACCCATGGCCCTCATCAAAGAGATCGATTACGGCACCCCGATCCGGGTGAACGAGCAGACCGTCACCCTCACCATCGACGGCATGAGCGTCACCGTTCCCGCCGGGACTTCGGTGATGGCGGCGGCGATGCATGCCGGGACGCAGATCCCCAAGCTCTGCGCCACCGATTCCCTCGAAGCCTTCGGCTCCTGCCGCCTCTGCCTCGTGGAGATCGAGGGACGGCGCGGCACGCCCGCCTCCTGCACCACGCCTGCCGAGAACGGCATGGTGGTCTCGACGCAGACGGACAAGCTCGCCAAGCTCCGCAAGGGCGTGATGGAGCTCTACATCTCCGATCACCCCCTCGACTGCCTGACCTGTGCCGCCAACGGCGATTGCGAGTTGCAGGACATGGCCGGCGCGGTCGGCCTGCGCGACGTGCGCTACGGCTATGACGGCGCCAACCACGTCAAGCCGTCCTCGGACCAGTACCTTCCCAAGGACACGTCGAACCCGTACTTCACCTACGACCCGTCGAAGTGCATCGTCTGCAACCGCTGCGTCCGCGCCTGCGAGGAGACGCAGGGCACCTTCGCCCTGACGATCTCGGGCCGCGGCTTCGACAGCCGCGTCGCCGCCGGCCCCACCGACTTCTTCAACTCCGAATGCGTGTCCTGTGGCGCCTGCGTTCAGGCCTGCCCGACGGCGACGTTGCAGGAGAAGTCGATCATCGAGCACGGTCAGCCGGACCATTCCGAGGTCACCACCTGCGCGTATTGCGGCGTCGGCTGCTCGTTCAAGGCCGAGATGCAGGGCACCCGCATCGTCCGCATGGTCCCCTACAAGGACGGCAAGGCGAACGAGGGCCATAGCTGCGTCAAGGGCCGCTTCGCCTATGGCTACGCGACCCACAAGGACCGCATCACCAAGCCGATGATCCGCGACAAGATCACTGATCCCTGGCAGGAAGTGTCGTGGGAGGTCGCCATCGACCGCGCCGCGTCGGAGTTCAAGCGCATCCAGGCCAAGTACGGCAAGGATTCGGTGGGTGGCATCACTTCCTCGCGCTGCACCAATGAGGAAGCCTACCTCGTCCAGAAGCTGGTCCGCGCCGCCTTCGGCAACAACAACGTCGATACCTGCGCCCGCGTCTGCCATTCGCCCACGGGCTACGGCCTGATGTCGACGCTCGGCACCTCCGCCGGCACGCAGGACTTCGCCTCGGTGGCGCATTCCGACGTGATCCTGGTCATCGGTGCGAACCCGACGGACGGCCACCCGGTCTTCGGTTCGCGGATGAAGAAGCGTCTGCGTGAGGGTGCCAAGCTCATCGTCGCCGATCCGCGCAAGATCGACCTGGTGAAGTCGCCCCATATCGAGGCCGATTATCACCTGCCGCTGAAGCCCGGCTCGAACGTCGCCTTCATCAACGCCATGGCGCATGTCATCGTCACGGAAGGGCTCATCGACGAAGCCTATGTCCGCGAACGCTGCGACCTCGGCGACTTCGAATCCTGGGCCCGATTCATCGCCGAGGAGCGTCACTCGCCCGAGGCGCAGGCCGACAAGATCGGCGTGAACCCGGAGGACATCCGGGGCGCTGCCCGTCTCTACGCCACCGGCGGGGCCGCGGGCATCTATTACGGGCTCGGAGTCACCGAGCACAGCCAGGGCTCGACCATGGTCATGGGCATGGCCAACATCGCCATGGCCACCGGTAATATCGGCATGCTGGGTGCCGGCGTGAACCCGCTGCGCGGCCAGAACAACGTGCAGGGCTCGTGCGACATGGGCTCGTTCCCGCACGAGCTGCCGGGCTATCGCCACGTCTCGGACGATGCCACCCGCGAGACCTTCGAATCCCTGTGGGGTGTCCAGCTCGACAAGGATCCGGGCCTGCGCATCACCAACATGCTCGACGAGGCCGTCGATGGCGCCTTCAAGGGCATGTACATCCAGGGCGAGGACATCGCCCAGTCGGATCCGGACACGCACCACGTCACCGCCGGCCTGATGGCGATGGAATGCATCGTCGTTCAGGACATCTTCCTCAACGAGACCGCGAAATACGCCCACGTCTTCCTGCCGGGCGCCTCGTTCCTCGAGAAGGACGGCACCTTCACCAATGCCGAGCGCCGCATCAGCCGCGTGCGCAAGGTGATGCCGCCGCTGGCCGGCTACGGTGACTGGGAGGGCACGATCCTGCTCTCCAACGCACTGGGCTATCCGATGAACTACTCGCATCCCAGCGAGATCATGGACGAGATCGCCTCGCTCACCCCGAGCTTCAAGGGCGTGAGCTTCGCCAAGCTCGACGAGCTCGGCTCGATCCAGTGGCCGTGCAACGACGCCGCCCCGAACGGCACGCCGATGATGCACGTCGACCGGTTCGTGCGCGGCCTCGGCAAGTTCATGATCACCGAATACGTGGCCACCGAGGAGCGCACCGGCCCGCGCTTCCCGCTCATCCTCACCACCGGCCGTATCCTGTCGCAGTACAATGTCGGCGCTCAGACCCGCCGCACGGAGAACTCGCGCTGGCACGAGGAGGACGTGCTGGAGATCCACCCGTTCGACGCGGAGGTGCGCGGCATCGTCCACGGCGATCTGGTGGCTCTGGAGAGCCGCTCCGGCGACATCGCCCTGAAAGCGATCGTCTCGGAGCGCATGCAGCCGGGCGTGGTCTATACCACCTTCCACCACGCCAAGACCGGCGCCAACGTCATCACCACTGACTTCTCGGACTGGGCCACCAACTGCCCCGAGTATAAGGTGACGGCGGTGCAGGTGCGGCGGACCAACCGGCCGTCGGACTGGCAGGCGAAGTTCTTCGAGGAAGACTTCTCGCTCACCAGAATCGCGACGCAATTGAATGCTGCCGAGTGAACGGGACGTTCTGAACGAGACGGACGCGTCGGCTCCCACGAGCCGGCGCGTCCCGACCCTGGTCGTGGCCTACGAGGATCCGACTCCCCGCGACGGTGACCGGGACCTCGCCGTCGAAATGCCGGTCAACCTCGTCTACGGCAGCGTACCCTACGCAGTCATGATGACGACGCCGTCGGACCTCGTCGATTTCGCCTACGGGTTCAGCCTCACCGAGGGGATCGTCGAATCCGCCGACGAGATCAGGTCGGTCCGGGTCGAGGACGGCGATGGCGGTCTTCGCCTCGTCGTCGATCTCGCTCCTGGGCGGTTGCGTGAGCACCTTGCCCGGAAGCGCGCCATTTCAGGGCGTACCGGATGCGGCGTCTGCGGCATCGACGATCTGGCTTCCCTGCCCACAGCCGATCCGCGCAGGCATACCGGCGGCGGGGTCGAGATCGCATCGATCCAGCGGGCTCTTCTCGCTCTCGGCGAGGCGCAGGTGCTCAACCATGCCACCCGCGCTGTCCACGCGGCGGCATGGGCGGATCGCGACGGCACTCTCCTGGCGGTGCGTGAGGATGTCGGTCGCCATAACGGCCTCGACAAGCTGATCGGCGCGCTGATGCGGGCCGGGACGGATTCGAGCGACGGCTTCGTCGTCATCACCAGCCGCTGCTCGTTCGAGATGGTGGAGAAGACTGCGACTTTCGGAGCCGCGGTCCTCGTGGCGATCTCGGCCCCGACCTCGCTCGCCATCGACCGGGCGCGCCTGCACGACATGACGCTCTGCGCCATCGCCCGGTCGGATACCCTCACGGTCTTCTCGGGCCGCCAACGCCTTCTTCTCGCCGCCGGGCGCTGAGCCGCACCCGGTGTTTCTCACCCGTCGACAGAGCCAGTCCCATGAGCGCCCTGACCACCAACGACAAGCTCGTCCGCATGGCGAACCAGATCGCCGGCTTCTTCAGGTCCTATCCGGATGACGAGGCGGTCGCCGGAATCCACAAGCACATCGTGGCGTTCTGGACGCCGAAGATGCGCCGAGCCCTCGAAGCCCATGGTCCCGAGGAAGGCAGCGGTCTCGATCCGCTGGCGCTCCGCGCCATCACCTCGACGCATGATCAGAGCGACAGCCCGATCCGGGCCGCCACCACCGATCCGCATCTTCAGGGTGCCGGTGCCAGCGACGCCGGCTGACGCCGGACCTCCGGCTCTGAAACACCGAAAAGGCGCCGAGCTTCTCCGCTCGACGCCTTTCTTATCTTCAAGTCCAGTAATGGGCCGGCTATTCCGCCGGACGGTCGCTGGTCTGATCCTTGTCGGTGGCGCCGGGCACCACCGTCGCGCCACCGATCACCCGGACGGCCTTCTTCTCCGCCGGAGGATCGCTCCAGGCCTGTGACTTCGCCGGAGAGCCCTGCGGCGCCTGCACAGCCTCGTCGCGGCGCGGCTGGTTCGCCGCCGGGGTCGAAGGCTCGGCCTTGGGCTGCTCGATCGCCGCGACGGGCGGCTCGGTCTTCTGTGGCGTGGATGGAGCTGCCGTCGTGGCCGGGCGAGGCGCCTCGGGAGCTAGCCTAGGGGGCGCGGGTTTCACCGGCGGCGTCAGTTTGGCCACCTTGCGCGACGGTGCGGAATCGGCGGGCCTTCTGGCATCGCCGCTTCTGGCATCCGGGTTGAGCCCCGACGGATTCCGGTCCGCCGGTTCGGAGCGAAGCGGCGCCTCGGGACGGGTCGCTACGTCGAAACGCGGCTGCCGGGCGATGCCGCGGCCATCCGGGATCATGCCCGGAGGGACCGGCCGCTCCTCCTGCTCGGTCCAGCCGTAGCCGGGTGCCGGGCGCGCGACGCGAACCGGTGCCGGCGGCAGTGGCGCACCCAGGCGCTGGCGGTCGATCACGGCTCCGTCCCTGGCATCGACGAAGAGCCGCACCCGATCGCCGTAGGGGCCGGTCGCCTCGACCACATAGGCCCGACCGTCGAATCGCGGTCGCGTCATTTCGGTGAAGCCGCGATCGTTGAGGCGCCAGACTACGGCGCGGGGAGGAAGCAGCAGATCGGGCTCATAGCCGTACTGGGCCTGGGCGCTTCCCGTTCCGAGTGCCGACAGGGCGATGAACCCCGCCAGCATCGTCAGGCCGATCGTCGATGAGCGCACAGGCGCCCTGCGGCTCGATTCCATGGTGCCTCGTCTTAAATGTTCGTTGTCCATAGCCTACTGTTGACGCAGGTCTAGGGAAGTCTCCGTGCGGTCCATCACCCCGCATGCCGCTTGTGCTTGGCGAGCCCTGTAGATCGTTCGATTGGGGCGGGATTGCGGGTGAACCAGGGCAAGTCGCGGGCGGCAAGTCGCGGTCCGTCTGGACCGTCGGTCTCCCGCACCATCCGGTCTTCGAAATTCGATTTTCCGGAGGGCGGGAACAGTTTCGGCTCTCACGATGTCGCAGCGGCCATCAAACCTGTCCATCTCATCCGCGAGCCCCTTGCTGGAGCGTTTAAAATCTGTCACTTTCCATAATTAGGACAGTACGGCTGTCCCATTTTCGGCAGGGCGTTCCGGGGGCGAGCCGTCTCCGAGGACACGGTGCTTTCGAGGAACGTGGAAGGTCTCGATCGGGTGTTGAATCTCACGAAAAAACGAGATTCGAAGCCGGTCGCCATTGCGGCGATCCGGGCCCGTACGGCTTGACGTCAAGCCGGCGACGAGCCCGCGGATAGCGGGCGCTTCCTCACCGAAGACCTGCTCGAATCCGACCGCGTCGAGGGGTGAGCCTGAGTGCCGGATGGCATTCGGGCACGAAACATGCTCGCATGCGGGCACGGACGAACGAGGCTGAGGGGTTATGAGCATGGCCGCATCTGAGGTTGTCGAGACCGTCCGGAACCCGATCCCGGCCACCCGGGACGGTGTCGCTCCGATCGTCGTCCGCGATCAGGCCCTTCCGCACAAGCAGGGTCTCTACGATCCCGCCCGCGAGGGCGATGCCTGCGGTGTCGGCTTCGTGGCGGACATGCACGACCGGCGGACTCATGCCATCGTCGCCCAGGGTCTGCTCATTCTCGAGAACATCGACCATCGCGGTGCCGTCGGCGCCGATCCGAAGATGGGCGACGGCTGCGGCATCCTCACCCACATCCCGCATTTCCTGCTGAAGGAGGAGTGCGAAGGTCTCGGCATCACGCTGCCGGAGCCGGGCCATTACGGCGTCGGACAGTTTTTCCTGCCCAAGGACCCGGAAGGCCGCCGCATCGTCGAGGAGATCGTCGAGAAGTCGCTGCACGACGAAGGCCTGCCCTTCCTTGGCTGGCGCGACGTGCCGGTCGATCCGAGCGACCTCGGCGAGCGTGTCAAGGAGACCGAGCCGCACCACAAGCAGGTCTTCATCGGCCGCCCGGCCGCGATCACCGATGAGGACGTGTTCGAGCGCCGCCTGTTCATCGCCCGCAAGGTCATCTCGAACAAGGTCTACGGCCTCAACGACCCGCGCGTGAAGGCCTATTATCCGGTCTCCGTCTCGACCCGGACCATCGTCTACAAGGGCATGGTGCTGGTCACGCAGCTCGGCCATTACTTCAAGGACCTGCAGGACGAGCGCTACGTCTCCGGCCTTGCCCTCGTGCACCAACGCTTCGCCACCAATACCTTCCCGACTTGGCAGCTGTCGCATCCCTACCGGATGGTCGCCCATAACGGTGAGATCAACACCCTGCGCGGCAACGTGAACTGGATGGCCGCGCGCCAGGCCAGCGTCGATTCGGATCTCTTCGGCAACGACATCTCGAAGCTCTGGCCGATCTCCTACGAGGGTCAGTCCGATACGGCGTGTTTCGACAACGCCCTCGAATTCCTGGTCCAGGGCGGCTACTCGCTGGCCCATGCCATGATGATGCTGATCCCCGAAGCCTGGGCCGGCAATCCGCTCATGAACGAGGAACGCAAGGCGTTTTACGAGTATCACGCCGCACTGATGGAACCCTGGGACGGCCCCGCTGCCGTCTGCTTCACCGACGGCCTCCAGATCGGCGCGACCCTCGACCGCAACGGCCTGCGTCCCGCCCGCTACATCGTCACCGATGACGGCCTCGTCGTGCTCGCCTCCGAGATGGGCGTCCTGCCGATCCCGGACGAGAGGATCATCGAATCCTGGCGCCTTCAGCCGGGCCGCATGCTGCTGATCGATCTCCGCAAGGGTCGCATCATCTCCGACGAGGAGATCAAGAGCGAGCTCGCCGCGGCCAATCCCTACGCACAATGGGTCAAGAACACCCAGATCGTGTTGGAGGACCTGAAGCCCGTCATCCCGCGCGCCTCGCGTTCCGACGTGTCGCTGCTCGATCGCCAGCAGGCCTTCGGCTACAGCCAGGAGGATCTCAAGCTGCTGATGGCGCCCATGGCCGTCACCGGCCAGGAGGCGGTCGGCTCCATGGGAACCGACACGCCGCTCTCGGCCCTCTCCGACAAGCCGAAGCCGCTCTACACCTATTTCAAGCAGAACTTCGCTCAGGTCACCAACCCGGCGATCGATCCGATCCGCGAGGAGGCCGTGATGAGCCTCGTCTCGTTCATCGGTCCGCGGCCGAACATCCTCGACATGGAGGGTGCCTCGCGCAAGAAGCGCCTCGAGGTCCGTCAGCCGATCCTGACCAATGGCGATCTGGAGAAGATCCGCTCGATCTCCCATTTCGAGGACCGCTTCGATACCAAGACCCTCGACATGACCTTCCCGGCCGAGGCCGGTGCCGTCGCCATGGAAGGCGCGGTCGATCGTCTCTGCGACAGGGCCGAGGCGGCGGTGCGCGGCGGCTACAACATCATCATCCTCACCGACCGCGGCGTCGGCCCGGACCGCATCGCGATCCCGGCCCTGCTGGCCACGGCGGCGGTGCACAACTACCTGATCCGCAAGGGGCTTCGTACCTCGGTCGGTCTCGTGGTCGAATCCGGCGAGCCGCGCGAAGTGCATCACTTCGCCTGTCTGGCCGGCTACGGTGCCGAGGCGATCAATCCCTATCTCGCCTTCGAGACGGTGATCGCGATGAAGGACGAGTTCCCGCCGGATCTCACCGACGACGAGATCGTCTACCGCTACATCAAGTCGATCGATAAGGGTCTGCTCAAGGTCATGTCCAAGATGGGCATCTCGACCTACCAGTCCTATTGCGGCGCGCAGATCTTCGACGCCATCGGCCTGAACTCGTCCTTCGTCGCCCGCGACTTCTTCGGCACCAAGACGACGATCGAAGGCATCGGCATGGCCGAGGTCGCGGAAGAGACCGCCCGTCGTCACGCCGATGCGTTCGGCGACGCGCCGGTCTATCGCCACGCTCTCGATGTCGGCGGCGAGTATGCCTATCGCCTGCGCGGCGAGAGCCATACCTGGACGCCGGATTCGGTGGCGACACTCCAGCACGCGGTACGTCTCGGCCTGCCCGATCGTTACCGCGAGTTCGCCCGGCTGGTGAACGAGCAGGAGAACCACCTCAAGACCATCCGCGGCCTGTTCCGCATCAAGCAGGCAGCCGAACTCGGCAGGGCACCCGTCAACATTTCCGAGGTCGAGCCGGCGGTGGAGATCGTCAAGCGCTTCGCCACGGGCGCGATGTCCTACGGCTCCATCTCCAAGGAGGCGCACGAGACCCTGGCCATCGCGGTGAACTCGTTCGGCGGCCGCTCCAATTCCGGCGAGGGCGGCGAGGAGGTCGAGCGGTTCAAGCCGATGGCCGACGGGCGCTCGCGCCGTTCGGCGATCAAGCAGGTGGCGTCCGGTCGCTTCGGCGTGACGACGGAATATCTCGTCAATGCCGACATGATGCAGATCAAGGTCTCGCAGGGCGCCAAGCCCGGCGAGGGCGGCCAGCTGCCCGGTCACAAGGTCGATGCCAAGATCGCCAAGGTCCGCTACGCCACCCCGGGCGTCGGCCTGATCTCGCCGCCGCCGCATCACGACATCTACTCGATCGAGGATCTGGCTCAGCTGATCTTCGACCTGAAGAACGTGAACCCGGCCGCCGACGTCTCGGTGAAGCTCGTCTCCGAGGTCGGTGTCGGCACCGTCGCCACCGGCGTCGCCAAGGCGCGCGCCGACCACATCACGATCTCCGGCTTCGACGGCGGCACCGGTGCCGCGCCGCTGACGTCTATCAAGCATGCGGGCGGGCCCTGGGAGACGGGTCTCGCCGAGACCCAGCAGACCCTCGTACTGAGCCACCTGCGCGGTCGCGTCGTGCTCCAGGCCGATGGCGGCATCCGCACCGGCCGCGACGTTCTCGTGGCGGCGCTCCTCGGCGCCGACCAGTTCGGCTTCTCCACCGCGCCGCTCATCGCGGCCGGCTGCATCATGATGCGCAAGTGCCACCTCAACACCTGCCCGGTGGGCGTGGCGACGCAGGATCCCGTCCTGCGCAAGCGCTTCAAGGGCACGCCGGAGCACGTGGTCAATTACTTCTTCTTCGTGGCGGAAGAGTTGCGCGAACTGATGGCGACGATGGGCTTCACCAAGCTCGAGGATCTCATCGGCCGCTCCGACTTCCTCGACACCCTGGAGGTCATCAATCACTGGAAGGCGCGGGGGCTCGATTTCTCGAAGCTGTTCCACCGGCCCGATGTCGGTCCCGACGTGGCCATCCGTCATACGGAGAAGCAGAAGCATCCGATCGACAAGGTTCTCGACCGGCGCCTGATCGAGGGCGCGGCATCGGCCATCGAGACCGCCGAGCCGGTGGTCTTGAACGACGTCATCAGGAATTCCGACCGCACGGCGGGTGCGATGCTCTCGGGCGTCGTGGCCAAGCGCTATGGCCACGAGGGCCTGCCCGACGACACCATCACGGTGAACCTCTCGGGCACCGCCGGCCAGAGCTTCGGGGCATGGCTGGCGGCCGGCGTCACCGTGGTCCTGACGGGCCATGCCAACGACTATGTCGGCAAGGGGTTGTCGGGCGGAAAGCTGATCATCCGTCCGAGCGATGCTCTGAAGTCGCCGGCGGGCCGGACGATCATGGCCGGTAACACGGTCCTGTACGGGGCGATCGCGGGCGAGTGCTACATCCGCGGCTCGGCCGGCGAGCGGTTCGCCGTGCGCAATTCCGGCGCCATCACGGTCGTCGAAGGCATGGGCGACCATGGCTGCGAGTACATGACCGGCGGCGTGGTGGTGTCTATCGGCGAGACCGGGCGCAACTTCGCGGCCGGCATGTCGGGCGGTATCGCCTACGTCCTCGACGCCGACGGTTCCTTCGCCGCCCGCTGCAACCTCTCCATGGTCGATCTGGAGCCCGTCGAGGAGGAAGACGACGTCATGCGCCGCTTCCACCAGGACGGCGACCTCGAGACCAAGGGGCGCGTCGACATCCTGGCCAACATGTCCGGCCACGACGAGGAGCGGCTGAGCCAGCTCATCACGAACCACGTGAAGTACACAGGGTCTCCGCGCGGCAAGGCGATCCTCGAAGACTGGGCCGGCTACCGCACCAAGTTCGTGAAGGTGATGCCGGTGGAGTACCGCCGGGCCCTGCGCGAAATGGAGATGGCGCGGATGCCGGTGGCGGCGGAGTAGCAGCGGCATGCGGATCTACGGCGACCTCGTCTCGGGCAATTGCCTCAAGGTGAAGATCGTCGCCGATTACCTCGGCCTCGCCTATGATTGGATGCCGGTCGACATCCTGAAGGGCGAGAGCCGGACGCCGGACTATCTCTCGCGCTTTCCCGCGGGTCAGGTGCCCGCGGTCGAGTTCGAGGACGGTCGGTGTCTGACCCAGTCGAACGCGATCATTCGCTATCTCGCCCGCGAGAGTGTGCTGATCCCCGAGGAGGCGTTCCTCGCGGCAAAGATGGACGAGTGGCTGTTCTGGGAGCAGTACAGCCACGAGCCGGCCATTGCGGTCTGCCGGTTCGAGATGCGCTACCTCGGCAAGCCGAAGGACGCGCGCGATCCGGCCCGGGTGGCACGCGGCGAGGCGGCCTTGGACTTGATGGAGCGCCATCTCGGCGGGACCGAGTGGCTGGTCGGAGAGGGGCTGAGCGTCGCCGACGTGTCGCTCTTCGCCTATACGCAATGGGCTGACGAGGGCGGATTCGACCTCTCGCCGAGGCCGGCCATCCGGGCTTGGCTCACCCGTTGCACCGATGCGTTCGGTCGAGGCGACCGGACGCCGACACCGCGCTAGCCGGCGATCGCGCCGGGCGACACGACAGAGATAACGGGCGCAGGTGGACCGGGCCGGTCCTCCTCCGCCCCACGGATCAGACAGGCTCGCGAAAGACGGTCACGATGGGCAAGGTCACGGGTTTCCTCGAATTCGATCGGCAGGAGCAGAAGTATCAGCTCGCCGCGGACCGCGTGCGGCACTTCCGCGAGTTCACGCTGCCCCTCGACGAGCACGACCTGAAGAAGCAGGCGGCGCGCTGCATGGATTGCGGCATTCCGTTCTGTCACGGCGACACCGGCTGCCCGGTCCACAACCAGATCCCGGACTGGAACGAGCTCGTCTTCCAGTCCGATTGGGAGGAGGCGGCACGCAACCTCCACTCCACCAACAACTTCCCGGAATTCACCGGCCGTATCTGCCCGGCGCCGTGTGAGGAGGCCTGCACCCTTAACCTCGAGAACCAGCCCGTCGCGATCAAGACGATCGAGCAGGCGATCGCCGATCGCGCCTGGAACAACGGCTGGGTCAAGCCGGAGATTCCGTCGACCCGCACCGGCAAGAAGGTCGCCGTGATCGGCTCCGGACCGGCCGGTATGGCGGCGGCGCAGCAACTCGCCCGCGTCGGCCATGACGTCCACGTCTTCGAGCGCGAGCCGAAGGCCGGTGGTCTCCTGCGCTACGGCATTCCCGACTTCAAGATGGAGAAGCGCCATATCGACCGGCGCGTGAAGCAGATGGAAGCGGAAGGCGTCACCTTCCATTACGGCGTCAATGTCGGCGTGACGAAACCGCTGGACGAACTCACCGCGGAGTTCGATGCGGTGCTGTTCGCCGGCGGCGCGGAAGATCCGCGCAACCCGCAGCTTCCCGGCCAGGAACTGTCGGGCGTGCATTACGCGATGCCCTTCCTCGTCCAGTCGAACCGCCGGGTCGGCGCCGAACCGATGCCGGGCAACGGCGAATTGCCGATCCTCGCCACCGCCAAGAACGTCGTGGTGATCGGCGGCGGCGATACGGCGTCGGATTGCGTCGGCACCTCCTTCCGTCAGGGCGCCCTGTCGGTGACGCAGCTCGACATCCGCCCGCGTCCGCCCGAGCGCGAGGACAAGCTGTCGGTCTGGCCGTACTGGCCGACCAAGATGCGGACGTCGTCGAGCCAGGCCGAGGGCGCGGAGCGCGAGTTCCAGGCCGCCACCCTGCGGCTGGAGGGCAACAAGAAGGGCAAGCTCACCGGCGTCGTCTGCACGCGCGTCGACGAGAAGCGTCAGCCGGTCCCCGGCGGCGAGTTCACCCTGCCGGCCGATCTCGTCTTCTTGGCGATCGGTTTCGCCGGCTCGCTCCGCAAGGGCCTGCTGGAAGAATCCGGTGTCGCCATGGACAAGCGCGGCAACGTCACCGCCAACGAACTCGACTACCGGACATCGAACGAGAAAATCTACGCCGCCGGCGACATGCGTCGCGGCCAGTCGCTCGTGGTCTGGGCCATTCGCGAAGGCCGTCAGGCGGCGCGGTCCATCGACGAAGCCCTGATGGGATCGAGCGTCCTGCCGCGCTGAGACCCTTCACTCGGCGACGGAGCCGAAGACGATCCGGCCCCGTCCCGTTACATTTCGCTCCCGACGATGCCGCGTCGGGGCGTGTTCAGCTCGGCGGCCATTTGAAATCGTCGGCCCGGCCCGGTTGCGGCACGGGCGCCGAACCACGCTGAAGCACGCGCTCCACATTGCCCGACGCGTCGCCGTCCCGCGGCCTGCCGCTGATCAGCATGCCGCCGGGGGTCACTTCGGCGCGGCCCAGGGGAATGATCGGGCCGGCCGCGGGCTTCACCGGTAATGCCGGGATACCGGGCGGTTCGGGCAAGCTCGGCAGCATCGCCGTGATCTGGCGGTCGATCGCCGCGTTGTCGTCGAGCTTTGCCGTCTCGCCGTCGAGGAGCGGCCCCGGAACCGTGGCCACGGAAGCGGCTGCCGGGGCCTCGGCCGGAGTCGAGCCCATCAGCCGTTTCAGTTCCACATCGGCGAAATGCGCGACCTTGCGCGCGCCGGACTTGGTGAAATGGACGCCGTCCGATGTCCGCAGCTTGGCTTCCTGGCCTTCCAGATCGGGACCGGACACGACGAAGCGGTTCCGGTCGTCGACGAAGCCCGGCCAGATGTCCACGTAGGTGCCGCCCGCCTTCGCGACGCGGTCGCGGATCAGGTCGTTGATCGTCGCGATATCCTTCGTCAACGACTCGCTGCGCATCGGCGGGGCTCCCACCCAGATGAGCGGGATCTTCTGGATGGCGAAGACCTTCGCCAGGGCATCGACGCGCTCGCGATAGAGTTCGCGCCAGCGCTCCGTTCCCGGGTCCACGCTTTCCGAGCCTTCCCGGATCGGCTGGCGATCGTTGGCGCCGAGCATCACCACGGCGTAGGAGACTTTCGGCCCGGTCTTCAGAAAATCCTCGGCGGCCTTCGCCCAGTCGACCACGTCCTTCCGCACGAGACCACTATCGGCCTTCGACCGATCGAGGATCGCCACGTCGGCATTCTCCTCGAACACGTCGTCGAGGCCGCGGCTGAGATAGCTCGCCAGCGAGTCGCCGAAGACCGCGATGCGGATCGACGGTTCCGTCTTCGGCTGCACCGGTTTCGGCTGGGCGACCGCCGGAGCCGGACGAGGCTTCCTCGTATAGGAGCGCTGACTCTCCCCGATCGTCGGCGCGCGGGGACGTGCCGGCCGGGCCGTCGGCGCGGGCGTCGGGTTCGGCTGGGCCTGCTGCGGCCGATCCTCCCACGGCCAGTAGAACTGACGGGGTGCTTCCTGGGGGGGAGGGGCGTAGCGCCTGTTGGCCTGCCGGCCGCCGTAATCGCCCTCGTCGCGAGAGCGGCGGCGCGGCGAATAATAGGGGTCGTTGCGCGGCGTGTCGTAGGAATCGCCCCACTGCGCCGAGCTCGGCGGAGCCGATGCGAAGAGCAAGGGCGTCGCGAACACGCCGAGAAAGCAGGCACGCAGCAACGCCGCGCCTGCGAGGCTCACGGCCCTCCGAGCCGACGATACGTCCTTGGCGGTCCTTGATGTCACGCTGCGACCTGTCGGGTGATCGACGAAAAGACGGGAATGGCCAGCATCCTAGACGACGATCCGAGCGGCGTCTAAGGGCGCGCGTTCAGGTGTTCCAGAAGCGCGGGCGTGGCGTAGCCGTCCGCGACGAGGCCTTCCTTGATCTGGTACTGGCGCACCGCCTCCCGCAGCTTCGGTCCGGCCCGGCCGTCGGCATCGCCGGCATAGAGGTTTCGCGTTGCCAGACCCTTCTGCAGGGCCTGTAACCCGGCCTTGTCGAGGCGGGCCGTGCCACTGGGCCAGGGAGCCGCCAGGGCTGGGCCGCCCGCGAGGCGATCGGCGAGGTGGCCCACCGCGAGGGCGTAGGAATCGGAGGTGTTGTAGGCCCGGATCACCTCGAAATTGTCGGTGATCAGGAAGACCGGGCCGCCGGCGCCGCCCGGCAGGAACAGGCTGGCCTGACCCGATGCCGGCAGAGCCTCTCCGTCGATCCTGCGGATTCCGCGATGGGCGAAATCGGACAGATCGGCCCGGTATCGGGTCAGGTCGAAGCCGGCGGGGAGCGTGACGGCATAGCCCCAGGACAGCCCAGGGTTCCAGCCGAGCGATTGGAGATAGCCGGCGATGGAGGCCAGGGCGTCGGCCTCCGAGCGCCAGATGTCGCGGTGGCCGTCCCCGTCGAAATCGACGGCGTGTTTGAGGAAGGTCGACGGCAGGAACTGGGTCTGACCCATGGCTCCCGCCCACGAGCCCTTCATCGCCTCCGGCGCGATGTCGCCACGCTGGAGGATGGTCAGCGCGTCGAGCAACTCGTCGCGGAACAGGGTACCGCGAAAGCGCGCCTGGGCCAGGGTCGCCAAGGCGCGGATGGTCGGCACGGTACCGCCGCTGGCCCCGAAATCCGATTCGACGCCCCAGAAAGCGAGAATGATCCATCGGGGAACGCCGGTGCGGGCCTCGATCGCCGCCAGGGTGTTCGACAGACGTGCCGCCTGGGAGCGTCCGCGGGCGATCCGCCCGGGCGACACGGCGCCGACGAGATAGTCCCAGACGGGTCGCCCGAACTCGCCTTGTGCCTTGGTCCTGGCCAGAACGCTGGCATCGGGGGCGGAAATGCCGCGAAAGGCCGCCTCGAACGTCGCGGGACTGATCCCGCGCGCGTCCGCATCGGGCCGAAGCGCGTCGATGAAGCCGCGAAACGACGGGTTCGCCGCCCCGTCTTGCGTCACCGCTGTGCCCGCTTTTGCCGGCGCGGGAGGGCGCCCCGCCTCCTGCGCCCTGGTCTGGGTTCCGAGCAGGATGCCGATGACGATGGCGATGCAGTGGCGCTTCACGTGCGGTTGCGCCGAGCCAGCGCTTCTTCCCAGGCGAAGGCCTGGGCGACGATCTCGTCGAGGTCGTCGTGTTGCGGCCGCCACCCCAGCTTGTCGCGGATGCGGTCGGCCTTGGCCACGATCTGCGCCGGGTCGCCGGCCCTGCGTGGCGACAACCGGACCTCGAAGTCCCGGCCGGATACGCGCTTGACCACCTCGATCACCTCGAGGACCGAATAACCGCGACCGTATCCGCAATTGAGCGTCAGGCTGTCGCCGCCCGAGCGCAGATGCGCGAGCGCCACACGATGGGCCTCTGCGAGATCCGAGACCTGGATGTAGTCGCGCAGGCACGAGCCGTCTCGGGTCGGGTAATCCGTGCCGTACACGTCGAGATGGCTGCGCCGGCCCAGAGCCGCCTGCGTCGCCACCTTGATGAGATGGGTCGCATTGGGCGCCGATTGGCCGCTGCGCCCACGCGGATCGGCTCCGGCGACGTTGAAGTAACGAAGGATGACGTAGCTGAAGCCATGCGCCTTGGCGGCATCGGCGATCATCCACTCGCTCATCAGTTTCGAACGGCCGTAGGGATTGATCGGCGAGGTGACGAGATCTTCCGGAACCGGGACGACGTCCGGCTCGCCGTAGACGGCGGCGGTGGAGGAGAAGATGACGTGCTTCACGCCCGCCTCGACGGCAGCTTCGATCAGCGCCCGGGTCTTGACCGTGTTCGAGAGGTAGTAGCCGAGGGGGTCCGCGACCGAATCCGGCACGACGATCTTGGCGGCGAAATGCGCAAGGGCGTCGATCTCGTGCTCGGCAATGATCCTCTTCACCAGGGCCTGATCCGCCACGTCGCCGATGACCAGGGTGACCTCGGGCGGAAGCGCCCAATCGAACCCAGTGGACAGGTCGTCGAGGACGACGATGCCTTCGTGGCCGGCATCCAGAAGGGCCAGCACCATGTGGCTGCCGATATATCCTGCGCCGCCCGTGACCAGAACCGTCATTATCCAACCTTCATTCTGGTGATCCCGCAACAGGATACACCGAAAACCACTTGTGGAATGATACTTCACGTAGCGCAGCGTCGACCGTGGATACGGTCTCCTTCCTGCTCCATCGATCACGGCAACGTGCTATCGTGTCATGCCTCCGGGTTGTTCCCACCATATTTAAGAGACCGGGTCCCGCTTGATGAAACCGATTCGTAAAGCCGTCCTGCCCGTTGCGGGCCTGGGTACCCGTTTCCTTCCGGCGACCAAAGCCGTACCGAAGGAAATGCTGACCGTGGTCGACAGGCCCGTCGTCCAGCATGTGGTGGACGAGGCCCGCGAAGCCGGCATCGAGCATTTCATCTTCGTGACCGGCCGCGGCAAGGCCGTGATCGAAGACCATTTCGATATCGCCTTCGAACTCGACCGCATGCTTCAGGAGCGCGGCAAGGAGGCGATCTACGAAGAGCTCAAGCGCGATCTGCCGGCCGCCGGCCAGACGAGCTTCACCCGCCAGCAGGCGCCCCTCGGCCTCGGTCATGCGGTCTGGTGCGCGCGCGAGATCGTCGGCGACGAGCCCTTCGCGGTGCTGCTCCCCGACATGCTCAGCAAAGGCTGCATGCAGCAGATGCTGTCGGCCTATGAGCGCCATGGCGGCAACGTCATCGCCGTGGAGGAGGTGAAGCCGGAGGAGACGCACCAGTACGGGATCGTCGGCGTCGGCGAGACCTACGGCCAGACCTTCGAGATCGACGGCATGATCGAGAAGCCCAAACAGGGCACCGCGCCGTCGAACTTCATCATTTCCGGACGCTACATCCTCCAGCCGGAGATCTTCTCGATCCTCGAACAGGGCGAGAAGGGTGCCGGCGGCGAGATTCAGCTCACCGATGCGATGATCAAGCTCGCCGAGAAGCAATCCTTCTTCGGCATGCATTACGAGGGCCGGACCTACGATACCGGCTCCAAGCTCGGTTTCCTGACCGCCAACATCGCCTACGCGCTCCAGCGCAAGGACCTCGCCGAGCCGCTGAAGGCCGAGATCGCCCGCCTGCTCAACGAAGCATGAGGGCCTGAAACGGGAGGGACGAGTTCGGAGAGCTGCAAGCTGCGCAGTTCGGTGCACAAGGCGCGGGCTAGGTATGCACGGCGCGCGGCCTTTCGGCGACGAAATACCCTTGCGTTTTGTGCGTCGCACTTTACTTTGTGCATTGCGAGATCGCGATGGCGTCGCGGTCTGGCAGCCCTTCTTGGGCGTTTCCTCCCTAGACTTCGGGCCGCTCTTCGGAGCGGCCTTTTTTCTTGAGCACTCGATTTTTGGGGCGTTCCATTTTCTCGGGTGTTCGACGTGCTCGAGACGAGCGGCCATCGTCCGGGATGTCGCGCAGCGACGCGCTCCTCCGCTGCTTTCGCCTACTCGGCTGCCATCCGCCTCGGCGCGAGATCGTCAAGCTCCTCGGCGACCGCCTTAACCACATCGCGCAGCGTCCAGACCAGGTCCGAGAAGCCTTGCGTGATCGCGAGGTTGGCCTCGTTCATGTAGAGGCTGCGGTTGATCTCGATCTGAAGCGCGTGACGGCCGATATTCGGTTCGCCGTAATGCTCGGTGATGAAGCCGCCCGCATAGGGCTTGTTGCGCAGGGTGCGGAAGCCGCGAGCCCGCAGATGGTGCTCGAACGCCGCGATCAGGACGGGCGCGCAACTCGTTCCGAACCGGTCCCCGAGCACGAATTCGGCCTTTGCATCCTCCTCGCGGATGAGGCTCGATGACGGCATCGAGTGGCAATCGATGAGAATAGCGTGGCCGAAGCTCCGCGCGGTGCGCTGGACGAGGCCGCGCAGGGTCCGGTGATAAGGCTTGTAGAGATCCTCGATCCGCGCCACCGCTTCCTCGACCGGCAATCGCGTGCGGTAGATCTCCTGGCCGTCGGCGACCACTCGCGGCACCGTGCCGAGCCCGCCGGCGACGCGCATCGATCGCGTGTTGGCGAAGGGCGGGAGCCGACCGTCGAACATCCGGGGGTCGAGTTCGTAGGGCTCCCGGTTCACGTCGAGATAGGCCCTCGGGAAATTCGCCCGCATCAGCGGCGCGCCGAGATCGACCACCGGTGCGAAGAGCCTGTCGACATAGGCATCCTCGGAGCGCCGGAGGGCCAGCGCATCGAGACGGGACACCGCCAGGAACGTCTTCGGATAGACCGCACCGGAATGAGGCGTGTTGAACACGAACGGAAGCGTATGATCCGTCGGTTCGTCGATGACGAAGGGAGGGTCGAAGCTCCCCGGATTCACCGCGTTCTGGCGAGAGTTGGGCTCTGTCATCGCGGCGTGGGCGCCTCGGAGCGGGCAAGGAAACGCATGGCCGCACTGTGCGGTGTGTAGGTGAGCGTGTCCACTGCGACACGACCCGTCCGCAGGCGATCGATGTGCCGCCGGGCACTCTGCTCCGGAGCCGATCTCAACACCTTGTTTACCAAGTCTGCGCTTTATGAAAAGAACACAACGACTCACGGGTGCGGGACGCCGATCGATGAAGATCCTCCTAGCGGAAGACGACAACGACATGCGGCGCTTTCTCGCCAAGGCGCTGCAGAATGCCGGTTATGACGTGCTGTCGTTCGATAACGGCCTCTCGGCCTACAACCGCCTGCGCGAAGAACCTTTCGAGCTGCTCCTCACCGATATCGTGATGCCCGAGATGGACGGCATCGAGCTGGCGCGCCGCGCCACCGAACTCGATCCGGACATCAAGGTGATGTTCATCACCGGCTTCGCTGCCGTGGCGCTGAACCCGGATTCCAAGGCTCCGAAGGATGCGAAAGTGCTGTCAAAGCCGTTCCATCTTCGTGATCTCGTCAACGAGGTCGAGAAACTGCTGGCCGCCTGAGCCCGAACGCTCGGGCCGGCCGCAGTGTTCTTCCCGGTATGAAGACGGTTGCCGTTCCCCTATATGCTGAGGGGAGCGAAGCGGGACGTCTGCAAACCATGCCTCCGGTGACCATCTACACGACAGCCTGGTGCCCTTACTGCACCGCCGCCAAGACCTTGCTGCGGGAGAAGGGTGTCTCCTTTTCGGAGATCGACGTGGAGAAGATCGCGGGTTCCCGCCTCGCCATGATCCAGCGGGCCGGCGGCCGGACCAGCGTTCCGCAGATCTTCGTCGGAGATGCCCATGTGGGCGGCTGCGACGACCTCTACGCCCTCGACCGGTCCGGCAAGCTCGATCCGCTGCTGGCGGCTCCGGTGGCGCAGCCATGAGCGAGAACCCGTCCACGGCTCCCGACCGGTCCGAGCCACGTTTCGTCGCGGCCTGCGTCCAGATGCGTTCCGGGCGTGATCCGCTCGCCAACCGCGATGCGGCCGTCACTCTCGTACGCGAGGCGGCATCGCAGGGGGCTCACTACGTCCAGACGCCGGAGATGACGTCCCTGGTGGAGCGGGACAAGGCGAGCCTGTTCGCCAACGTTCGCGGACAGGACGAGGACGTGACCCTCTCGGCTCTGCGGGACGTGGCACGCGAGCGCGGCATCGTGGTCCATATCGGCTCGCTGGCCGTCCGCAACGGCGACAAGATCGCCAATCGCGCCTTCCTCATCGATGCGGAGGGGGCGATCACCGCGTCCTACGACAAGCTCCATCTCTATGATGTGGACCTGCCGAACGGCGAGCGCTGGCGCGAATCCAATACCTATACGGGTGGCGCCTGCGCCGTCGTCGCCGAGACCCCCTGGGCGCCCCTCGGCATCGCGATCTGCTACGATCTGCGCTTCCCGGCGCTGTATCGCGCCCTTGCGGAAGCCGGGGCGACGATCTTGAGCGCACCGGCCTGCTTCACCAAGCAGACGGGGGAGGCGCATTGGCACGTCCTCCACCGCGCCCGCGCCATCGAGACCGGATCGTTCATGATCTCGGCGGCCCAGGGCGGGCGCCACGAAGATGGCCGCGAGACCTACGGTCACTCGATCATCGTCGATCCGTGGGGCAAGGTGCTGGCGGATGCCGGCGGGGCCGAGCCGGGGGTGATCCTGGCCGAGATCGACCTCGCCCGCGTCACCGAGGCACGGGGACGTATCCCCGCCCTGAAACATGCCCGCCCCTTTACCGTGGAACGCGTCGGGCGAGTAGGCTGAGATGAGACCGGTTCGTTCCTGCCGATGATCCGTTACACGCTCGTCTGCGAGCACGGACACGATTTCGAAGGGTGGTTTCGTTCCAGCGATTCCTACGATGAACAGGCAGCGGGGGGGCTCGTGGAATGCCCTGTTTGCGGCTCGGTCAAAATCGCCAAGGCGATGATGGCACCGGCGGTGGCGAAGGCCGCCGTCAAGCCGGCCGCTCCGGTCGGCCCGGCGACGGAGACCGCTTCGAAGGAGCTCGTCGCCCCAGCCACGGTGCCGATGATGGCGGAGCCGGAGCGGCAGTTGCGCGCGCTGGTGCGGGCCGTCCGCGAGCACGTGACCCGCACGGCCGACGACGTCGGCCGGCAGTTCCCGGAAGAGGCTCGCCGGATGCATTACGGCGAGGCTGCATCGCGCCCGATCTACGGCGAGGCGAGCCCCGCCGAGGCGCGTGCCCTCATCGAGGAGGGGATCGACGTCGCCCCGCTTCCCACCCTGCCGGACGATCTGAACTGAGGCTTTGGGCCGATCCCGTCAGCGCTTGAGCGCGGCCGTCCCGGCGATGGATGCGAGGACGAAGGCGATGACGGCGTTCCAGCCCGCGAGCGATACGCCGAGGAAGCGCCAGGCGGCGGTGGAGCAATCGGCCACCCGCGTCGCCTGCAGGGTATCGAGGAAGTCGCCGACATCGCTCGGATTGGCGCCGCTCCCGCCGCCGCAATCCGCCGGGCCGGCCCACAGCGCCCATTCGGCGCCCGCATGGTAGACGCTGAGGCCCGCCCCGTAGAGCAGGCCGAGGGCCGCGAGCCCGAGGATCGCGCGGGTCAGGCGCTCGGGCGTGAACAGCGCCAGCACGGCGAGCGGGATCGCCGCATAATAGGGCAGGCGCTCCGTCAGGCAGAGCTTGCACGGCACGTAGCCGAGCACCCACTGGAAATAGAAGGCTCCGGCGATCGTCAGCGCGGAGCCGATCAGGATCGCCAGAGCGGCTCGGCGAAGGCGGAGAAGGGCGGAATAATCGATCACAGCAGCACCTTGAACAGGACGAAGCCGAGGATGATGGCGGCCACCGCGATGGCCGCGACGACATTGAGATGTCGGTCGAGGACGGCGCGGATCGAGACACCGTAGCGTTTCAACAGGCCGGCGAGCAGGAAGAATCGTGCGCCGCGGGTGATCAGCGACAGCAGGACGAACCAGAACAGGTCGTAATGGGCGAAGCCCGAGGTGATCGTCACCAGTTTGAACGGGATCGGCGTGAGGCCCTTCAGCAGGATCACCCAATGCCCGTAATGGGCGTAGGAGGCCTGGAAACTTTCGGCCTTGTCGGTCAGTCCGTAGACCGAGAACAGCCAGACGCCGATCGAATCGTAGAGCAGCGCGCCGATCGCGTAGCCGAGCAGGCCGCCGGCCACCGAGGACAACGTCGTGATCGTCGCATAGAGCCAGACCTTGTCCGGCCGGCTCACCGCCATCGGCACCAGCATCACGTCGGGCGGGACCGGGAAGAACGAACTCTCCGCGAAAGCCACCGCACCAAGCGCATAGGGCGCCGACGGCTTGCCCGCGAGCGCGAGTATCCACTCGTAGAGGCGGCGGATCATGGTTCAGCTTCTCTCCGAAAGGGGAAGGCGCGAGGCCCTTTGAGCACAACCCGGGCGCGGTTGCGAGCCGGAACGACGGAGGCAGAACCCCTCTGGCCGTCAGCGCGATCCTGTGCCATGACGCGGTTGTTGCGGGCGTGGTGGAACTGGTAGACGCGCCGGACTCAAAATCCGGTTCTGGTGACAGAGTGTCGGTTCGATTCCGACCGCCCGCACCATCAGCCCAGTTCAGCAAGCGCTCCTCTACAGTTTTCCCGTTCGTCACCGCGAATGCAGGAAGCGGCGGATCCAGCCGCCGATCCGGGGAGCGTCGCTCGTGCCCTCGAGAGAGGCGAGGGCGGCGGTTCGGAACGCCTCGTCGTGAGGAACGGCCGGGCGGTGTCCGGCGATGAGGGCGGTGGCGTAATCCGTCTCGAATTCCGGATGGACCTGGAACGAGATCGCCCGTCGTTCGGGGTAGGACAGGATGCCGTAGGGCGTGAACGCATTGCCGCCGAGGATGCGGGCCCCGGCGGGCGGAACGATCACCTGATCCTGATGGATGGCCGGGACCGAGACGCGGTCCGCCTCATCCATCCAATCCGCGCGTTCGAAGACGTCGTAGGTGTGGAGGCCGATGCCCCAGCCTTTCGGGGATTCCTCGACGGTACCGCCGAAGGCCGCCGCCATGACCTGGTGTCCGAAGCAGAGGCCGACCAGCTTGGCGCGCCCCTCGACGCCGCGCAGGAAGTCCTTGAGCGGCGCGATCCACGGCAGGTCGTCATAGATGCCCGCCGCCGATCCGGTGACGAAGAACGCGTCGAAATCGTCGGGAGAGGTGGGAAGCCGCCCCTCGGCCACCGGGAAGGTCGTGACCTCGGCAGCGTCGCCGATGAGCCGTTCGACCATGCGGCCATAGGACGGATAGGCCCCGGCCAGACGGGCGGGCGGCGTGCCCGCCTCGATGATTCCGATCTTCATCCCCGCCTTATGGTCGACACGCGTCCTCCTTGCGAGATCCGGCGCATCAGATCGCCGGATCGAGGGCCGTGGCGGGAGTGACCGCAGTCGGCCTCGCCAGGAAATGCGAGGCCAGCACGGCGACCACCATCACGGCCAGGAAGATCGCGAAGATCACCGGATTGAACACGACGAGGGCCACGAAGCAGATGCCGGCCATCGCCAGGGCGAAGGCGGGTGCCGCCGGAAAGAACGGCGCCCGGTAGGGGCGGGCGAGGTCGGGCTCGCTGCGGCGCAGCTTGAACAGGGCGGCCATGCTCATGCCGTACATGACCAGCGCGCCGAACACCGCCATGGTGACGATGCTCGCGGTGAGGGATTGCCCGGCGATCTCGATCAGGTTGTCGCTGTAGATCGCCGCGATGCCGACGAGGCCGCCGGCCACCGTGGCGATGTGCGGGGTCTGGAAGCGCGGATGGACCTTGGCGAGGAAGCCGGGCAGGTAGCCGGCGCGTCCGAGGGCGAAGATCTGGCGCGAATAGCCCATGATGATGCCGTGGAACGAGGCGACGAGGCCGAACAGGCCGAGCCAGACCAGCATGTGCAGCCAGCCGCTCGACTCGCCCACCACCGTCTTCATCGCCTGGGGCAGGGGGTCGTTGAGGTTGCTGAGCGTCCGCCAGTCGCCCGAGCCGCCGGCGAAGATCATCACGCCGAAGGCCAGGGCGGTGAGCGTCAGGACGCCGGTGATGTAGGCGATCGGGATGGTACGCTTGGGGTCCTTCGCCTCCTCGGCCGCCATGGCTACGCCCTCGATGGCGAGGAAGAACCAGATCGCGAAGGGGATCGCTGCGAACATGCCGCCGATGGACGCCAGGGTGAAGGTCGACTCGCCGGCCCAGCCATGGGCCGCGAAGTTGGTGAAGCTGAAGGCGGGGGCGACCACGCCCATGAAGACCAGGAGCTCGCCCACCGCCAGGATGGTCACGAACAATTCGAACGTGGCGGCGATCTGCACCCCGACGATGTTCAGGGTCATGAAGATCAGGTAGGCGCCGAGCGCCGCGTGTTTCGGGTCGAGCCCCGGAAACTGGACGTTGAGATAGGCGCCGATGGCGAGCGCGATGGCGGGGGGCGCGAAGACGAACTCGATCAGCGTGGCGTAGCCGGCGATGCAGCCGCCGATCGGTCCGAAGGCGCGCTTGCTGTAGGCGAAGGGGCCGCCGGCCTGCGGGATCGCGGTGGTCAGCTCGGTGAAGCTGAAGATGAAGGCGACGTACATCGCCGCGATGAAGGTCGTGGTGACGAGGAAGCCGAGCGTGCCGGCGCTGGCCCAGCCGTAGCTCCAGCCGAAATACTCGCCCGAGATCACGAGGCCGACGGCGATGCCCCACAAGTGAAACGCGTTCAGACCTTTATGAAGGCTGGTGGATTCGCTTTGCATGATCGGTTCCCGCCATCGGCATCGGCTGCCGTCGGGCAACGGCCAAGCAAGAGTGCTGCCGAAAGCGCGGATCACCAAATGCCGGGCGGGAACCCGGCCTCAGGCCGCCCGGACCCGCGGGCGCAGACGTCCGGTCTCCTTCGGGCGGATGTCCATGGCGTTCCCGCGCCAGACGATGGCGCTCTGCATCCAGGCGCTGGTCCACATGACGGGCAGGATCGCGTCGCGGAGCAGGAAGGCGAGGACGAGGCGGGGCGAGCGGTGCCAGCCGGCGCGGGCGGCGAGGGCGTATTCCGCCCCGTACCAGAGGGCGGCCATCGCGGCGACGCCGACGAGGACCGGCGCCGTCGGGACCGCGATGGCCGCGACCGCGAAGGGAAGCAGGGCCCCCGATCCGATCTCTGGGGCGAAGAAGTGCGGGAACGTCACCCGGCGCAGGCGCGCCCAGCGCACCTGACGGGACCAGACCTCGCGGAACGCCCGGCATCCGAGGGGCTGTTCGAACGGCGCGGCCACGAGATGCACCCGCTTTCCGGCGGCGCGGACGAGCTTGGTCGCCGCCGCGTCCTCGGCGATCTCCGCGGCCAGCGCGCGGATGCCGCCATGCGCGTCGAGGAAGGGCTTGTGCCAGAGCATGCTCTTGCCCTGGGCAAAGCCGAGGCCGAGGCTCTCGCCGGTATATTGCCAGCGGGCCTGGAGGGTGTTGAGAAAGGCGCATTCGAGTTCGGCGAAGAGCCCGTCCGGCCGCGCGCCGATCGGCGTCGAGCAGACCAGCCCGGTATCCGGCCGCCACGAGGCCTGGAGCCGCTGGAGGTAGTCGGGCGGCATCAGCACGTTGGAATCGGCGAGCACCACCCAGTCGTGCCGGGCCTCCTCCCAGCCGCGGACGCAATTGTTGAGCTTCGGATTGTCGCTGATGCGCTCGTCCCCGACGATCAGGCGTGCCGGCACCCCCGGATGGGCCGCCATCAGGCGATGCAGCAGTGGGACGACGGGGTCGCGGCCATCGGCGACGCAGAAGATCAGTTCGTAACTCGGATGGGCGAGCCGGAAGCCGCGCTCCAGCATCTCCTCGCTGAAGGCTTCGAGGCCGCAGACCGGACGCACCAGCGAGATCGGCGCGGCGGCGGGAAAGCTCGCCGTGCCGCGATCCCGTCCGATCCGGCGTGCCGCGATGGCGATGCTCAGGAGGTTGACGAGCGTCAGCACGGCACAGAGCGAGAGCGCGACGACCGCGCCGGTCTCGATGCTGCCGATCATGCCGCCATTCCTCCCCGCCTCCGCCATTCGACGGAACCAGCCCATGACGAGGGGCCTAACAGGTGGGCTGTTTCAGTCGTATGACAGGGTGCGGGTGACGTTGGCGCGGGGGCCGATCGGCCTCTCCGCGAAGAAAGGTGTGGCGTGGGCGAAACGAGGCGCGTGGCCGTTCTGGGGGCCGGGATAGCGGGGGCCGTCGCCGCCCGGCACTTGAGCGAGGCCGGTCTGGCCGTCACCGTCTTCGACAAGGGGCGTGGCATCGGCGGGCGGATGGCCACGCGACGGGTCGACGAATCCGGTCTCTCCTTCGATCACGGCGCCCAGTTCATGCGGGCGCATGGAGCCGGTTTTCGCGAACGCCTCGCCGACTGGACCGACCGGGGCATCGTCGGCGAGTGGGAGGAAACGGGCGGATCCGTCGGCATTCCCGGCATGACGGCACCGGTCCGCGATCTCCTCGACGGGATCGAGACGCGCTCGGGCCGCAAGATCACCCGCCTCGAAAACGTGGGCGGATCATGGCGCCTCGATATCGCCGAGGGGTCCGAGGGCGAGGTCTTCTCCGATGGCGAGGTCTTCGACGCGGTGGCGGTGAGCTTTCCCGCACCGCAGGTCGCAGCCCTACTGGCGGCGAGCGACGTGTCGCTGCCGGGGCTCGAGATCCCGGTCTATGCGCCGTGCTGGTCGCTGATGCTGGCCTGGGAGGGGGATTGCCCGCTGCAGGGCGGCCCCCTGAACGACGCGAGCGGACCGATCGCGCAGATGTTTCGCGAGGATCGCAAGCCCGGACGATCGACCGATACGGTTCGGATGGTCGTCCATGCCACCCCGGACTGGTCGCGGACCCATCTCGAGAGGACGCGGGAGGAGGTCGCCGCCCTGCTCGTCGCGGCCATTGAGGCGAGTATGGACGCTCCACTGAAGCCGATCCATGCGAGCGCCCATCGCTGGCGTTATGCCCTTGTCGAGACGCCCCTCGGCCGGGATTGCCTCTACGATCCGTCGCTCAGGCTCGGCGCCTGCGGTGATTGGTGCCTCGGCCCGAGGGTGGAGGCCGCCCATGACAGCGGCGCGGCTCTCGCCGCGCGGATGATCGCGGATCTCGCATGATCCCGGCTTCGACATGATCCCGCCGATCGTCTTCCACCCGGCCTATCAAGCCGTCCTGCCCGACGGCCATCGCTTCCCGATGCGGAAATACGGTCGCCTCGCCGAGATGCTGACAGAACTCGGTCTCGCGCCCTCGGGCTTCGTCAGGCCGGAGCCCGCCGATGCTGCCCTGCTCAAGCGCGCCCACCGCGCGGATTACGTGGACGCGGTCCTCGCCTGTTCGGTGTCGCGGGAGATCGAGCGCAGCATCGGCCTGCCCGTGGACGAGAGTGTCGTCGCCCGTTCGCGCGCCTCGGCCGGCGGGACCCTCGCGGCGGCGCGACTGGCGCTGGAGCATGGCCTCGCGGGAAGTGCCGCCGGCGGCAGCCACCATGCGCGGCGTGAGACCGGCGCCGGATTCTGTCTGTTCAACGATGTCGCCATCGCCGCCCTGGCACTCCAGGAAGAGGGCACGATCCGCCGGGCGCTCATCGTCGATTGCGACGTCCACCAGGGCGACGGCACCGCCGATTGCCTTGCCGGGTCGCCGGACCTGTTCACCGTGTCGATCCATGCGGAGAAGAACTATCCGACGCGCAAGATCGCCGGCGATCTTGATATCGGCCTGAGCGACGGCGTTGACGATGCCGGTTACGCCGCGGTGCTCGGCGCGCATCTGCCGGGCCTCCTCGACGGCCTCGCACCGGACCTCGTCTTTTACAACGCCGGTGTCGACCCGCACGTGGACGACCGGCTCGGGCGTCTGTCGCTCACCGATGCCGGCCTGCGGGCGCGCGACTTAACCGTCGTCGGAGAGGCGCGGCGGCGGCGCATCCCCCTCGTGGCGGTCATCGGCGGCGGCTATACCGGCGATATCGACGCGCTCGCCGCCCGCCACGCCCTCGTCTTCCAGGCCATGGCGGCGCTCGCCTGACGCGCCGTCACTCCCGTCCGCAGGAATCCGGTGGGATCTCGGCCTCGGTCACGGAACGCGCCACCTTCTCGAGGCCGTCGAAGAGACGTTCGAGCTGCGGACCTTCCATGGAATGGAAGCCCAGCGTCCGGGTGATCAGCAGCCCCAGCGTCGAGAAGACGAGCGCCGCGCCGATCCCCGGGCATCGTTCGATCTTCTCGAACCCGGCGAGCCGCTCGCCGAGGAAGGCGTTGAAGCCCGCGAAGGCTTCAGGGTTCTCCGCGGAAGCGAGGAGCAGCGCCCGCGGAAATCCCTCCTCGTCGGCATAGACCTGCCGCGCATGGGCGATCAGGGCGAGGGGCAGGGCGGAGGGCCCGGGAACCTGCTCCGCTTCGTGCCGGGCGATGTCCTCCTTGACCTCCTTGAGTTTGCGCTCGGCGAGGGCCGAGATCAGCGCGTCCTTGGATGCGAAATGGTGGAGGACCCCGCCCTTGCTCAGGCTCGCCTCGGTCGCGACCGCATCGATCGTGAGAGTCCGCGTGCCCGAGCGGCGGATCAGGCTTTCGGCGGCATCGAGGATGATACTCGCCCGATCGTCGCGCCGTGTGCGCGGCTTCACCATCTGTCTGTCTTCCGTTAAAAACCGTCTGGACGGTCGGTAGGATAGCCGATAGGAGTGGCGGCCGATAGAGCTTTCACGGAACGGGATCGCAGTGTCTGGCCTGACCATGTCCGCTCGACGAGCCCGCGATGCGCGGCTCGTCGTGATTCTCTGGTTCGCCGCGCTCGTCGGTATCGTCGGCCTTCCGGCGCAGGCGAACGAGCCCGTGGAACCGTCCGTCGCCGACGCGGCGAAACGGAGTATCGCGGTGGTCCGAACGGTGAAGGCGGAGCGCAGCACGATCGCCGCGGACCTCGTCTTCACCGGCGACATCCAGGCCCAGTCCCAGGTGAACGTGGCCTTCCGCAACAACGGGAAGATCGCCACCCGCCTCGTCGAGGTCGGCGATCATGTCACCGCCGATCAGGTCCTCGCCAGGCTCGATCCTCAGGAGCAGCGCTCCAACCTCAACAATGCGCAGGCGGCGCTGACCTCGGCCGAGGCGCTGCTGACCCAGGCCAAGGTCAATTTCAAGCGCCAGGAGATGCTGCTCTCCAGCGGCTACACCACGCGGCCGAGCTATGACGATGCCGAGCAGCAATTGCGCACGACCCAGGCCTCCGTCGAGTCCGCCAAGGCGGCACTCGGCACGGCCCAGGAGCAGTTTTCCTACACCGACCTGAAGGCGGGCGTGGACGGCATCGTCCTGAGCCGCAGCTTCGAGGTGGGGCAGGTGGTTCAGGCTGGCCAGACCGTCCTCACCATGGCCGAGGACGGGCCGCGCGATGCGGTGTTCAACGTGTTCGAGGCGGTGCTCGCGACCCCGCCCGAGAGCAAGAACGTCGACATCACCCTCCAGGCCGACCCGAAGGTGCGGACGGTCGGCACCGTGCGCGAGATCTCGCCGAGCGTCGATTCCACCTCCGGGACGGTGCGGGTGAAGATCGGCCTGAAGGACACGCCCGCCGCCATGTCGCTGGGGGCCATCGTCATCGGCACGGGCAAGTTCCGGCCGCAGACCGCGATCGTCCTGCCCTGGTCGTCGCTCTATCGCTGGGAGGACGGTCCCGCGGTCTGGGTCCGCGATCCGGCGAGCGGCAAGGTCGCCCCCCGTAACGTCACCATCGAACGCTACTCTCCCAACACCATCGCCCTGTCCGGCGGGGTCGAGCCGGGCGAGGAGGTCGTCATCGCCGGTATCCAGTTTCTCAGGCCGGGGCAGACCGTGTCCGTCGCCGAGGAGATCGGCCGATGATCCGCGCCGGCATCCGCCTCGCCCTGGCCTCGGCGGTCCTCGCCGTCCTCGGCGCCTGCCACGGAGCCGAGGACGAGGCCGGCCCGCCGCCGGTGCGGCCCGTGCTCTATGCGGTGGCAAAGCCCGTCGACACGATCGTGTTCGGACCCTTCGCCGGGTTCGTCGCCCCCCGTTACCAGTCTGAGATCGGCTTCCAGATCGCCGGCCGTATGATCGCCCGCGACGTGACGATGGGCGACGTGGTCAAGAAGGGCCAGCGGATCGCCGCCCTCGACCCCATCGTGACGCGTTTCGCCCTCACCCGCGCCGAGGCGGAACTCGCCGACGCGACGGCGCAGGCCGAGAACGCCAGCGCGACCGAACTCCGGCAGCGCCGCCTGATGGCCAACGGCAACGTCACGCAGGCCCGTCTCGACAGTGCCGTGGCGAGCCGGGACACCGCGCAGGCCCGCCTCGCCCAGGCACAGGCGAACCTGCAGAAGGCCCGCGATCAGATGGGGTATACCGAGCTGCATGCCGATTTCGACGGTGTCGTCACGGTGCGCAGCGCGGAGGTCGGCCAAGTCCTCTCGGCCGGGCAGGCGGTCGCGACCCTGGCCCGTCCGGAGGAGCGCGAGGCCGTTGTCGACATCCCCGAGGACCTCGTGGGCGCCATGCCGAAGGATGCGGTCTTCACCGTGTCGCTCCAGAGCGCGCCCGACGTGACGGCGACGGGCAAGGTCCGCGAGATCTCGCCCTTCGCCGACCAGAGGACCCGCACCCGGCGCATCCGGATGACCCTGCTCGACCCGTCGGACGCCTTCCGCCTCGGCTCCACCATCACGGTCGGGCTCTCGCGCCAGATGAAGCCGCGCTTCCCGCTGCCGGCGACGGCATTGTTCGAGGCGGATGGGCAAAGCGCGGTCTGGATCGTGAACGAGGCCGGGGATTCCGTCTCCCGGCGCGACGTCACCGTGGCCGAGCGGAGCGACGACCGCGTCGCCATCACCGACGGACTGAAAGCCGGCGAGCGCGTCGTGCTCGCGGGCGCCCGCAGCCTCAGCGAAGGCCAGCGGGTCCGCCTGTCCGACAAGCCGCAATAGTCCTGCTCGAACAGCGTCACGCGAGAATCGCCCGTGAAGAACTTCAACCTGTCCGAATGGGCGCTCGAGCATCGCTCCTTCGTCTGGTTCCTGATGCTGATCTCGATGGTGGCGGGTTTCCTCGCCTACGAGAAGCTCGGCCGCGAGGAGGATCCGCCCTTCGCCATCAAGACGATGATCGTGCAGGCACGCTGGCCCGGCGCGACGATCGGCGACACTCTCGATCAGGTCACGGAGCGGATCGAGAAGGAACTGCAGCAGATCGACGCCGTCGATTTCAGCCGCAGCTACACCGTGCCGGGGCAGACGACGGTCTTCGTGCAATTGCGCGAGACGACGCCGCCCAAGACCATTCCGGGCATCTTCTATCAGGTCCGCAAGCGCATCGGCGACATCGCCAACACCTTCCCGCAGGGCATCCAGGGGCCGTTCTTCAACGACGAGTTCGGCGACGTCTTCGGCAACGTCTACGCCTTCACGGCGGACGGCGTCTCGATGCGCCAGCTGCGCGACTACGTCGAGCGGGTGCGGGCCGACCTGAAGAAGGTCAACAATGCCGGCAAGATGCAGCTCCTCGGTGCCCAGGACGAGGCGATCTACCTCGACTTCTCGACCCGCAAGCTCGCCGGCCTCGGCGTCGACCAGGCCGCCGTCATCAAGACCCTGCAGGCCCAGAACGCCATCGCTCCGTCGGGCGTGATCCAGGCCGGGCCGGAGCGGGTCTCGGTGCGGGTCGGCGGACAGTTCGTTTCCGAGGACAGCCTCCGCACGATCAATCTGCGGGTGAACGATCGGTTCTTCCGCCTGTCGGACGTCGCCGAGATCTCGCGCGGCTTCACCGATCCGCCCACCAACCTGTTCCGCTTCAACGGCCAGCCGGCGATCGGACTCGCCATCGCCATGCAGCCGTCGGGCAACCTCCTCACCTTCGGCACCGACCTGAAGGCGCGGATGAAGAAGCTCGAGGGTGAGTTGCCCTACGGTGTCGGCATCCATCTCGTCTCGGACCAGCCCAAGATCGTCGAGGAGGCCGTGGGCGGCTTCACCAAGGCGCTGATCGAGGCCGTGGTGATCGTGCTCGCAGTGAGCTTCATCAGCCTCGGCTGGCGTGCGGGGCTCGTGGTCTCGTTCTCGATCCCCCTCGTCCTCGCCGTGGTCTTCGTGGTGATGCAGGTGATGGGCGTCACGCTCCAGCGCATCTCCCTCGGTGCCCTCATCATCTCGCTCGGCCTCCTCGTCGACGACGCGATGATCACCGTGGAGATGATGGTCGCGCGGTTGGAGGTCGGCGACACCCTGAAGAAGGCGGCGACCTTCGCCTACACCTCCACCGCCTTCCCGATGCTCACCGGCACCCTCGTCACCGTTGCCGGGTTCCTCCCCATCGGCTTCAACGGCTCGGCGGCGGGCGAATACACCTACAGCCTGTTCGTGGTCATCGCGGCCTCCCTGCTGATCTCCTGGGTGGTGGCGGTGCTGTTCGCGCCGCTCATCGGCATCAAGCTCCTGCCGAAGACCATCAAGAAGCACCATGACAAACCGAGCTTCCTGCTGCGCACGTTCCGCGGGATGCTGCTGCCGGCGATGCGCTTCCGCTGGGTCACGGTGGCGTTATGCATCGGGCTGCTCGGCCTGTCGCTCTACGGAATCCAGTTCGTGCAGCAGCAGTTCTTCCCGGCTTCCGACCGTCCCGAGATCCTCGTGGACATGACGCTGCCGCAGAATGCCAGCATCGCCGAGACCAAGGCGCAGATGGACCGGTTCGAGGCGACGCTGAAGGGCGATCCCGACATCCTGCGCTGGAGTTCCTATGTCGGTCAGGGCGCGGTGCGCTTCTATCTCCCCCTCGACCAGCAGCTCGGCAACGCGTTCTTCGGACAGATCATCGTCGTGACCTCTTCGCTGGAGGCGCGAGACAAGATGATGCAGAAGTTCGAGGCGCTGGCCGCCAAGGAGTTCGTCGGCACCGACGTGTTCGTCCACTCCCTCGATCTCGGCCCGCCGGTGGGACGGCCTATCCAGTACCGCCTGAGCGGACCCGATCTCCAGAAGGTCCGCGGCCTCGCTCTCCAGCTCAGCAACATCGTCGCTTCGAACCCGAATGTCGGCCTGCCGAACCTCGATTGGAACGAGCCGGGCAAGGTGCTCAAGGTGGAGATCATCCAGGACAAGGCGCGCCAGCTCGGCGTCACCTCGGAGGACATCGCGGGCCTCCTCAACGGCATCGTCGGCGGCCGTTCGATCACGCAGGTGCGCGACTCGATCTACCTCGTGGACGTCATCGGCCGCGCCCAGGCGGCCGAGCGCAACTCGGTCGAGACGCTCCAGAGCCTGCAGGTGCCGCTCTCGAACGGCAGTGTCGTGCCGCTCCTGGCCTTCGCCACCGTGAGCTACGAACTCGAACAGCCCATCGTCTGGCGCCGCGACCGCCTGCCGACGATCACGGTACGGGCGGCGATCGTCAACGACACCCAGGCGCCGACCATCGTCAACCAGCTCGATCCGGCCATCAAGGCGTTCGAGAAGACGCTCCCGGACGGCTACACCCTCGCGGTCGGCGGCGCCGTGGAGGAGAGCGCCAAGGGCAGCGGACCCATCGCGGCGGTGGCGCCGGTGATGCTGCTCGCCATGGCGATGTTCCTGATGATCCAGCTCCAGAGCTTCCAGAAGCTGTTCCTGGTGGCGAGCGTGGCGCCGCTCGGGCTCATCGGCGTGGTGGCGATCCTGCTGCCCTTCGGCAAGCCGCTCGGCTTCGTCGCGATCCTCGGCGTCCTGGCGCTCATCGGCATCATCATCCGCAACTCTGTGATCCTGGTGATGCAGATCGACGAATACGACAAGGAGGGCATGGCGCCCTGGGACGCTGTGGTGGAGGCGACCTGCCACCGGATGCGGCCGATCCTGCTCACCGCGGGTGCGGCGAGTCTCGCCCTCATCCCGATCGCGCGCGAGGTGTTCTGGGGGCCGATGGCCTATGCCATGATCGGCGGCATCATCGCCGCCACCTTCCTGACGCTGTTCTTCCTGCCGGCTCTCTACGTCGGCTGGTACCGGATCAAGGCGCCGAAGGGAGATCGGCCGGCAGGCGGCGCTCCGGCCGAGACCGCCGCGCATGGTCACGCCTAGGGCCGGCCATGCTCGGCGATGGCGCTAGGCCTGGCGATCAGGGCGCCGAGGCCGGGCAGAGTGCGGGCTCCAGTGCCCGCATGACGCGGCGATAGCCGGCGATGTGCAGGTCGTCGCGGAGGGCACCGGCGACGGCGTATCCGCCATCGCCGTCGCGTAGGTCGGCGAACGGGTCGGCATAGGTGCAGCCGCCTCGCTCGCAGAAGCCGCGGATGCGCGCGGAATAGACGCCGACCGCCTCGGCATCGAGTTTGGCGCCGGCCCTGCGACCGATCGGCGGCACGGCGGTCACCACCACGCGGTCCGTCACCCCCCGCAGCTTGCCGACGATCCGGGCGAGGGATTGCTCGAACCGTGCGATGCTTCCGGCCGAGCGCGGGTCGCCCTTGGTGAAGAGATCGTTGGTGCCGATCGTCAGCACCGCCGCGCGCGGGCGTGTGGGTATGGTGACGCGATCGAGGAGGTCGGCATAGATCGCGGCGCTCGCCCCGTTGATGCCGGCATTGACGAGTTCGAGGCCGCAGACGCGCTGGCCGGTGCTCTGCAGTTCGGCCTGGGAATCCCCCTCGACCAGGATGTAGTCGGGAGGCGCCTCGTCGAGATGGACCTGGACCACGATGAGGCGGTTCGTGGCGTAGAGCAGGGCGCTCAGCTTGGGAACGTGCGACTGCCATCCGATCGCTCCGCCGGCGGCGAGGGCCGTGAGCGCGATGGCGGCGACCAGGGGAAGGCGCATCAGGAACCTTGGGTCCGTCCGGCGGTGCCGGCCCTGTCGACGGTGGCGCCCGGCCGCGAATCCGTCGTGGCGTAATAAGGCTTGATGTCGAGGAGCGGCGTATCGTCGAGGCAGTCGAGGCCCCTGACGCTCACGGTTCCGCCCTCGATGCCGAGGAGTTCCACCACCGAGAGCGCGATGGGGTTCGGCCGTGCCGGAGAGCGGAGGGAGAAGGTGCCGCGACTGCCCTCGGCATGGCGCGGCCTCTGGCGCACGATGTCGCGGGCGGCCCGGTCCATCCAGTAGAGCACGATGAGGTGGCTCGCTCCTTCCACGTTCTGCAAGGCCGAGGCGTAGGCGGCATCCACCTGCAGCGTACAGACGGCGTCGGTCTGGAGCCCGTTCTTCGGGCATTCGGCCCGCGTCGCCCAGGGCGTGCGGATACGGCCGATGAAGTAGAGCCCGGCATCGTAGGAGGCCGGCAGGGCAATGGTCTCCTCGCCGGGCCGCCGGTCGATGGGGTCGCTCATCACGCGCACCGTGTTCGAGGAAGGATGTCCGGCGCGAAGGTCCGGCCCGGTCGTGTCGGTCAACTCGGCCCGATCCGCAAGTCCCTGATCGACGAGTCCCTGATCGTCAACGCGGGGGTCGATGATCCGCCCGCGAATGCCGGGGCAGCGCCATCGGCGGCGGTTGCCGGGATCGGGAACGGGCGCGGGCCCGCGTCAGGACGCGAGGGAAAACCGCTCCTTCGCCCCATCGGCGGCGCCGGTCAGGTCCGCGTAGTCCTCGATCGCCGCAGGACGGCCGATGAGATAGCCCTGCGCGGAGTGGCAGCCTTCGCGACGCAGGAAGTCGAGTTCCTCCGCCGTCTCGACACCTTCGGCGACGACGCGCATGGCGAGGCCTTTCCCGAGGCCGAGCACCGAGCGCACGATGGCGGCGTTCTGCTCGTTCCTGTCGGCCGCCGACATGAAGGACCGGTCGATCTTGATCACGTCGAAGGGAAACGATCGCAGGTTCGAGAGCGACGAGTAGCCCGTCCCGAAATCGTCCATGACGATGCTCACGCCGGCGGCCTTCAATTGCTGCAAGGCCGAGAGGGCACGGACCGGATCGCGGATCAGGGCCGTCTCCGTGATCTCGATCTCCAGGCGCTTGGGATCGAGGCCGGTCTCCGCGAGGATCCTCTCCACCCGCCCGACGAAGTCCGCGCTGTGGAGCTGGACCGCCGAGACGTTGACCGCCACCGAGAGCGGGCATGTCCAGGACGCCGCGTTCCGGCAGGCCTGTTCCATCGACCATTCGCCGATGGGAAGGATGAGATCGGATTCCTCGGCGATGGGGATGAACAGGTCGGGTGCCACCGATCCGCGCGTGGGATGGGTCCAGCGCAGGAGGGCTTCGAAACCGGTCACGTTCCCTGACCCGACATCCAGTTGCGGCTGGTAGACGAGGGTGAGTTCGCGGTTGCGGACGGCATCGCGCAATTGCCGTTCCATCAGGCTCCGGTCGCGGACATCGGCACCCATCCTGGCTTCGAAGAAGCGGTGGCCGCCGCGGTTTCTCAGCTTGGCCTGACGCAGGGCGGTATCGGCGCAACGGGCGAGGGCGCCGTGCTCGATGGCGTCGTCCGGATAGATCGCGATGCCGATGCTGGCGCCGATCTCGACCTCGCTCTTCCCGGTCCGGATCGACGTGGTGATCCGCTCGGCGAGGCGGCTCGCATCCACGGCGTCGTCGCAGATGCTGAAGAGCGCGAATTCGTTGCCGCCGAGCCGCGCCAGGATCTCGTGCTCGGCCAGGGACGTCGTGATCACGCAGGCGACGAGCTTCAGCAGCCTGTCGCCCGCCTCGTGGCCGAGAAGGTCGTTGACGTCCTTGAAGCGGTCGAGGTCGATCCGCAGTACCGCGAGCTTGCGCCGCGTGGCTCCGGCGATCCGCAACTCCTGTTCGAGGGCTTCGAGGAACGTGGTTCGGTTCGCGAGCCCCGTCAGGGCATCGTGCCGTGCCAGGTATCGGATCCTGCTCTCGGCATCGCGCTCCGATCGAAGGTCGCGGACCGCGATCGCCCATCGCTGCTGCCCGCCATCGTCCATCGGGCTGACGATGAGCGCCACCGGAACGAGGTCCCCGTCCATCGTCGTCAGGAGGGTCTCGGCCTGCCGCTGCGGACGATGGCCGAGCCGCGGCAGATCCAGCACGTCGGGAAGGAAACGGGCGAGGCCGATGCCCGAGAGGGTATCGATCTCGGCGCCGACGAGGGTGGCGAAGCTCCAGTTCGCACTGACGATGACGTCGCCGCGGCAGATGATCAGTCCTTCCGGCGTCGCGTTGGCGAGCTTGCTGAGATGCTCGCGGGCGGTGTGGGCGTTTCTCTGCTCGTGGAGATCGAGCCCCAGGGCGCCCAGGGCCAGCAGCACGATCGCGGTGCTGGCCCCCGCCACGGCGATGGCGAGCCAATTGCCGGGAATCGATGAGGTCGGCACGTCGAGGGACGCATCCGGGACCAGCGTGACCGCGGCCATCGCGGTGAAGTGCAGGCCGCAGATCGCGGCGAGCAGGAGAAGGGCCGGACCGACGATGCGCCGCGATCCCTGCGAGACGGCCACCCGGACGGCCGAACCTCCCAGGATCGTCCCGACGAGGATGGAGAGGAGAACGATCCCCCTTTCCCAGACCACATGGGCGGCGCTCTCATAGGCGGCCATGCCGGTGAAATGCATGATGGCGATGCCGGCGCCGACGACCATGCCGCCGATCCAGGGGGCCATCGGCCCCCGCATGCCGATCGCCAGGGCGAGTCCGGCGCCCGTGGTGCAGATCGCCAAGGCCAGCGAGAGCAGGGTCAGGCCGAGATCGTAGCCGCTGGCGATGCCCGGTGCGAAGGCCAGCATGGCGATGAAGTGGGTGGCCCAGATGCCGAAGCCGCCGGCGACGGCCGCGATGCAGAGCCAGGTCGTCCTCAGCCTGCCGAGGGCACGTCGCGCGTGACGCAGGAGAGTGACCGTGCTCAGGGACGACAGGGCGCACATCACCGCCGCCAGACCGACGAGACGCCAGTCGTGGACATCGGCGAAACAGCCTGCAACCTTCAGCATTCGACTACAACCTTGGGATCACAGGCCGGCCTTAGGCTGGGACCACTCTAAACAAAGTCTAGAACGACGTGATTGGCCGTCATTCGTCAACAAATACTGAATCGAGCGTCGCCTCTGGCTTTGATGTAACTCAGAATTCAATCGCTGACGCATAGTAATCAAGAATATATCGTTATATTAACATCAATTATATTACTTTCACAATGTAATTCAGATGTAATCCGCAGTACTGCGCACAGAAAGATTTTTCGATGGATATGGCGGACCGGGCAGGCTTCGGGCGAGCCGGTCGCACCGCTCGGCCGAAAGGTGTAGGTCCGGAGATTGCGAGACATGGTGGCGAGTCCGCCATCCGGACCTTGGGGAGACACCGTGACCAGCAGCGAATGGCGTCCGATGGAATCCGTGGCCGATGCCGAGACGGCAGTCAACCGTCTGGCGGCCTTGCACGCGAGTGCGATCCAGTCGCTTCAGGCCGCCCTGACCTGTTATCTCGCCGGCGGTCCCGCCCCAGACCATGCCGAGCGGCTCCAGTTCCGCTATCCCGAATTGCGGATCACCTATCAGCCCGCCGGGCCGATCCCCCGGGTATCCCGGGCGACGGCGAAGTTCCAGGCGCCGGGCACCTACGCGACGACGGTGACCCAGCCGGCGCATTTCAGGCCCTATCTGCTCGAACAGCTGAGGCCGCTGGTACGGGATTACGGGGCGACCCTGGAAGTCGGATTGAGCGCGCAGGAAATCCCCTATCCCTACGTGCTGGAGCTTGGTGCCGATCTTTCCGGCAACGGCATCACGCCGCGCGATCTCGCCACCTACTTTCCGGTGCCGCTGCTCTCGGTAGTCGGCGACGAGATCGCGGACGGTCTCTGGGTCGCCCCGCCCGACGAGCCGCGGCCCCTGGCGCTGTTCGACGCGATCCGGGTCGACTATTCCCTGCGCCGTCTCGTCCACTATACCGGCTGCGACTGGCGCGACGTCCAGCCCTGGATCCTGCTCACCAACTACCATCGCTACGTCGACGGCTTCATCCGGCACGGGCTGGAGCAGCTCGCTAGCGGGCAGGGCGGCTACGAGCGCATGATCCTGCCGGGCGGCATCTCCGTCTCGCGGGCGGAGGCGGCGGGCATCGATCCGGCGACCCTCATTGCCGCCTCGCCCTGGCACAAGTTCCAGATGCCGGCCTATCACCTCGTGGCACGCGGTCCCGACGGAGCGATGCAGGGCACGACGCTGGTGAATATCGGCGTCGGCCCGTCCAACGCCAAGACGATCACCGACCATCTCGCGGTGCTGCGTCCGCATTGCTGGCTCATGGTCGGCCATTGCGGCGGCCTGCGGCAATCGCAGACCATCGGCGACTACGTCCTCGCCCATGGCTATCTGCGCCGGGACCGCATCCTCGACGAGCTCGTGCCGCCGGACGTGCCGGTGCCGGCCCTGGCCGAGGTCCAGCTCGCGCTCCAGGCGGCCGCCGCCAGCATCACAGGCGAGACCAGCGAGGATCTCAAGCGCCGCTTGCGCACCGGCACCGTCGTCACCTACGACGATCGCAACTGGGAACTCCGCTTCAGCCAGGAACGGCGGCGGATCAATCTGTCGCGCGCCATCGGCGTCGACATGGAAAGCGGTACCATCGCGGCGCAGGGATACCGGCTGCGCGTTCCCTACGGCACGCTTCTCTGCGTCTCCGACAAGCCGCTCCACGGCGAGATCAAGCTGCCCGGAGCCGCCAACGCCTTCTACGAGCGGGCGGTAGCCGAGCACCTGCTCATCGGCCTGTCCGCCCTCGATATCCTGCGCGCCGACCGCAACGGCCTGCATTCGCGCAAGCTGCGGAGCTTCGACGAGCCGCCGTTCCGGTGAGACCGCGTCGTGCGACTTAAGGAAGCGTCCTCTCCCATCCCAGAGTGATGCCTGATGGATGATGTATCAGGCAATTCCTGCGGTACAGGAAGGCCAAGGCGGAATTTTATTACAGGATAGCGCTTTAATAAGCTGTTATGTGTATTGAATTAGGGCTCGATCCAGAGGGCGTATCATAACGTTGCGCCCAAGTCCGTATGCTTAGTGCCGTCGGGCTATCTCGGATTTCGGGATGTTGTGGCTGAAAATGAAGAACCTCAAGATTACTACCAAGATCGGCACGATCTTGTCCTTGATCGTTTTGGTTGCCATTGCATCGACTGTTCTGTCGCTGAGGAGTCTTGGCGTCGTCCAGGAAACCTCCTCTTGGACGGCGCATACCCACGACGTCCTGGACGCGACCAACCGGATGACGAGTGGCATGGTCGATCAGGAGACCGGCATGCGCGGCTTCCTCATCTCCGGACAAGATTCGTTCCTGGATCCCTACATCGCCGGTCGGAAGGTGTTCGAGACGGCTCTGGCCTCCGCGCGGACCCTCACGTCGGACAATCCGGTCCAGCAGAAGCGTCTGGCGGAGATCGCTGACTTCGCCCGCAAATGGAACGAAACCGTCGCGCAGAAGGAGATCGCCCTGATGCGCGATCCCGCCACCCGCAGCGAGGCGCAGGGCCTGGAAGCGTCGGGCGCGGGCAAGGCGAGCATGGATGCCATTCGCGCCAAGGCTGCCGAGATCGCCGCCGAGGAGAAGGCCCTGCTCGAGACGCGCAGCATCGCCGCCGCGGAGGCCGTCGATACTTTCCGTCTGACGAACATTCTCGGTCTCGTGGCGATGGTCGCCATCGCCGTCGTCAGCCTCCTGATCCTCCAGCGCGGTATCGCACGTCCGATCACCGTGATGACGGGCGTCATGAGTCGCCTTTCACAGAACGACGTATCCGTCGACGTCCCCGATATGGAGCGCCGCGACGAGATCGGCGCCATGGCCGGGGCCGTAGCCGTGTTCAAGACCATGATGATCCGCACGAATCAGCTCGAAGCGGAGGCGGAGCTCGGGCGCGCCAGCGTCGAGACGCAGCGCAAGGCGGCCATGCGCGAACTCGCCGACGCCTTCGAGGGTGCGGTGGGCGGCATCGTCACGGCCGTGTCCTCCGCATCCACGGAATTGCAGGCCACCGCGCAGTCCATGAGCGTGACGGCGACCGACACCAGGAGCCAGTCGACCACGGCCGCGGCGGCGGCGGATCAGGCCGCGACCAACGTGACGATGGTCGCCAGCGCGGCGGAGGAGCTCGGCGCTTCGGTCCATGAGATCGGACGTCAGGCCAATTCCGCCGCCAACCTCGCCGGCAATGCCGTCCGTCAGGCCGCCGAGACGGCGGCCCTCGTGGCCGCCCTCAGCCAGGGGGCCTCCAAGATCGGCGATGTCGTCGGAATGATCAGCACGATCGCCAGCCAGACCAACCTCCTCGCCCTCAACGCCACCATCGAGGCGGCTCGCGCCGGAGAGGCCGGACGTGGTTTCGCGGTGGTCGCCACGGAGGTGAAGGAGTTGGCTGGACAGACCTCGCGCGCCACCGACGAGATCTCCCGCCAGATCGGCGAGATCCAGGGCGCGACCACCCAGGCCGTCGCCGCGATCACCGGTATCGCCGACAGCGTGCGGGAGATGAGTTCGGTGGCGACCACCATCGCCGCCGCCGTCGAGGAGCAGGGCGCCGCCACCCAGGAGATCGTACGCAACGTGGCCCAGGCCGCCGTGGGGACGACCGAGGTCACGTCGAGCATCGCGGGCGTCGCCTCGGCGGCGTCCGGCACGGGAGAGGCGGCGGGCCATGTGCTCACTGCCGCTTCGGAACTCTCGCAGCAGAGCGAGCATCTCGGCTCCGAGGTCGGACGGTTCCTCGCCACCGTGCGCGCCGCCTGACCTGACCCCGATCACGCATCGCGGCCACGGTCGCCTGAGCCCCCTCCCGTCCTCGGACGGGAGGGGGCTCCCTGCGTTCAGGGGTTGGGAGACGAAGGCTGCGTTTCACGACGCCATCACCATTTCCCCTCGGACCCGCACGTGTCGTGTTTCAACGACGAAGCCGGAAGCCCGTCGGCGCCGGAGTGATCCGGTGCCGGCTGCCGTTACTCGCCTCCGGATAGGCGAGTGGCTCCTCGCGCCTCCGCGACGGCGTCCGGAGGGAAGCGGAAATGGGCACCCTGCCTCGCGCATCCCTCACCGGATCGCGTCAGCTACCGCTCGCGCCGCCACAATCCGGCCCGCTCGGAACGGGCCTGCTCCTCGGCCGCCAGGAGGTCCGACGGGGCATCCTCCGACGCGCGTGCACCGCCGGCCGTGAGGATCAGCGAGGCGAGATCGTCGCCGTCGATCTGGCAGCGCAGTCCCTGCGGCGCGGCGTCTTCGGTGCCGCCATTCGCGGCCTGCGCGCAGACGACCTCGCGCCGGCGCAGGTAGCGGGCGAGCTGGCGGGCGAGGGCGCCGCGTTCGCCGTCGACGCCGAGCAGGCGCACGGTCCGGCCCCGGAACGACAGGGTGCCGGTGTCGATCACCTCCGGCACGCCGCGCAGCGCACCGGCGACGATGGGGTCCTTCGCCGGTGCCGGTTCGGCCCGGGCCGCGGAGGGACGCTTGCGCCGGCTCGCCATCTGCGTGTTGGCGCGCTGCATGAAATCCTTGAAGATCGCGGCCGGCAGGTCGCCGCCGCCGACCTTGTTCATCGAGGAATTGTCGTCGTTGCCGATCCAGACACCGACGACGAGGTCCGGCGTGACCCCGACGAACCATGCATCGCGGTAATCCTGCGTGGTGCCGGTCTTGCCGCCCACCGCGAGGTTGGCGATCCGCGCGGCCCGCCCGGTGCCGCTATCGACCACGGCCTGCAGCGAATCGAGCATCATCGCGCGGCTGTCGCCCGGGAGCGGCGTCGCCGGCTTGGCATCGGGGCGCAGGTAGAGCGGGTCGGGGCCGGTCCCGCGGATGGCGTGGACGCCGTAGGTGTCGAGGGGCTGGGCGCCCGCAAGCACACTCGCATAGGCCCGTGTCATCTCAAGGAGGGACACCTCTGCCGAGCCGAGGGCGAGGCTCGGCACGTCGGGCAGGTCGGAGGTGACGCCGAGCTTGCGCGCCGTCTGGATCACCGACGCCATGCCGATCTCGTCGGCGAGCTGCGCCGCGATGGTGTTGATCGATTGCGCGAAGGCGGTGCGGAGAGGGACCGCCCCGCGGAAACGTCCGCTCGCGTTCTGCGGCTCCCAGTCCCCGATCTGGATCGGACGGTCCACCAGTACGGTCTCGGGCGTCAGGCCCTTCTCGTAGGCGGTGAGGTAGACGAACAGCTTGAACAGCGAGCCGGCCTGGCGCTTGGCCTGGGTCGCCCGGTTGAACTGGCTGTCCTCGTAGTCGCGCCCGCCGACCATGGCGACGATGGCGCCCTCCTTGTTGAGGACCACCATGGCGCCCTGGCTCGCCTTCTTCTTCGCCCCTTCCGCATCGAGCCGGCGGGCGACGACCCCCTCGGCGAGACTCTGCAGGTCGAGGTTGAGGGTCGTGCGCAGGGTGACGTCGCCGGGCGTGTCCGAGAGGCGCTTGGCATCGGCCGCCACCATGTCGAGGAAGTAGTTGGTGCCGGGCGGGGTCTCGGGCGGCGTGCGCAGGGTGATGGTCTGGGCCCGTGCCGTGTCGGCCTCGGCGGCGCTGATCGCGCCGGTCTCGACCATGGTCTGCAGGACGATGTCGGCACGCTCCTTGGCGCCGCCGAAATTGCGCGTGGGAGCGAGCTGGGACGGGGCCCGAACGAGGCCGGCGAGCATCGCGGCCTCGGGCAGCGTCAGCGCCTTCGCGCCCTTGCCGAAATAGCGCCGCGACGCGGCGTCGATCCCGTAGGCGCCGGCCCCGAAATAGGCGGTGTTGAGGTAGCCGAGGAGGATGTCCTCCTTCGACATCGTGCTCTCGACCCGGAAGGCGAGGAAGGCCTCCTGGATCTTGCGGCGGAGGGTCTTCTCCTGGGTCAGGGAGGTGAGCCGCACGTATTGCTGCGTGATCGTGGAGGCGCCCTCGCGCACGCCGCCGCTCACCGTGTTGCGCCAGAGCGCCCGCACCAGCCCGCGGGGATCGACGCCCCAATGCGAGTAGAAGCGCCGGTCCTCGATGGCCACCACGGCCTGCGCGAGATGCGCCGGCATGTCGGCGGCGGTGAGTTTCTGCCCCTGGAAGGCGCCGCGGGTCGCGAAGACCCGGCCGTCATCCGCCTCCACCGTGAGGGCGCGCTGGCCGCCTTCCGGCACTACGCCCCCGAGCGGCGGCAGCGTCGCGAAGCTGTAGAGGACGAGGCCGGCGAGGAAGACCAGGGGCAGCGCGATGATCGCGAGCCCCGCCACGAGGTAGGGCCGTGTCCGTAACCGAGCCGACCACCCTAAGCGTGGTGACGAGCCCGTCTGCCCGCCGCCCGGCAACGCGTTCACCGTCGTCGGGCCCGCGCGTCCGCCATGTGTCGCGATCGGGCGGGACGAAAGGCGGGATCTCAGTCCGGAGACGACCGGGCCGCTGGCTCGCCCCATTGCACGGCCGGCGCCGACCAGCCCGCGCATGAGGGAACGCAGACCGGTGACGAGCAGGAAGACGAGTTGCCTGAACAGGGTCCGGGCGGCCTGCCCCGCCTCGCGCGCCGCCTTTCGGGCATCCTGCCCGTCGCTGGGGTTCGGGCGTTCCGGATCTGGATCTGTCATCGGCCGCCGGCTGTCGTCCTGCTCCACAGCCCCGGTCGGGTCTGGCTCGGCCGTTCTAGAACGGAACGAAGCCGCGGCGCCATGCCGTCGGCGTCACGCCCTCAGAGTCTCGCCGTGGCGGCCGCGCAGGCGGAAGGCGAGAATGAGTAGCATCGCGCCGAACAGCATCGTGTAGGCGCCCATCCACCAGGCGAGGACCAGGGCCGACATGCCGGGATTGATGAGGAGGGCGATCCCGAACAGGATCGAGACGGCGCCGCCGAGGCCGAGCCACCAGCGTCCGTAATGCAGATGCAGCCTGAACGCGGCGGCGATCATCAGCCCTCCGGCGATCAGGGCCCAGAAGGCGATCAAGTAGACGAAGGCCCAGACCGCGGCCGCCGGCACCATCACGGCCGCCACGGCCACGACGATGTCGAGGCTTCCATTGGCGAGGAGGTAGCCCCAGCGTTCGTGCCTCTGCGCCGCGCGGATCGAAGACAGTACCGCCGTGATCCCGTCGACCAGCATGTAGGCCGCGAAGAACAGCACCAGCGACAGGACGAAGGCGCCAGGCGCGATGAAGGCGATGGCGCCGAACAGGATCGCGAAGGCGCCACGAAGGGCGATGAGCCACCAGTTCCGCGCCAGCGCACTGCTCATGGCATCGAGGCGTTCCCGACCGATCGGCGGGACGACCCGAGGCGGGGGCGAGCCGGATTGCGGAGGAAGCGAGGTTCCGGTGGTCATCGGCGGGTCCTCATGTCTGGGAGGCCGCCCAGGTGCGTGCGGCGGACGATCGATCCTGGCTGAACGTCGGATCGACATGCCCGTTCCGCTGCGATGCGGCGAAACCGATGAGGATCATTCGTCCGCGCCAGACGCGTGTCGAGAATCTCGGGGGTCCGGGATCACCCTTCGGGCGTTCGGGAAGGGGGGCAGGTTTCGAGGCCTGATTTCCAAGCGCTCCTTCCCTGGACGGCCAGAGCGAAGCGAAGGGCGATCCGGGGCCCAGCACGACAGCACGCGAAGCGTCCGGATCCTCGAAATCCGGCCATTACTCCTTCGGCAGCGCCTCGGTCATCTGCATCCGCCGGGCCGGCGGCGAGAGGCGCAGGGAGGCGTCGAGGAGGGCCGAGGCCTGGCTCGCATCGCCGGCGCCGTCCGGCGCACCGTCCTGCCCTGAGACGAGGGCGGTGACGCCTTCGTACTGGTCGAGCCGGCGGTCGATCATGTCGCCGAGGCGCTCGCGGACTTCTGCCACGGTGAGGCTGCGGCGGTGCTTGCCGGCCTTCTCCGTAAACAGGCTGCGATTGGCGCGGGCGGCGGCACGGAAGGCCTGCTTGGCGACCTTGTCCGGGTTGTCGGTGCTGAGGGCCAGGAACTTGCCGGCGCTCGACGTACCGAGGAAATGCGCGAGGTAGAGTTCCGAGGTCTTCAACTCGCGGCCGATGCGCTGCTCGATCCGCGCGCGGTCGCGCTTGATCAGCTCGCCGGCCATGAGGGCGGCGACATAGGGATCCTGTCGCAGGCGCAGCACACGGACGCGGGTAGTCTCGTCCTGGATCGTGATGGCGCTGCCGCGGCCGGTGATCGCGTTGGCTTCGGCCTCATAGCCGTAGCGGGCGCCGTAGGTCCGCACCAGTTCGAGCCAGGTGGCGGAGAGGAACTGGAACAGGCCCTCCGCCGACGACGTCGACGCCTTCACGGTGGTCGAGAAGCTCGATTCCTTGTCGGCCAGCGCCATCATGTAGACCGGATCGACGCCCGTCTCGGTGGACGCCTTCAGGATTGTCTCGACGATGTCACGCGGCACCGTCATGTCACCGAAACGGAGGACGTCCCGGCCGGCGCTCTCGCGGGTCTGCGGAAGTGCGGCGAGATCGGTCTCGATGAGGCTCGCCGTGGCCGGTTCCTGATCGAGGAGGGGAACCCCATCCCAATCCGAGGGTTTGTCGATCGTCGCGGCGCTCAGATCACTGGCGACGAAGGCCCGCTCGTCGATGCGGTCATGGGCGGTGGCCGCCGGCGCGAGGGCGCTCTGGGGCAGTACCGACCCGAGCAGGAGGCCGATCGCGATCTTCGCGAAAATTGCCCTGGCCGATGTCGTGTTGCCGGGTCGTTTGGTGGTGCGCATGGCGCCGGGTTTCAGCCAGGCGACCGTGTCTGCATGATCCAGGGTCTCGTTGGGCACGAGACGGCACACGTCGTCGGCGCAGAGCGCCGGCTCCGGGAAAAGCCCCATCATTGTTCCTTGTTCGTGCCACGGCGTTCTAGGCCGCGGCTTCGATCAGTTCAGCGAGCGGACATCTCGCCGGGAGCTGTGACCACATTGGGACAGCTCCGTGATTCAAGCGTGGCACGCTTAAGGAACGGTTAAGGCTATGATTTAACGATATTTTAACGAAACGTTCGGGCGCGGTTCAGGCCGGCCGCGTCAAAAAGGCGTCCTGGCCGGGGTTGGAACGGATCATCCGGAGACCAGTTAGGATGGGCCTGAAGGGTCGGCTCTCGCTGGCCGAAGACAACGCCTCGACGGACCCACTAAAGGAAGCCTTATTCCAATGAGTATGCAGACCGGTCGCCGTGTCGGCGTTGCCTTCGTCGGTATGGGTGGCGCAGTCGCCACCACCGCCATCGCCGGCATCGAGATGATCAAATCCGGATCGAACCGCCTCGACGGTTTGCCCCTCGCAGGGCTCTCGGTCGCCGGATTGGCCGATTACAAGGACCTCGTCTTCGGCGGCTGGGACCTCAACGACGACGATCTCGCCTCCGCCGCCACCGGCCATGGCGTGCTGACCAAGCAGGATATCGAGAACGGCGCCCAGGTGCTCAAGGGCATCAAGCCCTGGCCGGCCGTCGGCAGCGCCAAATTCTGCAAGAACATCGAGGGTGCGAACCGCATCGTCGCCGCCGACCACCGCGAGGCGGTGTCGGTCATCGCCAACGACCTTCGTCGCTTCCGTCTGGAGAGCAATCTCGACGAGGTGGTCGTCATCAACCTCGCCTCCACCGAGCGCTGGCCCGATCTCCAGGCTCCGGCCCTGAATTCGCGCGCGGCCTTCGAGAAGGGCCTCGATTCGAGCGATGAATCGATCAGCCCGGCGATGCTCTACGCCTATGCGGCGATCCAGAGCGGCGTGCCCTACGCCAACTTCACCCCGAGCGTGGCGGCCGACGTTCCGGCTCTGATGGAACTCGCCCGCGAGATGGGCGTGCCGCTGGCCGGCAAGGACGGCAAGACCGGCCAGACCATGATGAAGACGGTGCTGGCACCCGCCCTGAAGGCCCGCGCCCTGCACGTCGACGGCTGGTTCTCCACCAACATCCTCGGCAACCGCGACGGTCTCGCGCTCAACGACAAGGATTCGCTCCAGTCGAAGCTCAACACCAAGGGCACCGTGCTGGATTCGATCCTCGGCTATCCGGTCGAGGACCATTTGGTCCACATCCACTATTATCGCCCCCGCGGCGACGACAAGGAAGCCTGGGACAACATCGACGTCACCGGCTTCCTCGGCCAGCGCATGCAGATCAAGGTCAACTTCCTCTGCAAGGATTCCATCCTGGCCGCCCCCCTGGTGATCGAGATCGCCCGCGTCCTCGACTTGGCCAAGAAGCGCGGCGAGAGCGGTCCGCAGGAGCAGCTGTCCTCGTTCTTCAAGGCGCCCATGGTCGCCAACGGCCACGGGCCGGAGCACGATTTCGGCAAGCAGCAGCACATGCTCCTCGACTGGCTCGGCGTGCGTCAATGACCACGTCCGATACGGGGGGCGGCATGGCTGCCCCCTTCGCGCTGCGCGATCTGTTCGTCGAACTCAACGACCTGAAGCGCGTGCATTCGGCTGGCCGCATCGGCTCCATCGCCGAGCGGCTGTTCGCGCAGGGCTGGTCGGCTCTGACCGGGGGCGCCGATCTCGAGACGGTGGCCCTCGACATCACGGCCAAGGCCCTGGCGGCCTCCCGCCTCTGCGATCTCGATGCCGCGTTCCTGGCCTCCACCGGCCTCGATCAAGTGCAGATCGGCGACATTCTCGTCTCCGGTCTCGATGCCGTCGGCGGCGCGGTCGATCCGGAACTGAAAGCTCGTCTCGCCGATGTCCTTCAGCGTGGCGAGGCGTTGCAGCCCGGCCATCTCCCGGCCTTCGTCGCGGCCCTGAACCATCAGCCGAGGGCCGGCGTCACCTGCCCCGGCAGGGCGCGCATCCTGCTGGAGCCACCCGAGAACCATTCCGAGCATTGCCTGATGGTGGCGGTCTACGGCGTCGTGCTCAGCCCATTCTACCGGGCCGATCCGGCCGTGGTCTTCCTTGCGGCCATGAGCCACCATTTTCACAATGCGGCGATGCCGGATGCCGGCTTCACCGGCGAGATGCTCCTCGGCGACCATCTCGCGCCGATCATGGCGCGCACCACGCAATGGGCCCTCGACGATCTCGATCTACCCCTGCGCGAGATTGTGGAACGCGCCCGCGCGGTCCTTCCCGACGATGCCACCGCGGAGGGCCGAGCTTTTCACGCCGCCGATTGCATCGACCGCGTCCTGCAGATCGCCCAGCATCTGCGCGCCGCCTCCCTGACCATGGGAACCGTGCTCGACGAGATGGAACTGGTCCATGCCGGCCCGGTGAAGGGCTTTCACGACCGTGTCCTCAGGGATATGCGAATCCCGTGATGGTCCGCTGCGGCAGGATGGGCCGCGTGTCATGATCCCATTCGATCTTCTCTCCCCTCAAACGGGACACGCGCTCAAGGCCGACACGCAGCATTCCCTGCGCGATGTGGTGACGAATGCGCGTTGGCCCGTCGTGGACGGGATCCCCTATCTCCGGACCGGGCGCGACGCGCTGGTCGCCTCCACCCTCGCCCTGCTGGACGCCGGATTGCACGACCGTGCGATCATCGGGCTCCTCGTGGATCAGGACGATTGGTGGACCGGACCGCCCGCCGACCCGCTCGACCTCCATCATCTCGTCCGGGACCGCGACGAGGCGAGCCTGCGGGACGCCGTACGGCTTCTCGGCTGGGGTCGCGTCGGCGATTATTTCCTGCATCGCTGGACCGATCCGACCTTCCTCGCGGGCCTGACCCTGCTCGAAGCCCATTGGAACGATCCCGTCTGCGTCTTCGAATTCGCCTGCGGCATCGGGCATTACCTGCGCGAGATGCAGCTGCGCGGGGTCAAGGTGGCGGGGGCCGACGTGGTCTTCGCCAAGCTCTGGGTAGCGCGCCATTGGGTCGTCGGCGAGAAGGCCCAGCTCGTCTGTTTCGACGCGGGTTCGCCGCATTGGCCGATCCCCGGCGCGCCGGTGGATCTCGTCGTCTGCAACGACGCCTTCTACTTCCTCGACGACAAGCCGGCCGTGCTCGAATGCCTGCGTCAGAATGCCGGCGACGACGGCTGGCTCGTGCTCAGCCACATCCACAATTCCGAGCGGCCGGGCTTCTCGGCCGGTCGTGCCGTCTCGGCGGAGGAGATCGAGGAGCTGTTTCCGGACGCCCTCGTCTATGACGACGACGAGCTCACCCGTGCGCTCGTGGAGAAGCGCGCCCCCGCGCCGCAACGCCCGGCCGACCTGCGCCACGTGGAGGCCTTTTCCGTGGTCGCCGGTGCCGGGATGCGGCCGGCGCCCCGCGCCATCCTCGACGGGCTGACCTGGCCGAGCGAGGGGACGGCCCTGCGCCTCAACCCCCTCTACGAGCCCGATCCGGCGGGGGGCTACGCCGTTTCATGGCCGTCCGAACGCTACGAGGCGGAATACGCGTCCCGGGTGACCTATCCGCTGCATTCGGAAGGACCCGAGACCCTCGACTGGGTCGGCGGCGAGCAGTCCCCACACGAGGACCGCGTCCGTCGTCGCGAGTTCGTCGACCTGCCGGAGCGCTGGTGATGGGCGACTCCATCGGTTGGGGCATCGTCGGCTACGGCTGGGTCGCGCGCGACTACATGGCGCCAGGCATCCGAGCGGCGGGGCACCGCCTCGTGGCCGTGTCCGATCCCGGCGAGGCCTCGCGCGCGGCCGCCGAGGCCGAGGGCGCCCGCGCCCATCAGGATCTCGCCGGTCTGCTCTCCGAGCCGGAGGTCGAGGCGGTCTACGTGGCGACGCCGAACCACCTCCATCGCGAGGCGGTCGAGGCCCTTTCCACGTCAGGCAAGGCCGTGCTCTGCGAAAAGCCGATGGCGGCCTCCCTGACTGACGCCGAGGCGATGGTCGCGGCGGTGCGGAGGGGCGGCATCTTCTACGGCACTGCCTTCGACCAGCGCCATCACCCAGCCCATCGGGCGATGCGCGAGGCGATCCGCGAGGGCCGCATCGGCGCCGTGACCACGATCCGGATCGTCTATGCCTGCTGGCTCGACCGGGCCTGGACCTCCTTCGTCGGCCAGGACAATTGGCGCATCGATCCGGTGAAGGCCGGCGGCGGCGCGCTGATGGATCTGGCGCCCCACGGCATCGACCTCGTGGATTTCCTCCTCGACGAATCGATCGAGGACATCGCCGCCCTCACCCAGGCGAGGGCGCAGGATTACGCCGTCGACGACGGCGCGCTCCTCATCGGCCGCACCGGCTCCGGCATCCTCGCCAACCTTCATGTCGCCTACAATTGCCCGGACGCGCTGCCCCGCCGCCGTCTCGAAGTGATCGGGACCGGGGGCGCGCTCACCGCCATCGACACGATGGGTCAGGTGGCCGGCGGCACGCTCTCCTTTACCGACGGTGTTGACGGGCGGGTCGAAGCGATCCCCTTCGACGGCGACGCCTCGCCCTTCCTCGAACAAGTCCGCGCCTTCGGCTCGGCCCTGCGCCGGCCCTCCGAGCGCGAGGCGTACAGCGCCGAGCGCGACCTTCACACGATGCGGCTCCTGGCACGGGCCTATGACGGTCTCTCCGGCCGTGGAGACTCAGGGACGGATTCGAGATCGGGATTTCGTTCTCAAGACAACATCCTACCCAACCCCTCATCCTGAGGCGCCGAAGCGCAGCGAAGGCCTCGAAGGAGGCCTTCAGTTCACGCAGCGATCGCTGGAGGCCTCCTTCGAGGCCGCTGAGGTGGCACCTCAGGATGAGGGGGTTTGGTGAGAGCAACCGGGAAGTGACGGACATGAGCGAACACGACCAGGACGCCCGGGCTCGCGATCCGCGCATCAAGGCCCCTCGGCCCTACAGCTACGGCGGTCCGCGCACCATCGAGGGCCTGCCCTCGTCGTTGCCGGAGCCTGTACGGGCCTATCTCGACATCCTGCCGAAGGGCCGGGTCGTCGGCTTTCCCCTGGCGCCCCTCGACCGGACCGGCATCCCGGTCTGGTTCGTCTCGCTGTTCCTCGACGATCCGTTCTTCGTCGGAGCCATGCCGAGCGGCATCGGCTACGGCGCCACCGACGACGAGGCGCTGATCGGGGCCGTGGCCGAGATCGCCGAGAACCTGATGCCGTCGCTGGCCGTGATGCCGCGCAGCAAGGAGCGCGGCTCCTACCATGACCTCGCCAAGGTCTTCGGCGCCGCCTCGGTCGCCGATCCGCTGACCCTGTGCCTCCCCGCCGGGTCTCCCGTCGGCCGCGACACGGTGCTGGAATGGACGCCGAGCATCCGGGCGCGCAGCGGCGAGACCGTGCTGATGCCCCTCGACATCGCGGCCACCGATTATTTCGAGCTGTCGGAGGGCTACAAGCCCTTCACCAACCTCATCACCAACGGCCTCGGCGCCGGGCCGGACGTGGATTTCGCCCTCGGCCACGGCCTGCTCGAACTGCTCCAGCGCGACGGCAACGGCCTCCTGTTCCGCGCCCTCGACCAGGGCGTGATGCTCGACCTCGACGGGATCGGCCCCGAGAACCGGGCGATGCTCGACCGCCTCGACGGCCTCGGCATCCGGGCTCTGCCGAAATTCGCCACCGACCAGTTCGGCCTCACCAACATCTACGTGGTCGGCTACGACCGGAATCCCGCCGATGCGCCGGTCCCCGTGGCCCTCTCCGCCTGCGGCGAGGCCTGCGATCCCGACCGGGAGCGGGCGCTCCGCAAGGCGCTGCTCGAATTCCAGGCCGCCCGTGTCCGCAAGGCCTTCGGCCACGGTCCGCTGAGCCTCGCCGAACAGGTGACGCCGCCGGGCTACGTCAACGCCTTCATCCAGAAGGCCCTGCCGAGCCTCGACCTTGAAGAGAGCCGCGCCCTGAAGGCGATGCTCGAATGGATCGTGCTGCCGCCGGAGGGCCTGCACGACGTCCTGAAGGACAGCGTCTATTCCGAGCGCAGCACCAAGGCCTTCTCGGATCTGCCGACGACGGAGGCGCCCGACGGCCATGCCCGTGGACGGATCGCCCGCGAGCGGCTCGAAGAGGCCGGGTTCGACGTCCTCTACGTCGATTGCTCGCCGCCGGGCGGCAGCGTCGGCGTGGTCAAGGCGATCGTGCCGGGCCTGGAGGTCGAGACGATGAGCTACCATCGCATCGGCGAGCGCAACACCGCCAAGCTGATCGCGCGGGATCACCCGCTGATCTCTTTCGGCGAGGCGAGCGAGACGAAGCTTCCCGTGAGGCTCCCCCCCGAAGCTCTGGAGCGTTTCGGCGGCCAGCCGCTCTTCGACGTGGCCCTGGCCGACGAGATCGTGGGCCGGCACTACCCGCTCTACCGCGAGCCGGAATCGCACCACGCCCCGTTCCGTCTCGAACAGCAGGGGAAGGCGGCGTGACGAGCTGCATGCGTGCCGTCTCCCGCTCTCGACCTCATCCTGAAGCGCCCGCGCCAGCGGGCCTCGAAGGAGGCCTCCAGCGACACCTGCGATCCCTGGAAGCCTCCTTCGAGGCCGCTCCGCGGCACCTCAGGATGAGGTGGTCGGGATGGAATGCCGGGCCGATACCGTGTGTCGATAGGAGGCCTACTCCATGACCCTTCGTTTCGCCTACAATACCAACGGCACCGCCAACCACCGCCTGGACGACGCCATCGATCTCATCGCCGATGCCGGCTACCATGGCGTGGCGCTGACCCTCGACATCCACCATCTCGACCCCTTCGCGGAGAACTGGGTCCAGGAGGCGCAGCGCGTGTCGAGCCGGCTGCAGCGGCTCGGCCTCGGCAGCGTCATCGAGACCGGAGCCCGCTTCCTCCTCGATCCGCGGGCGAAGCACGAGCCGACCCTGGTCAGCGGCGACGCCTCGGGACGGGCCCGGCGCATCGGCTTCCTGAAGCGGGCGGTGGACATCGCCGTCATCCTGCATTCGGAGGCCGTCTCGTTCTGGGCGGGCGTGCCGAAGCCCGGCATCGATCGCGACGAGGCGCAACTCTGGCTCGCCGACGGCGTCGCCGAAATCGTCGCCTATGCGCGGGAACAGGGCATCGTCGCCTGCCTCGAACCCGAACCCGGCATGCTCATCGAGACACTCGACGATTTCGCCGCCCTGAAGATCGACGGCCTGAGGCTCGCCCTCGATACCGGCCATTGCCTCGTCACCGGCGAGCGCGACCCGGCGGCGGCGGTGGCGGAGTTCGCCGATCGCATCGGCACCGTGGCGATCGAGGACATGGCACGGGGCGAGCACATCCATCTGCCCTTCGGCGAGGGCGACATGGACGTCTCGGCCGTGCTCGACGCCCTCGACTCGATCGGCTTCCAGCGCCTCGTCTGCGTCGAACTCTCCCGCGAGAGCCACCGGGCCGACGTGATGGTACCGTCATCGCTGGATTATCTGCGGACCTGCCGCAACCACAAGGCGGAGGAGCCCGCATGAGGATCTGCTTCGTCAGCCGGCGCTACTTCCCGGCGATTTCCGGCATGAGCGTCTACGCGCAGAACCTGCTGCGCGAACTCGTCGAGGCGGGCCACGACGTGACGATGATCAGCCAGTACCGCGGCGACGCGTTCGGCACCCGCGTCTATGGCGGCGGCCCGCCGCCGGACGTGCCGGGCGTGCGCGTCATCGGCCTGGAACAGGTGGGAGAGCAGACCGGCGGCGATTTCGAGCGCGACATCGAGACGATGGTCGAGACGATTCTGGCCGAGCATCGCAAGCAGCCGTTCGATCTGCTCCATGCGCAGTACGGCTATCCCACCGGCTGGGCGGTTCTGCTGGCCTCGAAGCGGATCGGCATCCCGAACGTCGTCTCGATCCAGGGCGGCGACGGCCACTGGGTCGGGTCCTGCTGCGAGACCCACCGGGTCGCCATGTGCGAGGTGCTGGCCCATGCCAACGCGCTCCTCATCGGCGGACGCTCCTTCGTGACGGAGGTCTGCGACCGGCTGGGCTCGGACCCGGATCGCTTCACCATCGTGCCGGGCGCGGTGGACACCGCGCGCTTCACCCCCGGTCCGGCCGGGCATGCAGGGCCGGTCCGGCTGTTCTATCACGGCCGCGTCGACCGCCGGAAAGGCGTGCTCGACTTCATCGACGCGCTCGGCCTGCTGCGCGCGCGCGGCGTCCCGTTCGAGACCGTGATCTCCGGCATCGGGCCCGACGTGGATTCGTCGAAGGCCCGAGCGGCCGAACTGAACTTCTCGGAGGCCGAGATCCGCTTCACCGGCTACGCCGATTATCACACCGTGCCCGACCTCTACCGGCGGGCCGACGTCTTCGTGTCGCCGACCTATGCGGAAGGGTTCTCCAACACCATCCTGGAGGCCATGGCGGCGGGGCTCGCCGTGGTCTCGACCCATGCGGTCGGCGTGTCCGACTGCCTTCGCGACGGGGAAAACGGGCTGCTGGTCCAGCCCGGCGAGGTGGAAGCCCTGGCGGATGCGCTTCAGCGCGTCATCGAGGACGAGGCCCTGCGCCGCCGGCTCGCCCGTGATGGGCTCGACGAGTGCCGCCGGGTCTATTCCTGGAGCGCGGTCGGACGCCGGATCATGGAGGTCTATGCGGAGGTGGCAGGCGAGCGGCCCCGGACGGGTTTCGCCGACACCCTGCCGCACGACCCGTCGTGCCGGTTCCGCGCCGAGCCGCATCTGCTCTGACCATGCCCGTCGCCCTCGCGCTCTCGCCTCATCTCGACGACGCCGCCTTCTCCTGCGGCGGCACCCTGGCGACCCTGGCCGATGCCGGCTGGCACGTGGTGATGGCGACGATCTTCACGGCCTCGGTACCCGATCCGAAGGGCTTTGCCCTCGCCTGCCAGACCGACAAGGGCCTGGCGCCCGAGATCGACTACATGGCGCTGCGCCGGGACGAGGATCGCCGGGCGGCCGAGGCCCTCGGCATCGCGGAGCCCGTGTATCTCCCCTTTCGCGAGGCGCCGCATCGCGGCTACGGCTCGGCACCCGAGCTCTTCGCCGATGCGCGCGACGACGATGCCATCGTCGCCCCTCTCGCGGCGGCCGTCGCGCGGCTCGTCGGTGAGGTCTCGCCCGACCTCGTCCTCGCCCCGCAGGCGGTTGGCGGCCATGTCGACCATATCCAGCTCGTCCGCGCCATCGGCACCCTGCGGTGGGATGCCCCGATCCTGTGGTGGCGGGACTTCCCCTACACGGTCCGCAGCGCCGCGCCGAAGCAGCCGTTCCGCGAGGAGTTCGGCGCGTTGTCCGAGACGATGGTTCACTATTCCGCGAGGGCCGAGGCCCGGAAGGGCCGGGCCTGCGCAGCCTATGAAACCCAGCTCGGATACCAGTTCGGCGGCGTCGATGGCCTGATGCGCCGTCTCGCGGAAGAGGCGCGGTCCGAGCGCTTCCGCCTCGCCGGAATGCTTCCCGACGCTGCGGCAACCCTCTTCGCGGATCATGCCGCCCGATCCTGACACGACCCGGCCGGACCCCACTCTGCCGAAGAGTCTCGGCGATCCGGAGCAGGTCGCAATCCGTCGCACGCTCCTCGACGCGGCGCATGTCACTTCCCTGCGCGCGCTGGCGCGGCGGATCGCCGCCGAACGATCCGCCGATGTGCCCGACCCCGATCCGCTGGATGGCGGGATCGAGGCGCGGCTCCTCCTGCTCCTCGAGACGCCCGGTCCCGGCATCGGCCGCACCGGCTTCGTCTCGCGCGACAACCCCACCGGCACCGCCGCGAACCTGTTCCGGTTCCTGGCGGGTGCCGGCATCGCCCGGCGCGACAGCCTGATCTGGAACGCGGTGCCCTGGGTCATCCACGCGCCCGGCGCCCTCAATCGCGCGCCGCGCAGGGCCGAGATCGCAATGGCCGCCACCTATCTGGCGCCGCTGATCGATCTCCTCCCGTCGCTCGACGTCGCCGTCCTCGCCGGCCGCGTGGCCGGCCTGTCGCGCGAACCGCTCCGGCAGCTGAGGCCGGGCCTGCCGGTCATCGCCGTTCCGCATCCGAGCCCGACCTATGTCTGCACCTCGCCGATGGTCGCCGAGCGCATCCGCGCCGGCCTGGACGAGGCGGCCGCGATCCTGCGCCGGCGGCGATCGTCACCAGCTCGATCGGACGGGTGACTGGCCTTCCGGACACAAAGACCCTAAATGCCGACGCACGGGCCGCGGTCCGGCAAAAGCTCGGTCTCGTTCCACGCCGCCGTCAAGGTCGGGCGGGAAGACCGGCGGAGGCGGACGCCGACGATATGAACTTTGCGGGGGAGCATAAGCGGTTGGCCGAATCGAAGGCGGTCGACGCCGTGACGACGGCTGAGACCGGCGATAGCGTGCCGCCCGCACCCAAGCGCTCCTACCGGAACCGCTACGCCTGGCTCGGCACCGCCGCCAGCATCGTCATCTTCGCCGTCTCGCTCGGGGTGCTGTGGAGGCTCTCGCAGCAGGTGACCTGGGCCGAGCTGCATGCGGCCCTGACCGCTGCGACGGGCGAACAGCTCGGTCTCGCCTTCCTGTTCGTCGCGGTGAGCTATCTCTTCCTGACCTGCTACGACGCGCTCGCTCTGCGCCAGCTCAAGATCAAGGTCCCCTACAGGACGACGGCGCTCGCCTCGTTCACCAGCTACGCGGTCAGCTTCACCCTGGGCTTCCCCCTCCTGACGGCGGGGACGATCCGCTACTGGATCTACTCGAAGAAGGGACTGAGCGCGGCCAAGATCGCGGCCCTCACCGTCATCGCCGGGTTCACCTTCTGGCTCGGGATGGGCGTGGTCCTCGGCCTCAGCCTCGTGGTCGAGGCGGGTCAACTGGCGGCGCTCACCTTCACCAGCATCCGCCTGAACCAGGGTGTGGGCTTCGCCGCCCTGCTCGCGGTCTTCGGCTATCTCGGCTGGGTCTCGCTCAAGCGCCGGCATGTCAGGGTCAAGGGCTGGTCGCTGGAACTGCCCGGCGCCACGGTGTCCATGAGCCAGATGGTGGTGGGGATCGGCGACGTCTGCGCCGCGGCGGCCACGCTCTATGTCCTGCTCCCGGCCGGCACCACCATCGGCTTCACCACCTTCGTCGGCGTCTACGTGCTGGCGGCCATGCTCGGCATCGCCTCCAACGCGCCGGGCGGTCTCGGGGTGTTCGAGGCGACCATCCTGCTCGCCCTGTCGAGCCTGCCGCGCGATCAGGTGCTCGGGTCGCTGCTGCTGTTCCGGGTCTGCTACTACCTCGTGCCCTTCATCATCGCGCTGGCGATGCTCGGGGTCTACGAGATCGTCCGGCGCCTGCGCCGGCCATCGCCGCCCGCCTCCGGCGGTTCCTGACCGATGCCTCTGCCCGCGGAGCGTTGAGCGATGGCCCGTGGCGCGCGCAGATCGGCCTGGACCGCCGCCGGCATCTCCGCCGCGGCCATGGTCACCGTCGCGGGGCTTCGGGGTGACCTCGACGCCGGCCTCGTCGCAGCGGGCGCGTTGGCGGTGGTCGCGGGCGGCTTCGTCGGAAGCCTGAGCCGGCCGCGGATGGTCGCCGTGCCCGAGGCCGCCGCGCGCGAGCGCCATTCCATCGCCGAGGCCCTGCTCGCCAACATCCCCGATCCGGTGATCCTGGTCGACCGGCGCAGCGTGGTGATCGAGGTCAATCCGGCCGCGCGCACGCTGCTCCCGGCCCTGAAGCTCAAGCACCCGCTCTCCTTCGCCCTGAGGGCCCCCGACGTGCTCGACGGGATCGAGGAGGTGCTGCGCACCGGCGCGGCGCTGAAGACGCTCTACACCACCAGGGTGCCGACGGAGCGGGCCTTCGAGGTCCAGATCGGCGCGCTGCCGATGCCGGACGGACCGGGGGGCGGCCAGCCCAACGTCGTCCTGTTCCTGCGGGACCTCACCGCCGCCCGCCGTCTGGAGACGATGCGGGTCGATTTCGTCGCCAATGCCAGCCACGAACTCCGCACGCCGCTCGCCTCCCTCCTCGGCTTCATCGAGACGCTGCAGGGCCCGGCCAAAGCCGATGCGCCGGCGCGGGAGAAGTTCCTCGGCATCATGAAGGCCCAGGCGCAGCGCATGACGCGCCTCATCGACGATCTCCTCTCGCTCTCGCGCATCGAGCTGCGCGAGCACGTCGCGCCGACGCAGGTGGTCGATCTCGGGCAGATCGCGCGGCAGATGGTGGACATGCAGGGGCCGCTGGCGCGCGAGCGCGGCGTCGAGATCACCCTCGAGGCATCCGACGCGGCCTATCCGATCCTCGGCGAACGCGACGAACTCGTCCGCGTGGTGGAAAACCTCGTGGAGAATGCGGTGAAGTACGGCGGCAGCGGCGGCCGCGTCGTCGTCGGTCTCGAGCGGACCGTGCGCTCGGCCTCCGGCAAGCGCCAGATCGCCCTCAGCGTGCGGGACGAGGGGCCCGGCATCGCCCCGGAGCACATCCCCCGCCTGACCGAACGGTTCTACCGGGTCGACGTGGCGTCGAGCCGCCAGCAGGGCGGGACGGGGCTCGGCCTCGCCATCGTCAAGCACATCGTCAACCGCCACCGCGGCAAGCTCGTCATCGAGAGTGAGCCGGACCGGGGCACGACCGTCCGCACTCTGCTGCCGGAACACCAGCCGGTCGGTGCGGCGGCCCCGGACGCCTGATTCCGTCCGGTCAGTTCCGGCTGGTGCCCAGGCGCCGGTACTGCGCTTCGATGATCGCCTTCAGCACGGGCAGGAAGGGGGAGGGGCTCAGGCGCTGGTCGACGGCGTGGTCGAGCATGCTCAGGGCCGCGACCTGCTTCGGCAGGCCCGGAAAGGTCGCGAGATAGGTCTCGATACAGGCATTCGCCTCCGCTTCCCCTGCGGGGATGTCGGAGGTGATCAGCGCGCTCAGGGTCCGCATGCAGGTGTCGAGGGGCTGTATCATCGCCTCCATATGACGCGGAAACGTCTCGGACGCCATCTGTACGCGACGCAATGAGCCATGCGTCGCAGCCTTGACCTTCCCACCATGGGAAGCCCCACATAGATGTGCATGGATACCGTTCTCGCTTCTCCCGCACAGCGTCCCGCCACGGTGCGTCGTCTCAGCATCCCGGTCGTCGGCATGACCTGCGCGTCCTGCGTCGGCCGCGTCGAGCGCGTGCTGGCGGCCTTGCCCGGCGCATCCGACGTCGCCGTCAACCTCGCCACGGGGCGCGCCGGGCTGACCCTCGACGGCGATCCGGCGAGCGCGGTCGCCGCCATCGCCAGGGCCGGCTACGAGGTGCCCGATATCGACACGGACCTGTCCGTCGCCGGATTGTCCTGCGCCTCCTGCGTCGGACGCGTGGAACGTGCCCTCGGCGCCGTCGAGGGTGTCGGCTCGGCGAGCGTCAACCTCGCCACCGGCCGCGCCACGATCCGCCATGCGGAAGGCGCGGTCGATGTCGCGGACCTCGTCGCGACCGTGCAGGCCGCCGGTTACGCGGCATCCCCCGTCGACGAGGGGGCGGGTGACGCGGAGGCCGAACGCCGGGAGCGCGAGGCGTCCGGGCTCAGGCGCGACGTCGTCATCGCCGCCGCCCTGTCGGCCCCGATCGTCGTCCTCGACATGGGAGGACACCTGATCCCCGGCTTCGGCCATGCCGTCCAGACCCATCTCGGCGCGGTGGCCGCCCTGGTCCAGGCCGCCCTGGCGAGCCTGGTCCTGGCCTGGCCCGGACGGCGGTTCTTCCGGCTCGGAATTCCCGCGCTGCTGAAGGGCCATCCGGACATGAACGCCCTCGTGGCCCTGGGGGCGGGGGCCGCCTATTCGTATTCCCTGGTCTCGACCCTCACGCCTGCGATCCTGCCGCCCGGGACGGCCCATCTCTATTTCGAGGCCTCCGTCCTCATCGTCACCCTGATCCTGCTCGGCCGCGCCCTGGAGGCCCGCGCCAGGGGGAGAACGGGCGCGGCCATCGCCCGGCTCGTCGGCCTCGCGCCGAAGACCGCGCGGATCGTCCGCGACGGGCGCGAGGAGGACGTCGCTCTCGCGTCCCTGCGGATCGGCGACGTCGTCCGCGTCCGCCCCGGCGAGCGCATCGCCGCCGATGGCGTGGTGGTGGCGGGCAGAAGCTTCGTCGACGAGAGCATGGTCACCGGTGAGCCGGTGCCGGTGGAGAAAGGCGCTGGCGACCGCACGGTCGGTGGCACGCTGAACACCAACGGCAGTCTCGATCTTCGCGTCGACACGATCGGCGCGCGAACGGTGCTGGCGCAGATCGTGGCGATGGTGCAGGCGGCCCAGGGCGCCAAGCTGCCGATCCAGGCCCTGGTCGACCGGGTGACGGGATGGTTCGTGCCGGCGGTCATCGCCGCATCGCTCCTGACCTTCGCCGGATGGCTCGTGCTCGGTCCGAGCCCGGCCCTCGGCTTCGCCCTGGTCAATGCCATCGCCGTCCTCATCATCGCCTGCCCCTGCGCCATGGGCCTCGCGACACCGACCTCGATCATGGTCGGCACCGGGCGCGCGGCTGAACTCGGCGTGCTGTTCCGCAACGGCGGCGCGTTGCAGGCCCTGCGCGACGCGAAGGTCGTCGCCTTCGACAAGACCGGGACGCTCACCGAGGGCAGGCCCGCCCTCACCGATCTCGTCGCGGCTCCGGGTTTCGAAGCGGATACGGCGCTTGGTCTCGCGGCTTCCCTCGAATCGCGCTCCGAACATCCGGTCGCCCGCAGCCTCGTCGACGCGGCGCGGGCGCGCGGCCTCGCCCTCTCGCCCCCAGACCGGTTCGAGGCGGTGCCGGGCCACGGCGTCGAGGGAGCGATCGGAGGGCGGGCGGTCGCCGTCGGCGCGCGCCGCCACATGGACAGGCTGGGCATCGCCACCGGCGATCTCGCCGAGGCCGCCTCCCGCCTCGAAGCCGAGGGCAAGAGCCCGCTCTACCTGGCCGTCGACGGAAGCCTCGCTGCGCTTCTGGCCGTATCGGACCCGATCAAGGCGGGCGCGGCCGAGGCCGTTTCGGCGCTGAAGGCGCGGGGCCTGACGGTCGCCATGGTGACCGGAGACGCGCGGGGCGCGGCCTCCGGCGTGGCGGCGAGACTCGGCATCACCGAGATCGCGGCCGAGGTGCTTCCCGGCGGCAAGGTCGAGGCCGTGCGGGCGTTGCGCCGCCGGTTCGGCCCTGTCGCCTTCGTCGGAGACGGCATCAACGACGCGCCGGCCCTCGCCGAGGCCGAGATCGGCCTCGCCATCGGCACCGGCACGGACATCGCCGTGGAGAGCGCCGATGTGGTGCTCATGTCCGGCGCGCTCTCGGGCATCGTCTCCGCCATCGGCCTGTCGCGCGCGGTGATGCGCAACATCGCCCAGAACCTGTTCTGGGCCTTCGCCTACAACGTCGCCCTGATCCCCGTAGCGGCAGGCCTCCTCCACGCGTTCGGCGGGCCTTTGTTGTCGCCGATCCTGGCGGCGGGCGCGATGGCGCTCTCCAGCGTGTTCGTGCTCGCCAACGCCCTTCGTCTCCGAAAAGCGGGAGGGACGGCATGAGCGGGCCCGTCACCATCGGCGAGGCGGCAAGGGCCACCGGCGTCTCGGCCAAGATGATCCGATATTACGAGGAGACCGGCCTGCTGCCGCCGGCCGGCAGGACGGAATCGGGCTATCGCCTCTACGGCGACGAGGATCTGCACAGCCTGCGCTTCGTGCGCCGCGCGCGCGATCTCGGCTTTTCCGTCGAGGACATCGCCGGCCTCCTCGCCCTCTGGCACGACCGCGCACGCGCCAGTTCCGAGGTGAAGGCCATGGCGCTGCATCACGTGGCGGATCTGCGTCGCCGGATCGCCGAACTGGAGGCCATGGCCCGCACCCTGGCGTCGCTCGCGGACCATTGCAGCGGCGATACCCGGCCCGATTGTCCGATTCTCGACGATCTCGCCGCCGGGCCTTCGCCGACCCCCCGAAGGCCGGACCGGAGAAAACCGTCTCCCCGCTGACGTCAACGTGACGGGTTCTGCACATGAACCATCGGATGCGTCGTTTGAAATCGATCTAAATGGCCTCGCCCTTGCTGGGATGGGCTATGGTCGAGCGGCTCGAACCGAGATGAGCCAAGGCCCGCGAAAGACCCGAAACCATGCCCATCCCCGATCGGATCGCAGCCCTGGCGGACGAGATCACCGCCTGGCGTCACGATCTCCACGCCCATCCGGAGCTGCAATACGACGTCCATCGCACCGCCGGCTTCGTCGCGGACAAGCTGCGCGAATTCGGTTGCGACGAGATCGCCACCGGAATCGGCCGGACGGGGGTGGTGGGACTCATTCGCGGGCGCTCGCACGGCTCGAACCGCGCCGTCGGCCTGCGTGCCGACATGGACGCCCTGCCGATCCAGGAGGTGCGCGATCTGCCGTATCGCTCCACCGTTCCGGGAAAGATGCATGCCTGCGGGCATGACGGCCATACCGCGATGCTGCTCGGCGCCGCCAAGTATCTGGCCGAGACCCGCGATTTCGACGGCACGGCGGTGATGATCTTCCAGCCGGCGGAGGAGGGCGGCGGCGGCGGCGAGGCGATGGTGCGCGACGGGATGATGGAGCGGTTCGGCGTCGAGACCGTCTACGGTCTCCACAACATCCCCGGATTGGCACTCGGCCGCTTCGCGATCCGTCCCGGCCCGATCATGGCCTCTACGGACCGCTTCACCATCACCATCGAGGGGCGCGGCGGCCATGCGGCGCAGCCGCATCTCGCCATCGACAGCGTGCTGGTGGCGAGCCACATTGTCGTCGCTCTCCAGTCGGTGGTGGCGCGCGGCGTCGACCCGCTGGCGAGCGCCGTAGTCTCGGTCTGCGCGCTCGAGGCCGGCGACGCCTTCAACGTGCTGCCCCAGCAGGTCACCATGCGCGGCACCATGCGCGCCCTCTCGAAGGAGGTGCGCGCCACCATGCAGGAACGCATCGGCGCCGTCGTGGCGAATACCGCCCTGGCCTTCGGTGCCGTCGCCCGGGTGGATTACAGCGGCGGCTATCCGGTGACCGAGAACCATCCGGCGGAGGCGGATTTCATCGCCGACGTTGCGGCGGGGATCGTCGGCGAGGAGCAGGTGGAGCGCGACGTGGCCCCGATGATGGCCGCGGAGGATTTCTCCTACATGCTGGCCCATCGGCCAGGCGCCTACATCTTCATGGGCAACGGCGAGAGCGCCGGCCTTCACCACCCGCATTACGATTTCAACGACGCCGCGATCCCCTACGGCGCCTCGCTCTGGGCGAAGGTCATCGAGACGGCATTGCCGGTCCGCGCCTGATCTCCGCGACGCCGGGCGCCGTCCGACCGGCGGCAGACCACGATCAGGAAGACGGGCAGGCCGCTCCGTTCGGGAGAACGATTTCCTTCGCGGTGGCCGAGCGGACCGGCCAGGTGACCTTCTTCTCGAAGCTGAAATTCTTCAGCACAGGAAACACGTCGATGATCGGCGCGTATTTCAGCTTCATCTCGGCCATGACATAGCGGCCCTTGTCCCTGGTCTCGGATGGCGGCGGCGCTCCGAGATCGGTCCCGGCCGGGTATTGCGTGCCCAGGCTCGTGACGCTCGAACAGACCTTGGCCTTGAATGAGCCGTCCTTCTGCAGGTAGACGCCGACCGCCGTGAGGACGATCTCGGCCTTCGAGGCGTCGAAGGGCGCCAGCATGCTGCGGCCGCCCTGGTAGATGATGGAGACCGTATCGCTCGAAGGGCTGTTGCGGGAGATCAGGTCGGCCATGGCGCGGGTGGCGCGGCTCGCACGCTGGCTGGTCCCGTAGGCCCGCGTCAGTTCGACCATGCCGACGAACACGGCGATGAGGACGGGCGCCAGGAGCGCGAACTCCACGCCGGACACGCCGGAACCATCGCCCACGAAGCGCCGAACCCGATCATGTCTCCGCATCGATCGTCTCAGCATGAGCCCTGCGGATACGGCTCGGCCTGAAACAGGATCGTCGATTGTATCTGCTGCTTGTAATCGGGCAGGGGCCGGGCGAAGACCTGCATATAGTTGAAGTACCGGGGCAGTTTGGCGGCCGCGACGATGGTGACGATCTCTCCGCCCTTCGGGCAGTCGAACTTGTTTCCGAACGTCGCGGATTCCGTATTGGTGGTGCTGTCGTACGGGCTCGTCGGTGCCTTGGCATAATCCGTCGAGACCGTCATTTCGAGCTTGATGGTCTGGTCGTTGCACGTGAAGAGCGTGACGCCCTTACACAGCTCGGTGATCAGGCGTGTCGCCGGATTCACGCTGCTGGCCCCCTCCTGATAGGTGCCGGTGAAGACGGAACGTCCCGCGCGATCGAGCGCGTTGTCGAGGGACAATTGCGCCAGGAGCAGCATGACGACTTCGAGAATGGCTGCGATGAGGCCGAAGAACAGGAGACCCACGAGCCCGAACTCGACGGCCGTCGCACCGTGGCAATCGTCCCGTAAATCCCGCAGCGAGAAGCGGCCGAAGCGCATCGTCACGGGCCTCGTCATCGCGAGATCCGCAACTCGCTGATCTGCGACCCGATCGCCTTGAAGGCGTCGGTGAGGTTCGCGGAATTCTGGACGTCGTAGAACTTGTCGGTGCCGGAGGCGCAGTTCTTCAGGATGTCGCTGGTCCCCTCGGTGACCTCGACGCGCACCGCGAAGATGGTGATGCCCGCCCCCTTCATGTTGTTGCACAGGGTGGTCAGCCGCGCGTCGATGGCGCTGGTCCGCGTCGCGGCGTCGAAGGAGGTCGTCCCGATCCGGTTCTGCCAGATGTAGCCGATGCCGGAATAATACGATTGGTTGGACGAGTAGGTCTGTGCCGAGGTGTTCTGCCCGTCGGTCATCAGCACGACGAACTTGCGCGTGTCCTTGTCGTTATACGCGACGCCCTCGCTGAACGGACCGTTCGGGGACAGGAGGTGCCAGCCCCAGACCAGGCCCATGGCGATGTTGGTGTCCCCGATCACGGTCATCGCGTTGATGGCGTTGGTCAGGGTCGTCTGAGACGTGGTGAGATGGGTGATCGGCTGCAGGTCGCAGCCGGAATTGGGGCCGTAGAGGTAGCTGAGGGCACCGTTCGGGCGAACGGTCTTGGAGACCTTGAAGGAATTGTTCGAGTACTTGTCGATCTGGCCCTGCCGCGTGCGATTGACGCTCGATCCGCTGGTGCGCCCCGAATAGTCGTTCATGTAGTCGTTGACGGCGTAATCGTCGTTGTCGGACTCGTCGGGCGCGAAATACGGCACGAACAGCGTGTCCGGCGTGGCGACGGAGGGCGGCGTGTCCTGCACGTCGTAGGGATACGGACGGCTCTCGACGCAGCCGCCCCAGGCGATGCCCATCTTGCCGAACAGGGTCAGGCGATTGGCGGCCGAGACGAAGATCTGCGAGTGGTAGGAGGCCTTCGCGTCCTTATCGAGCCATTCCTGCTTGGTGTTGCCCGGACCGACATTCACCGTCATCGAGAACGGCACGATCCCGATCTTGAGCGAGTTCGGCTTGTTCGGATCGACTTCCTTGAACAAGGTCGAGACGAGGTCGTTGGCGGCCGATTTCAGGTTGTTGATCTTCGTGCCGGCCATGGAGCCGGTATTGTCGAGCACGAGCGCGATCTCGAGATTGCCGGACCCGCGCATGCCCGAACTCAGGATCGAGAGCGGGAAGGCGTTGAAGCCGGCGATCTTCGTCAGGCTCGTCTGCGTCGTCCCGGTGATCGCTATCGTGATCTTGTTGTCGACCCGCGTGACCGCGATCTTGGTGTCGTCGCCCACCAGTTTCGGAACGGTGGCCCTGATCTGCGTCTCGGCCTTGGCCTGAAGGTCCGCGTCGGTCGTGGAGATCGGGAGCTTCAGCAGGGACAGGACCGTGGAATCGGCGGCGTCCTGGAAGTTCTGCTGAGCCATCGAGTTGGTCCCGTAATCGATGACCAACCCCGACAGCACGAGGAGGGGGATCACGATGAGACCGAACAGGATGGCGATGGCACCGTTCGCATCCTTGCGGAAGCGTCGGAGCAATCCAGAAGACAAATCCGGCCGGAAAGAATTCATGCCGAGACGCTAGGGCGCACGTCCTAACAGATGTCTAAACCGGTTGCGTAATCGGCGCCGCTGCCGATGGATCGGCAGCGTTTTTGTCGAAGACAGCCAGCGATCGGTACAGCCGACCATCGTATGATGGTGGAGATCTTCTTTCGGCTCACGCAGGATGACGCAAGCGAGCCGAAATACATCTTACGATGTGCGGGCCGTCCCGCCGAGATGGAAGACCCGGTGTGGCACGAGTTCGCCGCGCTCGACATCGCCCACCGCCACCAGGATGCCGCCGCACGTGGCGAAGGCCTTGCCTTCCATGGGGGCGTCCTGCCCGCGCAGGAGGACCGGCTGTCCCCGCATTAGGCGAAGCGCCATGTCCCGCGAGACGGTGACGGAGGGCACCGCATCGAGAGCGGTCTCCACCGGGTGGAGATGCGGGGCATTGCCGTCGGGGCCGCCCTCTTCGAGGGTGGCGACGGAGCAGGAATCCGCCTCCGCGAAGGGGCCGACACGGGTCCGGCGCAGGGCGGAGACGTGGCCGTAGCAGCCGAGCACGCGTCCGAGATCGCGCGCGATGGCGCGGACATAGGTGCCCTTGCCGCATTCCGCCGAGATCACCGTACGATCGGGCGTGTGCTCGACGACGGAGAGGTGGTCGATCTGCACCGAGCGCGCGACGAGTTCCACGATCTCGCCGTCCCGGGCCAGATCATAGGCACGCTCTCCGGCGATCTTGATGGCCGAGTAGCGCGGCGGCACCTGTTCGATGGCGCCGACGAAGGCGGGGAGGGCGGCCTCGACGAGGGCCCGGTCCGGCCGCGACTCGCTCGTCGCCACGGGGCGACCTTCGGCGTCGTCGGTATCGGTCTCGATGCCCCAGGTCACGGTGAAGATGTAGGCCTTGCGCCCGTCCATCACGAAGGGGACGGTCTTGGTCGCCTCGCCGAGGGCGATCGGCAGGATGCCCGAGGCCAGCGGGTCGAGTGTGCCGGCATGGCCCGCCTTCTTGGCGTTGAAGGCGCGCTTCACCACGGCGACCGCATGGGTCGAGGTCATGCCGACGCCCTTGTCGAGGATGACCCAGCCGTTGACATCGCGGCGCTTCGGCCGGTCCGAGGCCTGTCCGCGCGGCTGGCGACGACCCTGCGAGGGTCTCTCCTCGCCGGTCTGATGGGGCGGCGGAGCGGCGACGTCGGAACGCTCGATCGTCGGATCGTTGATCATGGTGTCCTCATTGGCGGCGCGATCGACGCTGCGGCCCTGCGGCCGGAGAATCCCGATGAACGCCGTGGTCTGTTCGTGAGGGGGTAACACAGGGATCGGGCCGGTCGGGTCCGAAAAAGGTCTTGGCGAAAAACGGACTTGGCGAAAAACGGACTTGGCGACGAATGTCCCGGCGACGAGCGGGCCTAGGCGTCGCCGTCCCGGTCATCCGCGTCCTCCGGCTGGGATTCGAGATCGCGCCGGACCTTCTCGGTCCTGAGAAGCGCATCGATCCGATCCGCCTCGTCGAAGGTCTCGTCCCGGCGGAAGCGGAGATCGGGGGCGAATTTCAGGTTCACGCGGCGGGCCACTTCCTGGCGCAGCGCTTTCTTGTTGCGCTCCAGGGCCGCGATGACCGGCGTCTCGTCGAGGCCGCCGAGGGGCATGATGTAGGCCGTGGCGATCTTGAGATCGGGCGACATCCGCACTTCCGGCACGGTGATGACGTGCGAGCCGAGGACGGGATCCTGGATGTCGCCGCGCTGAAGCACCTCCGCGATGGCGTGGCGGATGAGTTCGGCCACGCGCTGCTGGCGCTGCGTCGGGCCGTTGGGATTGGGTTTCTGGGCCATGGTCGCTCGGTCTCGGCTCCGGGATCGCCTGGAAGGGGGCGCACCCATCCTGAGGGGGCGCACCGACGTGCCGGCCGTCTTCAAAACAAAACGGCGGCTGCAGCGTGCGCTGCAGCCGCCGGGTTCGTCGGGCCGCGTCGCTGCTAGAGCGTGCGGCGGATCTCCTCGACCCGGTAGCATTCGATGGTGTCGCCGGCGCGCATGTCCTGGAAGTTCTCGAAGGACATACCGCACTCGTAGCCCGAGCCGACTTCCTTGGCGTCGTCCTTGAGGCGCTTCAGCTGCGAGAGCTTGCCCTCGTGGATCACGACGCTGTCGCGGATCAGGCGGACATGGGCGCCGCGCTGCACGACACCGTCGGTGACGCGGCAACCGGCGATCTTGCCGACCTTCGACACGTCGAAGATCTGCAGGATCTGCGCCTCGCCCAGACGCTCTTCGCGCAGGGTCGGCGGGAGCATGCCCGAGAGGGTCGCTTTGATGTCGTCCACGAGGTCGTAGATGATGTTGTAGTAGCGGATCTCGACGCCCTTGTTCTCAGCCGATTCGCGCGCTTCCTTGTGGGCACGCACGTTGAAGCCGATGACCACAGCCTTGGAAGCCTCGGCCAGAGTGACGTCCGATTCGGTGATACCGCCGACGCCCGAGAGCAGGATGCGCGCCGACACTTCGTCGTTGCCGAGCTTGTCCAGCGCGCCGGTGATGGCTTCCACCGAGCCCTGCACGTCGCCCTTGACGACGATGGCGAGTTCCTTGCGGCCCAGGCCTTCCTTGAGGTCGCGCATCATGTCGACGAGCGAACGGTTGGCGCCACCGGTGCGGGCGGCGATCCGCTCGCGCTTCTGGCGCGCACGGTACTCGGTGACTTCGCGGGCACGGGCTTCGTTCGGCACCACCGCGACGCGGTCGCCCGCATCAGGAGTTCCGTTGAAGCCGAGCACCTCCACCGGCACCGACGGGCCGGCATAGGGGATGTTTTCGCCCTTGTCGTCGATGAGGGCGCGGACGCGGCCCCATTCGGCGCCGGCGACAACGATGTCGCCGGTGAAGAGCGTGCCGCGCTGGACGAGCACCGTCGCCACCGGACCGCGACCGCGATCGAGCTTGGCCTCGATGACCGTGCCTTCGCCGTCACGCGCCTCGTTGGCGCGCAGGTTCAGGATCTCGGCCTGGAGCTGCAGACCTTCGAGGAGGTCCGGCAGACCGTCGCCGGTCTTGGCCGACACCTCGAATTCCAGGGTCTCGCCGCCCATGGACTCGACCTGGATGTCGTGCTGCAGCAGCTCGGTCCGGACCCGCTGCGGGTTCGCCTCGGGCTTGTCGATCTTGTTGATCGCCACGATCAGCGGCACGCCGGCCGCCTTGGCGTGGCTGATCGCCTCCACCGTCTGGGGCATGACGCCGTCATCGGCGGCCACCACGAGCACGACGATGTCCGTCACCTTGGCGCCGCGGGCGCGCATGGAGGTGAAGGCCGCGTGGCCGGGGGTGTCGATGAAGGTGACCATGTCGCCGGAGGGCGACGCGACCTGATAGGCGCCGATATGCTGGGTGATGCCGCCGGCCTCGCCGGAGACCACCGCCGTCTTGCGGATGGCGTCGAGGAGCGAGGTCTTGCCGTGATCGACATGGCCCATGATGGTCACGACGGGCGGACGCGGGTCGAGATCCTCCTCGAGATCGGGCTCGTCGTTGAACAGGCCTTCCTCGACGTCGGATTCGGCGACGCGGCGCACGGTGTGGCCGAGTTCCTCGGCGATGAGCTGGGCCGAGTCCGAATCGATCACGTCGGTGATCTTGTGGATCTCGCCCTGCTTCATCAGCAGGCGGATCACATCCACGGCCCGCTCCGACATGCGGTTGGCGAGTTCCTGGATGGTGATCGTCTCCGGGATCGTCACCTCGCGGGAGAGCTTCTCCTTCTGCTCCACCTGCCGGTTGCCGCTCATGCGCTGCTGGCGACGGCGGAACGAGGCGACGGAACGCGTACGCTCGTCCTCGCCCGACGTGGCGGTGGCGATGGTGAGACGGCCGCGATTGCGGTCGCCGCCCGGCTGCTTGGGTGTCTTGGGCGGCGTGATGATCTTGAGCGGCATGCCCGGACGGCGGATCACGCGCTTCTGCTCGCTCTCCTCCTCGGCGGCCTGCGGCCGGCCCGGTGCACGGGCAGCCGGTGTGGCGCCGGCCGGACGCGCGGCGGTGGCCGCCGTC
>NZ_JBHTND010000014.1:0-125185 GCF_042679825.1 Methylobacterium marchantiae | reverse complement strand
CCATCTCGAACTCGGCCGTTAAACGCACCAGCGCCCATGGTACTGTGTCTCAAGACACGGGAGAGTCGGTCGCCGCCAGACCTGCACAGAACAAGACACACCCTCGCAAACGATCCAAAACCGGCCCGCACGGTCTCACACCGGCGCGCGGCACGACACCCTGGCGCGGGGTGGAGCAGCCCGGTAGCTCGTCAGGCTCATAACCTGAAGGTCACAGGTTCAAATCCTGTCCCCGCAACCAAAACCCTCACACACACACAACACCGAAAGCCCGCCGCGACACACATCGCAGCGGGCTTCGTCGTGTCAAAACACCCGCATCGGCGGCAATCGTGAAACCGAACCGCGCCTCTCGACCGTCTCGCGGGAAGGGGAGGGGGCTCCACGAACCTCATGCCCCGGATGACCGGCCCACACGTCACGGGCTCGGCTCATCCGACCGCGCGACCGACGGATGAGAAGGCCCATTCACGCGGCGTCAACCATCGCCCCCTCCAGCCGTGACACCTGAGCCACGGCCTCGCGGAGGGTCGAGAGATCGGCCTCGGCGCGTGTGCCGAATGTCGAGAGGTGCCTCCGATAGGCACGGGCGCCGGGCCGGCCGTTGAACAGGCCGAGCATATGCCGCGTGAGATTGTGCAGGCGAAGCCCTCGCTCCAGGGCCTCGGCGATCGTCGGAGCAAAGGCTTCCACCGCCTCGAACGCATCGGCGACAGCGGGGGGCTCGCCAAAGATCCGCTCGTCGACGTCGAGCAGAAGGGCCGGGTCGTTATAGGCCGCTCGCCCCATCATCACCCCATCCACATGGTCGAGCTGCGCCAGCGTCTGGTCGATCGTCGCGATGCCCCCATTGATGGCGATGGGCAGGGACGGGCGGCGCTGCTTCAACCGCGCGACGCGCCCGTAATCGAGGGGCGGCACGTCACGGTTCTCCTTCGGTGACAAGCCTTGCAGCCAGGCCTTGCGCGCATGGACGATCAGTCCGTCGACACCGGCCCGCTCCACCGCATCGACGAGCGCGTTCAGGGCGATCTCGGTATCCTGGTCGTCGACGCCGATCCGGCACTTCACGGTGACGGGCACCGAGACCGCGGCCTTCATGGCAGCGACGCAGTCTCCCACCAGGAGGGGATCCCGCATGAGGCAGGCGCCGAAACGGCCATCCTGAACACGGTCGGAGGGGCAGCCGACATTGAGATTGATCTCGTCGTAACCGAATCCTTCCGCGATCCGCGCCGCCTCGGCGAGATCGGCCGGCACCGAGCCGCCGAGCTGGACCGCCACCGGATGCTCGACGGGCGAGAAGCCGAGAAGCCGCTCCCGGTCACCGTGGATCACGGCATTGCTCGTGACCATCTCGGTATAGAGCCGGGCGCGACGCGACAGCACGCGATGGAACGACCGGCAATAGCGGTCCGTCCAGTCCATCATCGGTGCGACCGAGAAACGGTACGGGCTGAAATCGTTGAGTTTTTGAACGCTGTCAGTCACTTCGCGGGAATCTCGTGCTGTACTCGGTCCCGCTCGGGCGGGCTCGATACGCCTCATTCGTCTTCGCCTCTTACAGCACGCTGTAAGAGTTCGGCCCCCTGCTTCAGCGGGCTGCAAGGCTCCACGGGGACCATTGTCAAGCGGAAGCAGCGGACCGTCTTCACGGGATACCACGGGCAGATCGCCGTCCAAAGAGACGGGTGAACCATCGGGAAACCAGGACGTTCGGCCTGTGACCGACTACTGCTTGCTGGATCAACGACGATGAGTATGAGCCGGCTCATTTCAGCGCGCTGGTGAACGGCTTCTCTCTCCGTCAGACCGAAATTTTGATGACGGGACCGCTGAACGCTTGCGGATCGATGCGAGGGTCGAAGCAGAACGCGGATCGACTCGCCGTGATCTGGCAGGAGAAACACCCCGGACCCGTATTCTGCGCGAGAGACGCCTATGCTTGATCCCACACTGGATGGGGGAAATGACCGACCTCTCATCCTGCCATTTTTTGCCCCGCAGAAGCATCGCTCGAATTCAGCTCGGTGAATGCCGGAGAGGGTTCTTTTTTCGCCCCTGTGTCTTCTCCCATCACGATCTCTTGTGTACCCATCAAAGATGCGTGATTGCACGTCGTGGTGGCAGATATGAATTCGAGCTCTATGGCGCGACTGGCTGAATATAGGTTGGCAACCCTGGCCGATGCTCGGCGAGCGGTGTCCAACGGCCGTTGGCAGCAGATCTTGGACTGGGGCTGGGACGAGGCCTTCCTTCTTCAAAGCCATCATATCCTCAATGCCTACATTGCGGCAGCCTATGAGCTATCGCAGATCGACTCATTAAATAGGGCAGCAAATATCGTCTTCTTGGAGCGCTGGGATCGTACCCATCGCTATTCATTCGCACGGGCGTTCGTCGCGGCGGAACGATGCGATCTGGCCTGGAAAACCATTCAGGCTAATCCTGACCTTTCGAATGATCCTGCCTTTGTCAAGCAAGCACGCCGGTTGATCGCCTATTCTCAGGATGAAAACCTTCGTGCTGAGATCAAGGCGGCCATTGTGGTGGCCATGAAGGGCGGATCAGAAATTAGGCCTACGTCTTCCGAAATATCGTTTGCTTCCTCAACCTCAAGCCCGACCGTCATCGGCAAAGCAGTCGCCTCCATCAGCCCTCGCACCGCACCCCGTCATCTTGCGGCCTTCGAGATTGCAATGGAAAGTACGCGTAGGGGGCTCTCATCACCCAAGCGTCCCGCACTAAGCGAATATGAAAACGTATTCGTTGACCGCCATGGACAAATCTGGCTTGAAGACGGCGCCATCATCAAGACAACCGGCAAGGAAATATTTCAGGCTCGAAAGGATGATGTGCAGAATTTCGAAACTGCTGTCTATGGGATCAAAGAGACGCGTGGAATCTATCATTGGCTCGTCGATCGGGTCTCCAATTTTTCTTGGATGCTTCAAGATGGCTGCGACGCGTTTCCGATTCTTTTAAGTGATCGGGCCTCACCGTTTGAGGCACAGACGCTTTCGTTGGTCGATCTGGGCTGGCAATCCTATGCCGTCGGGCGGGCAGCATTCGTCAAGCGCTTGATCATTCCGCGCGTTGGATTCGGCGGCTTGATGTACTGGGAGCAGATTTCATCGATCTTCGATCGCCTCAAGGCGTATGCCGAGGAGATGGCGGAGACGCATTCCGTTACCCCATCGGAGCGCATCTACATCTCTCGCAGCGATGCCAAACGGCGGCCGCTGTCGAACGAGAAAGAGATAGAGGCTCGGCTGGTAAGCGATGACTACGAGATCGTCTCGTTCACGGGCATGCCGCTCTGGCAGCAATTCTTCATGGCGTCATCCGCACGCGAGATCGTGGCTCCTCACGGTGCCGGTCTTTCACATCTCGTCATGTGCAATCCGGGAACGAAGGTGACCGAGATCATTCCGGTTTCGGACGGAACGCACAAGCTGCGGTTCAACTATGCTCGCTTGAGCCTCGTGCGGGGTCATGACTATCGCGCGTGGCTCGAGCCTCAGATCGGCGAGCAGGATAGCTGGTCCGTGGATACGGATGCCTTCTTCGAGTTCCTGCACGCCCGCTGAGCGGCCGAGGCTCTCAGCCTCGATCCGCTCACGCCGGTGACGAGCTTTCGCCACCGCTCCGGTGCGTCCGGCTCGCTGACTTCGTGAGCGGCGCCGGCGCACGGACGAATGTTTCAGACATTCGACGCAACCGAAGCGATCGTCCGTCACCCCTCGGTGCCGATAGGGGAAAGCATCCGCCCGATGTCAGCCGGCCCGACGCCGCCCTCGCGGGCCGGCCAGCTCAATGATCGTGCTTGCAGTCCGGCCCATGCACATGCCCGTGATCCGAATGGTCGTGTGCGTGCGCATGCCCGTGGCCATGTCCGTGGTCGTGGTCATGGCCGTGGGCGTGCCCGTTATCATGGCCGTGGGCGTGTCCGTGGTCGTGGCCGCACTGGCTGTGATCGTGGGCTTCGCGCTCGGGCTTGAAGGCGCGCGACACGGGGGTCGCGGCGCAGCCCTGGCCGCGGATCAGTTCGGCATTGGCCGCGGTATCCGGCACGTAGAGGACGTCCTTGCCGATCTCGGCCGGGACGTGGCTTCCGCCGAGCTGCCAGGACAGGCGCATCAGGCGGATGGGATTCTCGGCGCGTATCTCGAGCAGCGATTCCGCGGCCGCGCGGATCGTCACCAAGCGCCCGTCATCGAGGCGAAACGCGTCGCCGTCCTCCACGGGGGACGGTTTCGCCAGCGCCAGGGTGAAGCTCACCCCCCCCGAGCCGGTGAGGATCGCAGGCGCACCCTGCCGGCCGGCATGATCGAGGGTCACGGTGTCCGCCACGGAATCGGGGCGGATGGCGGCTTTGCGGACGATGGCGGTGGCGCGCAGCATGGGTTCCTCGGAAGGTCCTGGGTCTCGTCGTCGTGTCGAGCATGCGTCGCCCGACGTGTCAGGCGCGCATCAGTAGAGGGTTTTTCGCCGGAACGGAAAGCGTGGCCGGAACCGTTCTCGCATCCTGTGCATTCCACGAAAGGAATGGCTAAGCTACGTCGCGCAAGGTCACCTCGGCGAAAAGCCGGGAAACAAAACGCACAAGGGAGTCTCGGGACCATGAAGAAGCTCATTGCCGCTACCCTCGCCGGGGCTCTCGCCCTCTCGCTCGGCGCCTGCAACACTCCCCAGGATCGTGCCCTCGGCGGCGCCGGTCTCGGCGCGCTGGCCGGTGCGGCCATCGGCGGCGCTGCCACCGGTCGTGCGGGCGGCGCGCTGGCCGGTGCGGCCATCGGCGGCGCCAGCGGCGCGATCATCGGCGCCGGCACCGCGCCGCGCTGCCCCTACGGCACCTATCGCGACGCCTACGGCGACGTGTACTGCCGCTGAGACGGTTCTCCTTTCGGGAGACGGTCAGGGCCGGGGCGCATGCCTCGGCCCTTTTTCATGCCGCGGGGACAAGACGGACGAGGGGCATTTGCCGTATGCGGGTCTGCCCGAGCAAACCGGTCCAGGGCCGGACGACCACCCGCGATGCCGATGCCGCCTCACTACGATCTCCACTCGACCGCCACGAAAACCCGCCGCCCCGACGATGGCGCTTCGACGTGAGCGCCGGCATCTGGGGAAAGCTCGGCGGCGCCGGAATCGGCCTCGCCATCGGTGGCCCGATCGGTGGGCTGGTCGGCGGGGTCGCCGGCCACTTCCTGGTGGATCGGGAGGGAGCTTTGTTCGGCGCCACGCCGAAGGACGTGGTCTTCACCACCGGTCTGGTGGCCCTCGCCGCCAAGATGGCGAAATCCGACGGCGTGGTGACACCCTCCGAAGTCGAGGCCTTCGCCAGGGTGATCCAGGTGGGAGAGCGGGAACGGGCCGGGGTCGAGCGCCTGTTCGACCTCGCCAAGGGGACATCGGCGGGGTTCGAGGCCTATGCCAGGCAGATGGCGACGGCGTTTCGCGACGAGCCGGCCTTGCTGGAGGATGTGCTGGACGGTCTGTTCCACATCGCCAAGGCCGATGGCGCGATCCACGAGGCGGAAGAGCGCTACCTGCGGGCGGTGGCCGCGACCTTCGGCTTCGACGACGTCGCCTTCCGGCGCATCGCCGCCCGCCATGTCCGGCTCGCGGACGATCCCTACCTCGTCCTCGATCTCGACCACGACGCGAGCGATGCGGAGGTGAAGGCCCGGCATCGGGTGCTGGTGGTGGAGAACCATCCCGACCGTGCGATCGCGCGGGGCCTGCCGCCCGAGGCGGTGGCGATCGCGACCGGGCGGCTCGCCGCCATCAATGCCGCCTATGACCGGATCGCGGCCGAGCGGGGCCTGCGCTGAGGCGCGACGAGGGGACAGCCGCATGAAACCCACGCCAGAGAGCCCGGTGGCGACCAGCGTGATGCCCTCGCCCAACCACGGCGAGCGCCGGGGCGGGCCGCCGACCATGCTGGTCCTGCATTATACCGGAATGGAGAGCGCGGCCGCCGCTCTGCAACGCCTCGCCAATCCGATGTCCGAGGTCTCGGCGCATTACGTCGTCCTCGAGGACGGGCGAGTGATCCAGATGGTGCCGGAAGGGCGCCGAGCCTGGCATGCCGGGGCCGGCGCCTGGGGCCGTACGGCTTTCGGCGTCGAGCGGGACATCAATTCCCGGTCCATCGGGGTCGAGATCGTCAATGGCGGGCATGCCGGCGGCCTGCCGCCTTACCCGCCGGTCCAGATCGAGGCGGTGATCGCGCTTTGCCGTGACCTCGTCATCCGCTGGGGCATCGCGCCCTGGCACGTGCTGGCGCATTCCGACGTCGCGCCGGAGCGGAAGGAGGATCCCGGCGAGCATTTCCCGTGGGATCGTCTCGCGACGGCGGGGATCGGGTACCATGTGCCGGCGGCGCCGATCCGCGACGGACGGTTCTTCGCCGAGGGCGATGGCGGCCAGCCGATCGAGGCGTTGCAGGCCATGTTCGCGCTCTACGGCTACGACCTTCCGGTGACGGGAGTCTTCGATCCGCGGACGAAGGCCGTGGTCACGGCCTTCCAGCGCCGGTTCCGCCAGGAGCGCGTAGACGGCGTCGCCGATGCGTCGACCATCACGACCTTGCGGGATCTCCTGGCCGGATTGCCGTCGCGCTGAGGGCGTCCGACGCCGCCTCGCATCCTCGCATCGTCCCCGAATGCCCCGCGCTGGCCGGTGGGCATCCCGGAAGGGGCCCGCCCATGATGCTCACTCGGTATCGCGCGACGCGAACGTCTCAGGCGCGCTGCGAGATACGCTCTGCGCCCTCGTCCCCGGCACTCCCCCGCGTGCGCCACAGGCTGTAGGCGACGCCTCCGGCCAGCAGGACCAGCGTGACGGCCAACGAGACCCACGGCGGGACGTGGACGAGGTCGAACGTATCGGCGACCACGATCTTAGCGCCGATGAAGATCAAGATGAAGGCGAGGGCGGTCTTGAGGTAGGCGAAACGATCGACCATGGCGGCCAGCGCGAAGTAGAGCGCGCGGAGCCCGAGGATCGCGAAGATGTTCGACGTGTAGACCACGAACGTATCGGTGGTGATCGCGAAGATCGCCGGCACGCTGTCGACGGCGAAGATCACGTCCGCGCCGTTTACCAGGATCAGCCCGAGGGCGAGTGGCGTGAACCACAGGACGTTCCGGCCGGTCTCGGGGTCGGGCTTGCGCACGACGAAGCGCTGGCCATGCATCTCCGGCGTGATGCGCATGACCTTGCGCAGCATCCGCACCATGGCGTTGTCCTGAATGTCGCCGGCTTCCTCTTCCTTGCCGAACAGCATCTTGAGGCCGGCGAAGATCAGGAAGGCGGCAAAGATCGACAGGACCCAGGCGGCCTGATGGACGAGCGCCGCGCCGAGACCGATCATCAGCCCGCGCAGGACGACCGCGGCGAGGATGCCCCAGACGAGCACCCGGTGCTGGGCGGAGCGGGGGATGCCGAGAGAGGTGAGGATGACGGCGATGACGAAGACGTTGTCCATCGACAGCGACTTCTCGACCACGAGGCCGGCCACGTATTCCTGTGCCGGCTGAGCCCCGAGATACCACCAGATCCAACCGCCGAAGGCGAGACCGAGGCTGAAATAGAAGGCGGTGAGAAGGAGGCTCTCCTTCACGCCGATCTCGTGATCCTTGTCGCGGTGCAGCAGGCCGAGGTCGAAGGCCAGGAGGCCGGCGACCAGGGCATGGAACCCAAGCCACATCCAGACGGGCTTGCCGAGCCATTCGACGAACAGAAGATCTACCATGCAGGACCGTCGATGCTTCGCGTAACGCAGGAAAGCATCGGCTCCGACATCACGGATGGCATGTGAGCGCATCCGCCAGAGGGGCCCGCAGCCGATTTTCGTTAGCTGGGCACGGTGGCGACGGTAATCAAGGGATGATTCCGATCGGTCTCCCGAGCCGCCGGGCGACCGATCCCGACAGTTTTACCGGTGTGGCTCACCGGCCGCAGCAGGGGGCAAACCAACCATCGACACGCCGCGCTTCCTTGTTTTGCTGCAATGCGACGCTCCACAATGCCCCTCGGTCGCTGCGGTTCGGAATCGGTTGGGCGGAGGGTGCAGAACGTGACGGTGGGGCGGCGGGCCGGACTGGTTCTGAAGGTGGCGAGCCTGGCGCTCGTCGTCGCCGCGCCAGCGAGGGCCGAGGCGGCGCGGGCCGTCACGCCCGAATGCCGGATCGGATCGCTGCGGCAGGATTCGCTGGCGGCCCTGGGTGAGCGCGGCGAGATGCTGCTGACCTCGGGAAGCCGGGCGGTCCTCGACGGTATCCGGTGGCCGGCGGAGGACGATGCCGGAGCCCGCCTGTGGCTCCTCCGGTATCGGGACCGCACTCTCACCATTCTGCCGCGCGGAGAGCCCGATCGCTGGGGGCGGGCGCATGTGGATGCGGCCGTCGCCGACGAGGCGGTCGATCTCGCCGGCGGGCTGGTCGGGGAGGGGCTCGCCTATGCCGATGCCGGGGAGCGCGACACGCTGTGCCGGCCGGCGCTCCTGAACCTGGAAACGGCGCCCCGCTCGGCGGGACTCGGTCTGTGGAACTCCGGCCTTCGCGAAGGCCGGGATGGGGCCGCCCTGCGCGCGGCGACCGGGCGTTTCGTCGTGGCACAGGGCCGGGTCCTGAACGTCGGCGAGCGCTCTTCCCGGACCTATCTCGATTTCGCCAGGCGGGGTGAGGACGGCTTGACGGTAACCGTGTCGAAACGCACTTGGCGCCAGTTGCGGGAACGTGGTCTGAGTGCGGCGACGCTGCGGGGGCGGCTCGTCAGGATCCGTGGCGTCGTGGAGGCATGGCGCGGCCCGACCCTCGACATCGCGAGCGCGGACATGATCGAACTTCTGGATGAGGAGCGGGCGCTTCGGCGCTGAACGGCATGAGCGGGGGGCTGACACGACATCGCGGATACGGGGCCGGCCTCGGCGGGCTGCTCCCTGCGTCGCTCATTCTGTCGCTACTGCTTGCAGGGTGCGGTGCCGATCAGACGGGCGCCCTGCTGCAGCCGGCGGCGATCAAGGTTCCCGCCGAGGCCCCCCGGACCACCGGTCGTGAGCGCACGGCGTCGGATGCCGATCATGCCAAGCTCGTCGCTTCGTTCGGCGGCGAGTATCGCTCTCCAGCCGCGCTTCGCCTGCTGACGGAGGTGACCGATCGTCTCGTCAAGGCCACCGATCGGCCGGAAGAGGCCTACGCGGTCACCCTTCTCGATTCTCCCGTCATCAACGCCTTCGCATTGCCCAACGGACGCCTCTACGTGACGAGGGGCCTGCTGGCGCTCGCCAGCGATACCTCCGAGATCGCGGCGGTGCTCGCGCACGAGATCGCCCACGTCACCCTGCGCCACGCCACGGCGCGGACCGAACTCGCCCTGCGCTCACAGCTCGTGAGCAAGGTGGTGGCCGACGTACTGAACGATCCGGCGACCGGCGCGCAGCTTCAGAACCAGTCGAAATTCGCGCTGGCCCGCTTCTCCCGCGACCAGGAACTCGAAGCCGACGGCATCGGTGTTAGGACCCTGGCACGAGCGGGCTATGATCCGTTCGGTGCCGGGCGCTTCCTCAACTCGCTCAACCGTACCACCAACATGAAGACCGGCACGGGCATGGCCGGCGAGCCCGACATGCTCGCGACCCATCCCGGCACCAGCGAGCGCATCACCCTCGTCACGCGCGCGGCACGCCTCATCGGCGCGCCAGGCCTCGGGGTCGACGAACGTGCACGCTATCTCGCCGCGATCGACGGCATCGCTTACGGCGACAATCCCGGAGACGGGATCGTCAAGGGCCGCCGTTTCCTCCATCCCGGCCTCGGCATCGCCTTCGAAGTGCCGGAGGGGTTCACGATCGAGAACACGCGCAATGCGGTGCTCGGCGCAACCGGTGAGGGCAGCCGACGGCTGCTCTTCGATCAGGTCGAGAGCCATGTGGGCCAGAGCCTGGAGGAGGTGCTACGCGCCACCTGGAGCGATGCCATCGAAGCGAGTTCGGTGGAGAACCGCATGATCGCCGGAAATTCGGCGGTCACTGCATTGTCGCGTGGAAAGGACTGGACCTTCCGCCTCGCCGCTATCCGGGTCGGCGAGACCACCTTCCGCATGATCATGGCGGCCAAGGGCGGCACCGATCCGGACGGAGCGTTCCGGCGCTGGACGGAAAGTCTGTCCGGTGTGGGGCCCGAGGAGGTGAGATCGCTGCGCCCGCTGCATATCCAGGTGGTGACCGCTGGCCCAACCGATACGGCCGACGAACTGGCGCGGCGCATGATCGTCCCCGATCGGCCCCTGGATCGGTTCCTCGTTCTGAACGAGTTGGAACGGGGCGCCGTCATCCGACCCGGACAGACCTACAAGCTCGTCGTCGAGTAGAGGCGGCCTGAGCCCGGCGTCGTAGCTCAATGGCGACCGTGTCGACGCTTCGCGGCGTCTTGGCCATTCCCCAATTCGAAAAAATCGGCCACCGTCGCCCTTTGGCGCCACCGCGTCGCCTCGGAGCGCGCGGACGGCTTTGCTGGGCGACGGGCGATGCTCGATATCCTTTCGCGCTTCCTGGACCGGAGCAGCCTGTCCCCGCACGGAATCTGTCTGTTGTGGCGGCCGGAGCTGGTCTGGACCCATGTGATCTCCGATCTCGTCATCGGGCTCGCCTATTTCTCGATCCCGATCGCCCTCGGCGTTTTCGTGACGCGGCGCCGCGACGTCGCCTTCGGCTGGATCTTCTGGGCCTTCGCGATCTTCATCCTTGCGTGCGGCACGACGCATTTCTTCTCGGTCTGGACCCTATGGGTGCCCGATTACGCCGCCGAGGCCTTGGTGAAGGCGCTGACCGCTGTCGTGTCCATCGTGACGGCGGCTTTGCTCTGGCCGCTTCTGCCGAAGGCGCTGGCGCTACCCTCACCGAGCGAGCTGGAGCGCGCCAACATCGAACTCTCCAAGCGGGTCAAGGAGCGCGACGACGCGCTGGAGGCGCTTCGCCTCGCCAATGCGGAAAGGGACCGGGCGGAGGAGATGCTGCGCCAGACCCAGAAGATGGAGGCGATCGGTTCGCTGACCGGGGGCGTCGCTCATGACTTCAACAATCTGCTCGGCATCGTCATCGGCAACCTCGACCGGCTCGAGCGCAGCGTCGCCGGCAATGCGAGCGACAGCAAATCCGTGCAGGACGCGCTCACGGGGGCGGAGCGGGCCGCCTCCCTCGTCCAGAAGATGCTCGCCTTCGCCCGCCGCCAGCCACTCCGCCCCATCCGCATCGACGTCAACCGTCTGATCGAGGATCTCGCCGCCCTGATCCGTGGCGCGTTGAGCGGAACCGGCACGTGCAGTCTGGAGCTCTCCACGGGGCTCTGGCCGGTCAGGATCGATGCGAACCAGCTCGAGAACGTTCTTCTGAACCTGGCGGTCAATGCGCGTGACGCCATGCCGAACGGCGGCAGCGTGACGATCCGGACCCGCAATGTCATGGCCGTCGAAGCCGCTGCCATCGAGGGATTATCGAGGGCCGATCACGTGGTCATCGTCTTCGAGGATACCGGTACGGGCATGCCGCCGGAGGTGGTCGCGCGGGCGTTCGAGCCGTTCTTCACCACGAAGAATGTGGGCGAGGGGACCGGGCTCGGACTCAGCCAGGTCTTCGGCTTCGTGAAGCAGTCGGACGGTCACGCCGCGCTTGTCAGCCGGCTCGGAACCGGTACCAGTGTGTATCTCTACCTGCCGCGCTTGCTGCCGGCGCACGCTGCCACCGAGATCACGGCCGATCCCGTCCCGCACGATGGCCATGTGGTCTTTCGTCCAGCTTGAGCGGAGCTACTTATGGGAAATCAAATTTCCGAGTCCGTCGCCAAGCCGCGCGTCCTCATCGTCGAGGATGAGGTGATGCTCCTCGAAGTCATCACCGCGCATCTCGAAGAGGCCGGTTACGACGTGGATCAGGCGCTCAATGCAGAAGTCGCGCTCGATATCCTCAAGAGCGGCAGAAAGGTCGATGTCCTCTTCACGGACATCAGGTTGCCGGGTGCCATGGATGGCTGGCAACTCGCCGAGGCTGCTCGCGAAATCCGACGGAAACTGCCGGTGATCTATGCCACCGGCTTCTCGCATACGCCGCCCCGACTGGCGGAGGGTGCCGTCTTTTTCTCGAAGCCCTATCGAGCGGCCGCCATCATCCGCGCCATCCAGGGTTTCGAGATCTCGCCGATCGCCTGATCGGTCACGCGGCGGCGAGGGAGAGCGACATCGATTCCTTTTTCATCAGTTCACGATAGAAACCATCGAGATGCGTGAGCTTGTCCGGCGAGCCGTCCTGGATGATGCGACCGCCCTCAAGCACCACGATCCGGTCGAAATCCTTGAGGGTCGAAAGGCGGTGAGCGATGGCGATGACCGTGCGGCCCTTCATCAGATTGGCGAGGGCGTGACGGATCGCTTCCTCGGATTCCGCATCGAGGGCGGAGGTTGCCTCGTCGAGGAGAAGGATCGGAGAATCCTTCAGGATGGCGCGGGCGATGGCGATGCGCTGGCGCTGACCACCGGACAGCTTCACACCTCGGTCGCCCACGATCGTGTCGAACCCCTCGGGCAGGGCATCGATGAAGTCGGTGCAATGGGCCGCTGCGGCTGCCTTCCAGACATCCTCGTCCGAGGCGTCCGGCCGGCCGTAGCGGATGTTCTCACGCAGCGTGCGGTGGAACATGGAGACGTCCTGCGGCACCACCGTGATCGCCTCGCGTAGCGAATCCTGTGTCACGCGGTTGATGTCCTGGCCGTTGAGCAGGATCTTCCCGCCCTGGACCTCGTAGAACCGCTGAAGCAGCGAGAACAGGGTGGACTTGCCGCCGCCGGACTTGCCGACGAGGCCGATGCGCTGCCCCGGCTCGATCTTGACGTTGAAATCCGTGAACACGGCGCGGCCGTCGGGATAGGAGAAGGCGACGTGGTCGAAGTCGATCTCCGCACCGGTGCCCGAGAGCGGCATGGCTTCCGGGTGATCGATCAGGTCGTGCGGCTGGAGCAGGGTGTGCAGGGCCTCGGCCAGACGGGCCGTGTGCTGGGTGGCGTCCACGAGGGCCACTGCGAGATCTCGGGTGGCGGCGAGGATGCGGATGCCGAGGGTGCAGACGAGCACCACCTGACCGTTCGTCGCCTGTCCGGCTTCCCACATGGTGATCGCCCAGTACAGCAATCCGAGCACGGCGAAGACCGTCAGGATCGCGTGAACGATCCGGAGCTTCTCGAGATAGAGCAGCGACGAGCGGCGCGAGCGCATCTCCACGCCGATGGTCCCGTCGAACCGCTTGTACTCGCGCTTGAACGCCGAGAAGGCACGGACCAGCGGCATGTTGCCGACGAGATCCACCATCTCGCCGTCGACACTCGCGGCCTTGGCGGCGAAGTCGTGGTGGAGGGGTTTGCCCGCAGCCGCCATCTTGAACATCAGCACGACGACGGCGGCGAAGATCCCGGCCAGGACCGCGGCCATCGTGAGATTGACGGTGGCGATGTAGACGATCGACAGGAAGGCCGCGACGCAGGGCGGCATCACGTTGAACACGAACATGTTCTCGACCGTGAAGATCGCGTTCGAGGTCGCCGTGATGCGCGAGGCCAGCGTTCCCGGCTGCCGATCGGCGAAGAAAGACGGCGAGTGGCCGGTCATGTGGCGGAACAGGTCGCGGCGGATATCGCCGGTCACGCCGACGAAGGTGAAGGAGCCGACGAGGCTCGCCACGCGCCAGAGCATGTTGTCGACGGCGATGAAGGCGATGAGGACCGCCAGCGCCCCCCAGATCAGGCCGGCGCTCGGACCCTTGCTCAGAGCATCGACGACGCCCTTCAGCGCGTAGTCCGTGCTCACCGAGAAACCGACGGCTCCGAGGACGGCGAAGAGAATCACCAGATGGGGCAGCGCCCGCCGCTTGAGATACCGCCCCACGAAGGCGAAGGGCCTGTCGGCGTAGACGCAGAGGTCTTCCATCTGGGTGACCATCCCGGTGCTCATTCTTGTCTGTCGGATGCTGACGTATCCCGTGCGCAGGCCGCACGAAACCGTGAGCCCATAGGTCGCAACGCAAATCTCGGCCAAGCGTTGCAGGCTGCCGTCAAGCTTCGGTCCTCGATACCGAGAAAACCTGAACGGGTGTTGATCGGCAAGCGAATTCGATACCGCTTCCTCTCTTCAGACCGCTTCGGAGCGACGGGTCTCGGGCATGATCAGGGCGAGCAGGGCGAAGCCGGCCAGCCCGACGATCGCGAGACCGAGAAAGGCGCTGTGGCTGCCGAGATGATCCGCCATGATCCCCGCCAGGGACGTCGACAGGGCCGCGCCGATACCCATGGCGGTCCCGACCGCACCCAGCGCCAGATTGAATCGTCCGGTGCCGCGTGTGACGTCGGAGACCACGAGGGGAACCATCACGCCGAACACGGCCGCCGAAATGCCGTCGAACACCTGGATCGCCACGAGCAGTTCGGGGCTGTCGGTATAGGCGAAGAGCAGACCGCGGATCGGCAGGGCCGCAAAACCGATGAGCAGGAGCGGGCGGCGGCCCCACTTCTCGGCCGCCCGACCGACGGCGGGGCCGGAAATCGCCAGAACGACCTGGGGCACCACGATGCAGGCGGCGATGAGGGCCGTCGCGGTCTCGCTGGCGCGCAGGGTCAGCATGCTGCCGACCAGCGGCAGCATGGCCGCGTTGGCGAGGAAGAACAGGGTCATGCAGGCGGCAAAGCACAGCAAGGCCCGATTGGTGACGATGGCCTTCAGCGCGCCTTCCTTGGGCCGCGCCTCCGGCTCTTCCGCCCGGCGCCCCTGCACCGGCACCGCGCCCGGGCGGATGAACGAGAGTGCGATCAGGGTCGGGACCATCAGAAACGCCGTGAGGTAGAACACGGCGTCGTTCGACAGGTAGTAGCCGCAGGCGCCCATGAGGGCCGCCGCCACGGCGTTGCCCAGGGCCGAGAAGCTGGCATTGCGTCCGAGCCGCTCACCGGCCCGATGATGCCCGACAAGGCCGATGCTGATGGCGGCGATCGCCGGCGTGAGGATGCAGCTCGCCGCCGAATGCGCCGCCATGGCGAGCAGGACGATGAGGAAGCTCGGCCACATGGCGAGGGCGAAGGCGCTCAGCGAAATCGCCACCACCGAGAGCCCGGCCGCGAAGCGACGTGAGCGGACGGCGTCGACGAAGGCACCGCCCGGCACCTGCCCGAGCAGACTGACGAGGCTCCCGACGGTGAGGGCGAAGCCGATATCGGACTGGGTCCACTGCGCCTGCGTGAAGTACACGGCGAGGAACGGGCCGAAGCCGGTCTGAAGGTTCGCGACGAAGAACGCGAAAGCGTCGAGCCCCCGCCGGCTCTTGACCGAAACGGCCTGCATGTCGGTCGAAACCTCTCCAGGCATCTCGGTATACGCGTCTCGCCTTACGGTGCCACGCGGCCGGAATTCCGACCTCGGCGCTTCACGAGGCTTGATGACGCGTCGATTCTGCGGGCGAGGGACCGTCATTTGTCCGGCGTTTTCTCGGCCGGCTTGTCGGGAGACGGAGAGGGAACGGGGCTCGCCTGCGGAGCCGCGGGCGCTGACGGCGCCTGGACCGGAGCGGCGGCGGGAGGAGCCGCAGGAGTCGATGCCTGATCGCCATCGGCCGGCACACTTGGGCTCGCCGGGCCCAGCACGACGATGGGGTCTCCCGGCTTGTATTCCGGCGAGACGCGAACCTGGTTTCGGCTCAGCTGGAGCACGAGGCGGCTCGGCTTGCCATCCGGCGTGAAGCGCATGGAGCGCCAGTCCACGGCGATCTTGCGTGACCCCACGCCGAGAAACCCACCGAAATCGATGATCGCGGCACGAGGACGTCCGTCCTTGTCGAGGATGATGTCGATGATCCGGCCCATATCCTCGCCGGTGGAGCTACGGACGGCCTTGCCGAGGACCCCCTCGTAATCCTGGGTGTCGAGGACCGTCGCCGGTGTCCCCGTCGGCAGGACGGGAGCGGCCGCGTTCGGAGCAGGTTGTGCGGGAGCCGCAGGCGTCGCAGCCTGTGGAGGCGCCGCAGGTTGCGGGGGCGCCGCAGGTTGAGGAGGCACCGCGACCTGAGGGGCGGGCGCCGCTACCGGCGCGGCGGGAGCGGCCGGCTGTGCTTCGCTCGGCGGTGCGTCGGCCGGGGCGTTGCCCTCGGCGGTGGCGGCTGCGGCCCAAAGGGTGATCGACGCGGCGGCGATCATCCGGATAGTTCTGAACACGTGCGTTCCCCGAAGAAGCGTCTCGTCGGCCCCCGCTCAATCCGAGCCGTTCCGATGGGTTCCCATCTGCATGGGAGGGACGGCGTATGAGGGCGGACCAAGGCGAAGTTGTGGATGAGAAGGGCCGGTCGGCGATGCAGCGGCCCGGCAAGATGTCGTTTCGGCAAAAACCGGATTGGCGAGAAGCGGATTGGCAAGAACCGGACCGTCGTGGCCATGGTGGCGTGCAGCGCCGAGGGTGTCCAGGCGATCCACCATGCGATGACACCGAATTTTCCGCGGCTCGTGCAGGACGGGCGTGCCGAAAGCTCAGCGTTCGTCTGGTTTTCGCCTTTCGTGCATCGTAGAGATGCGCTCAAGAATGCAGGGCCACCCGCACTGGCCGGGGTGGAATACTCTTGAGGATCAAGTCGATGCGTCTTCCGTCGAACGCCTGCGCCGTGGCGCTCATCGCTGCGGCCCTGGGCGGCTGCCAAGCCCTCGGCGGCGGTGGCGGTGTCATGCCCGAGAGCGAGGTCGGACCGCCGCCCTCCATGCGTGGATCGATTCCCGGGGCGCAGCGCGCGCGCGCCGCCGAAGTCGACCCGGACGGCGCTCCCCTTCAGACAGCCCCGACGCGGCGGCTCGATCTCCCGAAATCCGCGGGCGGCCAGACCCGTTCCCAGGCGGAGGCCGAACGGCGCATCCGTCGCGAGGATATCGAGGGCGACACCACGAGCCGCTCGAGCTCCGGTGGACTTGCCCCGCAGATGGGATCGGGCGGCGCCGTCGGCCTCGGCGGTAAATTTTAACGTCCGTCGCGTCCGAACCGATCGCGATCGGTTCGGACGCCTGGCTTTCTCTTGAAACGTATGCTGCGGCTCCGTCGCCTGTCAGATCAGGTCGGCGACGCGCGCGCCCGCCCGGTCCCGACCCTCTGCCGAGACGAGACAGGCAAGGCCGGCGAGAAGCGTGCCGGAGGCGACGATGGAGAGGACGGCGACTGCAACGATCATGCATCGACTGTTCCTCATCGCGCTTAAGGGATCGTTGCCGGCACCTGGCGGAATCGGATTCTTCGCCAGAGAGAGGCGTTCCAGAGCGCCAGGACGAAAAAAATCGGATTGCCCATTGGTATGGGAGGGCTGAACGTCCGACAGGCTGCAAGAATGATCGATATCCGCTTCCTCGGCGCGACGGGAGCGATGTGAACCTCCTCGATCGACGGGGCCGCGCTCCTTCCCGGCGGCGGCACCTTCCAGCACGTAAGTGACTGAAGCGATGGAGCGAGTCGCCTTTCTGCCCGAACGGGGAAAGCGACCTCGTCGTGCATTCGTCTCGGTCCTCGCCGGTCACTCGCACGATCGTCGAAGTGGAATCCATGACATTCCGGCGGCCTCCGATCCGGCTTCGGCGGCCCATGTCGTCCCCGATATCCTCGTCGCTTCTGTGGATGGGTGGTCAGACTACGTGTTTCCCTCTTGGAACGCTCTCAGCACCGCTTAGTTGTTGCAGCTATGCGCTCCGAGGCCTTGGGCCGTGGGCGTGACGGCGCTCAAAGCCGACATCCGGAGGAACTCATGGCAACCAAGACCACGACGAAGGCCGACGACAAGCCGGCCGCCGAGAAGAAGACCGCTGCCAAGAAGACCGCTGCCCCGAAGGCCGAAGGCGCTGCCAAGCCCAACGCGTTGCAGCAGCCGCTGAAGCCTTCCGCAGAGCTCGCAGCCGTTGTCGGCGCCGCCTCGCTTCCGCGCGGCGAAGTGGTCAGCAAGGTCTGGGAATACATCAAGAAGCACAATCTTCAGAACCCCGAGAACAAGCGCGAGATCCTGGCCGACGACAAGCTCAAGAAGGTCTTCGGCAAGGACAAGTGCACCATGTTCGAGATGAACAAGCACCTCGCCGCCCATCTCAAGTCGGCCTGATCCCGATCCGGCCCGGCGCCTCTACAGTGCCGGGCAGGCTCGTCCGAGAGTTTCACGTCCCCACTGCCGTCGCGCTGGGCCTTCGTCTCAGGCGATATGCCGGATCACGCCGCCATCGACTCGGAGAGCCGCACCGCTCGTCGCGCTCGCAGCCGGGCTGCAGATGTAGGCCACCATGTTGGCGACCTCCTCCACCGTCGCCAGGCGGCCGATGAGAGAGGTAGAGCGGTGCTCGGCGACGAAGTCCCGGCCCATCGCATCGAGGTCGACCTCGCCGGTGTCCTTGGCCATCTTGGCCATGAAATCGGCGACGCCTTCCGACAGGGTCGGACCGGGAAGCACGCTGTTCACCGTGACGCCGCTGCCGGCCACGGTTTCGGCGAGGCCCCGCGAGACGGCGAGCTGGGCCGTCTTCGTCATCCCGTAATGGACCATCTCGACGGGGATATTGAGCCCCGACTCGCTCGAGATGAACACGACGCGCCCCCACCCCGCCTCGACCATGCCGGGCGTGTAGGCCCGTGAGAGGCGAACGCCGCTCATGACGTTGGTCTCGTAGAAGCGCAGCCAATCCTCGTCCGGAATGTCGAAGAAGGGTTTCGGCTCGAAGATGCCCGTGTTGTTGACGAGGATGTCGATGGCGGGCAGGCCCTTCACCACCTTCTCCGCCCCGCCAGCCGTTGCGATGTCGCCGGGCGCCGCGATGAAGCAGGTGGTGCCGGTCTCCTCCTTCAGGCGCGCGATCGCGGTTCGGACCCGGTCCGGTGTTCGCCCGTTGATCGCGACCGTGGCACCCATCTGGGCGAGGGCCCTGGCGATGGCGTAGCCGATCCCGGCGGTGGAGCCCGTCACGAGCGCGCGCCGGCCGTTCAGGTTCATATCCATGAGATCTGTCCTCCGTTGTCACCTCGGCGAGGCAACGCCCGAGACGAGGCCGGGCTGCGTTCCGTCGACCGTTGCTCTCCGGCCTCCTGAGCAGGTTACCGACGCAAAACCGGCGACCACTTTCGCGAAACCTGGTCAGCCGCCGGTCTGACGCCGCATGACGCTGGAGATCGAGCCGGCCGCCGCCATGGCGCAGGCGCACCAGAGCGCGACGCCGATCGAGACCGCCGTACCGCTCGCATGGGTCAACCCGAAGATGACGGCCACGAGGGCGGCACCGAGGGATTGCCCCGTCAATCGTGCCGTCGATTGCATGCCGCTGGCGCCGCCGCTGCGCGACCGCGGCGCGCTGGTCACGATGACCTTGTTGTTCGGTGACTGGAATAGGCCGAATCCGAGGCCGCACACGGTCAACCGCCAGGCGATGTCGACGAGCGAAGGCGCGGCCGGAAGCAGGGCCAGACCTGCGAGCCCGGCGGACATGAGAGCGAGGCCGATGCCGCCGAGGATTCCCGGAGCGTAGCGGTCGGCGAGCCGCCCGGAGATCGGCGCCATGATCGCGATGGCGATCGGCCACGGCGTCATCAGGAAGCCGGTCTCGGTGGCCGACAGGTGCAACGCATCCTGAAAATAGAAGGGCAGAGCCACATAGGCCATCATCTGCGCGCCGAAGGAGGCGATGGACGTCGCCATCGAGAGGGCGAAGGCCGGAATGCGCAGGAGGTCCACCGGCAGGAGAGGCGATGCGAGGCGCGCCTGATACAGGACGAAGGCCGTGCCGATGGCGAGGCCGGCCGCGATCTCGACCACGGCGAGCCAGCGCCCGTTCGCGTCGCCGATGCCGTCGAGGCCGATGATCAGGAGGCCGAACGTCAGGGCGTTGAGGATCGCGCTCGGAATGTCGAACCGCGCTCCGCTCACCGGTGTCATCGGCAGGGTCCGCGCAGCCACCGCGAGGGCGACGAGGCCGACGGGCAGGTTCACAAGGAACAGCCACGGCCATGTCGCCACCGAGAGGATCGCGGCCGCCACGGTAGGCCCCGTCGCCGAAGCCATGGCGACAATGAGGGCGACATTGCCCACGCCTCGTCCGATCATGCGATGCGGATAGATGAAGCGCACCAGGGCGATGTTCACGCTCATGATGCCGGCCGCTCCGAGCCCCTGGGCGATCCGGGCGATGATCAGCCCGTTCAGCGATGTCGACAGAGCGCAGGCGAGGGAGGCAGCCGTGAACAGGACGAGGCCGCCGAGATAGATCTTCCGGTAGCCGAGGATGTCGCCCAGGGAGGCGAGGGGCAGCAGCGACGCCGTCACCGCGATCTGGAAGCCGTTGACGACGAAGATCGCCGAGGCGGGGCTCACGCCGAGATCCTTCGCCATGGCCGGCAGAGCGACGTTGACGATGGCCCCGTCGAGCACCGCCATGGTCATGGCGAGGCCGATGGCGAGGAGCGCCAGCATGCGCTCGCGTACCGGCAGACCATCCGCCGATTTCGGTGCTGCGCCCGGCGCGATCGGGCGGCTCGGAGGATTTGCCTCGTGCGTCATCGCACAGAGCCGTGGACGATCCCTGCTCGCTTCGGCAAGTGCCCTATGTCACCCGTCGACGACCGGGACATCGTCCCCGCTTTTTCGGAGCAGCTCATGCGTTTGGCGACACTCCTGCTCGGATGCCTGCTCGCGCTGTCGCCCGTCATTGCGCGCGCCGACGATTCCGGCCCCCTCGGGATCGGGCTCGAAGGTTTCGCCTATCCGTATCCCGTCCGGTTCCTCGATCTCTCGCGAGACAACGAGCGCCAGCGTCTGGCCTACATGGATGTCGTGCCGAACGGCTCGCCCAATGGCCGGACCGTCCTGCTGCTCCACGGGCGCAATTTCCCGTCGAGCTACTGGGAGCCGGTGATCGGTGCGCTGGCGAATGCGGGATACCGCGTCGTCGTCCCCGATCAACTCGGCTTCGGCAAGTCGTCGAAGCCGGTGGGGCCGTTCAGCTTCGACGTCATGGCGGCCGACACGGTCGCGCTTCTCGACTCGCTGAACCTGCCGCGTGTCGACGTGGTGGCGCATTCCATGGGCGGGATGCTCGCGGTCCGCCTCGCCCGCAACGCTGCGGATCGCGTGAACAGCCTTGTCCTCGAGGCGCCGATCGGCCTCGAGGATTATCGTTTCACCGTGCCGCCCGTCTCCGACGACACGCTGTTGCGGATCGAAAGAGACGTCACGGCGGACGTCTATCGGCGCCAGTTGATGACGAATTACGCCCTGTCGATCCCGTCCGCGTCCATCGAGCCGTTCGTCTCGATCCGCGAGCGGGTCAAGGGATCGGGTGAGTACCCCCGCTGGCTCCGGTCCTTCATCAATTCCTACCAGATCATCTGGGGCCAGCCCGTCGTGCACGAGATTCCGCTGATCCGGATACCGACCCTCTTCGTCATGGGCGGCAACGACCACAATGCGCCGGGCAAGGCCTTCGCCCCGGAGAAGCTGCGCGCCGGCATGGGCGACAATGCCGGCCATGCCAAAGCCCTCGCGGCCCGGATGCCCGACGGACGGGCGGTCGTGTTCGACGGAATCGGCCATCTCGTCCACATGGAGGCGACCGACCGTTTCAACGCCACGACGCTCGATTTCCTCAACGGCCACTGAACGGCAGAACCGACGGAGCGATACGATGGATGTGGGCGTGATCGGATTGGGCCGGATGGGCCGGGGCATGGCGCAGAGCCTCGTCCGGGCCGGCCATCGGGTGCGGGTGTGGAATCGGACCCCGTCGGCGGCGGACGGGCTCGACGGCGTCACTCTGGTTCCGACCGCCGCCGAGGCGTTCGCCGGAGATGCGGCGATCACCATGCTCTCAGACGACGCGGCCCTGCGCTCGGTGATCGTGGAGGGTGGCCTCCTCGATTCCGGCACGCGTCCCGGCCTGCATCTCAGCATGAGCACGATCTCGGTGGCCCTCGCGCAGGAACTCGCCGCCATCCACGGCCGGGCAGGCGTTCCCTACATCGCCGCACCGGTCTTCGGCCGCCCGGATGTGGCGCAGAACGGCGCCCTCAACATCGTCGTCGCCGGAGACGCAGCGGTGATCGAGGTGGCGCGGCCGCTCCTCGATGCCATGGGCGCGAAGACCTGGCCCTTCGGGACGGAGCCGCACCGGGCCAATGCCGTGAAGCTCGCTGGCAATTTCATGCTGGTGGCCGCGATCGAGGCCATGGGCGAGGCCGCCGCCTTCGCCGAAGGCCACGGCGTGGCCGGTGCCGACCTCCTCGACCTCCTCACCAACACCCTGTTCGCCTCGCCCGTCTACAAGGGCTACGGCGCGTCCATCGCCGCCGGCCGCTACGAGCCGCCGGGGTTCGGGCTTCGCCTCGGGCTGAAGGATATCGGCCTCGCCCTCTCGGCCTCGGCCGAGGTCGGCGTCCCGATGCCCTTCGCTGGCGTACTCCGCGACAATCTTCTCGACGCCGTCAGCCACGGCGACGGCGACAAGGATCTGGCGGCCCTGGCCTTGGTGTCGGCGCGACGCAGCGGGCGTTGAAACAGACCTGTTCGGACGCGGCTCTACGAGATGATGACGTCGGATGCGGACGGAAGACCGAAACTCCTGACCGTCGCGAACGGCGATGGAGAATGCACCAGCGGTCTTTCCCCCCGAGCAACGACCGGAGCGCCTAAAGCGTACCCTCCCGCACCGCGCCTGGATCGGCCAGCGAATGCAGCAGCCGCGCGGCGGAATGGGCGAAGCGCAGGGTCACCGCCTTGCGGCGGGCTCCACTGAGCGCGTGGTCGGCCGGGTCGCGCAGGATCGCTGCGCTGAAGGCATCGGCGATGATCAGCCCGGCCTCTTCAGGAATCAGCCCCTCGGGCAGTGTGTCCGGCACGGCGAAGTAGAAGCGGTCGCAATAATCGCGGTAATCCGGCCATTTCTTGTCGGCACGGAAATCCGCCACGCTCGACTTGATCTCGACGATGGTCAGGCGCCCCGCCGGGCACAGCGCGATGACGTCGGCGCGCCGACCGTTGGCCAGGGAGAATTCGGGTATCGTCACGTGGCCGAGATCGGCGAAGAGCCGGCGCACGCCGCGCTGGACGTGGAGCGCGGTCGCCGATTGCCGGCGATCCGGCGGCAGGACGACATGGGCGAGGGCTGCTGACATGGCTTCGTTCGGCGGTGGTGCGGTCTCGAATCGGATGCGGCTTCAGGGAATCAGGTCGAAGCGCCGTTGTCACCTGTGACAGCCTGCGCGCCCTTCAGGGCGACGCGGATCGCGCGGAAACCGTCGGTCAGCGCCGCCGGCCCGGGCTGGAGGATCAGCGGCGACTTGATCTCGTGGATGCGCCCCGCCGCCACCGCGGGGATCGCGTCCCAGCCCGGCCGCTCGCGGATGCGCGCCACGTTCACCCGCTTGCCGCACCACGAGGCCAGGATGACGTCGGGACGCGCCGCGATCACCTGTTCGGACGTGACGATCCTGTCCTTGGCCGCGGCCTCCCTCGCCTGGAGCGGGAACACGTCGTCGCCGCCGGCATAGCCGATGAGTTCGGAGACCCAGCCGATGCCGGAGATCATCGGCTCGTCCCATTCCTCGAAATAGACCTTCAACCGGGGCGGCCCGGCATTGTCGAGCGCGGCGGCGCCGAGATGGTGGGCGTAACCCTGCGCCAGGGCGTCCGCCTTCCCGCTGGCGCCGACGAGGGCGCCCACGGTGCGGATCATGGCGAGGCATCCGGCGACATCGCGCTGGTTGAACAGGTGGACCGAGATGCCGGCCCGGGCGAGGTCGGCCACGATCTCCGCCTGCATGTCCGAGAAGGCGAGGACGAGGTCCGGCTCCAACGCGAGGATCTTCGGCAGGTCCGCGCTGGTGAAGGCCGAGACGCGGGGCTTCTCCTTGCGCACGCGGGCCGGGCGCACGGCATAGCCGGAGACGCCGACGATCCGGTCTTCCTCGCCGAGGAGATAGAGGGTCTCGACGGTCTCCTCGGTGAGACAGACGATGCGTTCGGGCGGAAATCGGCGCATGGCGCGTCACGACTTGAAGAAGCTGATGACGCCCGCTCCGGGTGCCAGCCAGACGAAGGCCCAGACGAAGGCGGAGCTCCAGTTCGCCAGTTGGAAGGGCAGGCGAGCCACTTCGAAGATGCCCGCGATCAGCGGTACCACGGCGCGGGCCGGGCCGATGAAGCGCCCGATGACGATGCCCCATGCGCCGTAGCGCCGGCAGAAATCCTCACCCCTCGCCACCATCGCCGGGTAGCGGCTCATCGGCCAGATCGTCTTGGCGCCGTGCTGGAAGTAGCGCCCGATCTCGTAGGAGACCCAATCACCGAGGCCCGCACCGATGCCGCCGGCGATGACGATCGGCCAGAACGGAATGCCGCTGGCGCCGATCAGGGCGCCGATCGCCACCAGCAGCACCGTGGCCGGCACCAGGATCGACAGGAAAGCGAGGGATTCGCAGAAGGCGAGCACCCCGACGATGAACGGCGCCCATTCCTTGTGCGCCTCCACGAAAGCCAGAACCGTGGTCTTCAGCGCTTCGAAATCCATAGAGGTCCCCACTCGTCGCGCCCGATGTGCGGGAAGGGAAGTGCCGCGGCAAGCGTGAACCGCGTCACAGGGAGGGCCTGCGCCCGCCGTGGATGCACCGTCGGACAAAACCGGCTACCACGCAGCCGTGGCGCTCGAACCCGTCGAAGCAAGGCCGGACCCGCCGATGAAAGTCCTCTCGATCCAGTCGCACGTCGCCTTCGGCCATGTGGGCAACGCCTCGGCCGTGTTCCCGATGCAGCGGCTCGGCGTCGAGGTCTGGCCGATCCATACGGTGCAGTTCTCGAACCATACCGGCTACGGCGCCTGGCGCGGCCGGGTGTTCGACGGGCCGATGATCGAGGATCTCGTGGCGGGCATCTCCGAGCGGGGCGTCCTCGGGCAATGCGACGGCGTGCTCTCGGGCTACATGGGCTCGGCCGATATCGGAACGGCGATCGTGCGGGCGGTGGCGGCAGTGCGCAGCGCCAACCCGAAGGCGTTGTATTGCTGCGACCCGGTGATGGGTGACACGGATCGCGGGATCTACGTCCGCCCCGGCATCCCGGAATTCATGCGCGATCAGGCCGTCCCGGCGGCCGATATCGTGACTCCGAACCAGTTCGAGCTCAACGTCCTCTCCGGCCTCCCCACCGGCACGCTTGACGAGGCCAAGGCCGCACTCGCCGCGATCCATGCGATCGGCCCGCGCGTGGTCCTGGTGACCTCCCTCGTCACCGAGGACACCCCCGCCGATGGCATCGACCTCATGGCCGGGGAGGGCGGCCAGTTCTGGCGCATGCGCACGCCGCGCCTTCACCTCGACGTCAACGGCGCGGGCGACGCCATCGCTGCGCTGTTCCTCGTCCACTACGCCCGCACCGGCTCGGCGGCACTGGCGCTCGGCATGGCCGGTGCCTCGGTCTACGGCCTCCTCCGCCGTACGGCCGAAGCAGGATCGCGCGAGATCCTCACCGTCGAGGCGCAGGACGAGTTCGTCGCACCCAGCGAGACGTTCCCGGTGGAGCCGGTGTGACGGTCATGAACAAGGAACAGCCCATGAGCCGGCGCTTCGTCACCCTCGACGTGTTTACCGAGACGCCCTTCGCCGGCAATCCCCTGGCCGTGGTGCTCGACTCGCAAGGGCTCGACGATGCCGCGATGCAGAGGATCGCGGGCGAGTTCAACCTGTCCGAGACGGTGTTCGTGCTGCCGCCGGACGAGCCTCGTCACAGGGCGCGCCTGCGCATCTTCACCCCGGCCCGCGAGCTTTCCTTCGCCGGGCACCCGACGCTCGGGGCGGCGATCCTGCTGGCCTTGCGCGACGCGAAATCCGGGCTCACGGATGCCACCGCCTTCGGTCTCGAAGCGGCCGTCGGCACGGTGGCCTGCGTGGTCGAGGCGGGAGAAGGGCGCGGACGCGGGCGCTTCAAGCTCCCCGTCCTGCCGGACTACGACGGCGAGGGGCCGGAGCGGGATCTCCTCGCGAAGATGCTGGGGCTCGAGGTGCAGGATATCGGCTTCGGCCGCCATGCGCCGAGTCGGCATGCGGCGGGGCCGGGTTTCGTCTTCGTGCCGGTCAGCGCACGGACGAAGCTCGACGCCGCTCGTCTCGACATGGCCGCGTTCTCCGCCATGGCCGAGCCGGCGGCGCTCTATCTCTACGCGGCCGACCCGGAGGGGCTCGGCCACCGCTTCCAGGCCCGCATGTTCGCCCCCCATCTCGGAGTGATGGAGGACCCGGCCACGGGCTCGGCCGCGGCGGCCTTCGCGGGTGTGATGATGGAATTCGAGCCGCTCGGCGACGGTGAGCACGACGTGTTCATTCGCCAGGGGATCGCCATGGGGCGCCCGAGCGAGATCGCCCTCCAGCTCGTGATCGAGACCGGCGCGTTGCAATCGGTGGAGATCGGCGGCTCTGCGGTCGTGATGAGCGAGGGAACGCTGCTTGTCTGAGGGGGTCACCCTGACGCCGATCGAGGCGCCGACGGCGCGCCTCGTATCGTACGACTGGGCCTGGGCGCGGGACAACGAGGCCGTCATCGCCGAGAACTGGAACCGCCGCTGCGCCGCCCGGCCGGGCTTGTTCGATGGGCGCGTCCTCCTCGCGAGCGCCTGCCGTATCGAGGGGGCGGCCTGCGTGGTCGACATGTTCGAGACCGCCTATGCGAGTTTCATCGCCCACAAGGATCTGGATTCGCCCGATCCGGGCGTCCTCAACGCCTTCGCGGCGATCGTTCCCCACGGTGCGGACGGTGCCATCCTGCTCGGCGTGATGGGCGGCCACACCGCCAATGCCGGCCAGATCTACTTTCCCTGCGGCACGCCGGATCTCGACGATGTGCTGGAAGGCGGCGAGGTCGATCTCGTCGGCAGCGCGGCGCGCGAGCTCTTCGAGGAGACCGGACTGACGGTCCCGTCGGATGCGCCGCAGAATTGGCTCCTGATGCAGGGAGGTGGGCAACTCGCGTTCCTGCGTCCCGTCGCTTTCGATGAGCCGGTCGATGTCCTGCAGGCCCGGATGGAGCGGCATCGTCTCGCCGAAACCGAGCCGGAACTGTCCGGCTTCGTCTCGGTCGGCGCGCCGGAAGAGATCGATACGGCGCGCATGCCCGCTTTCGTGCAGGCCTATCTCAGGCACGCCCTCCGCAGTTCAGCCGCCGTTTTCCGTAGGTCGTAGCGAAGCGAGTTCCGGCGTCGCCGCTCGACCTCGCTCCCGGCATCCGCGGAGGGGGCGGACCGGAAAACCTCTATCGTGCCGGACGCAGCACCAGCCGGTCGCCGCGCACCTCGTAGGAGGCCAGCCGGTCGAGGAAGGTCATGCCGAGGAGATTGCCCGACAGCGCGCCGCGACGGCTCACGAGGGCGGAGACGCGGCGCTCGGTGATGGACCCTACGGTCAGGCTGTCGAGATAGACGGGAGCCGCCATCGCGACGCCGTTGGCGGTGGAGACCCGGATGCCGTAATCGGATTCCGCCGGGGAGATACCGATGGCGGCCGCATTCTCCGCGGTAAGCACCACGGAACTCGCACCGGTATCGAATTGAAAGACCTGCATCCGCCCGTTCACCTCTGCCCTGACGGAAAATGCGCCGTCCGCCCTCCGGGTGATGGTGACGGTCCCGTCGCCTGCCGTGACCGCGCTGCCCGGACGAAGCGTCCCGACGATGCGGTTTCCCATCTCTCCGGCCTCCTCCTTGTAGGCGTAGCCCGCCACCAGAGCGACGGCGAGGAGGGCCCAGATCATCAGGGCCTTGAGATTCTCGCCCATCCCGTCCCGGAACCTGTGCCAGAAGCCGGCGATGAGGAGCGTGAGCAAGGTTCCGCTGAAGGCGAGGCGCGCCAGCTCGTCCTTCTCCAACCCCATGAGCGTGTTCGACCCGTCGGAGAGGACGAGGAAACCGAAGATGCCGAGGAGAACGGCGAGAGCGGCATAGATCATTGCTTCGCGACGGCCTTCCTCAGCGGATAGGCGGCGGCGAGGCGGTCTTCCAGGGTCGCCATGATCGCCTGCCGCTTCGGCTCGGACAGCGAGCCCCAGAAGCCGATCTCGTCACGTGTGCGTCCGCAGCCTTCGCACAGCCCGGTCACGGCATCGAGGATGCAGACCTTGGTGCAGGGGCTGGAGGGTCTTGGAGGGAGAGACTGAGTCATCGCCCGTTCCATGCCCTCAGGTACGGGTTGCGATCAAGCTCCGATCCCTGAGCGGCTTCGCGTCGGCACGCCAACGCTTCACGCTGCTCAGCTCCAAGATGTGTCGCAGGTTACCGACGCGAAACCGGTGACCACTTTTACGAAACCTGCTTGGTTCCTCAGCGCGGGATCGCTGCGACGAGGCCCAGCAGCGCTGCGATTTCCGCGACCTGTTGGCAGGCCCCGATGACGTCGCCGGTCTGCCCGCCAATCTTCGCGCGTGCCAGGGCGGTGAGGCCGAGGGCGGCGATCAGCGCGCAAGCCGGCATGAGCAGCATGCCGAAAACGGGCAAGCCGCCGATCCAGCCGATCGCGACGAGGGTTGAAGCGAGGAGACCGACGATCGCGACGGTCCGGTTGTCAGGCCTTCCCACGGAGGCACCCGCCCCACCGGGCCTCGCCGGTCCGAGCAGCACCATCGGCGCCAGCGCGGCGCTGCGCGAGAAGGAGGCGGCCAGCAGGAGCGCCATTGCGGCGAGCTCCCCGGTACGGTCGAGGAGCGTCGCGAGGGCGCCGATCCGGAGGGCCAGTGCGAGAACCAGGGCGACGCCGCCATAGGCGCCGATCCGGCTGTCGCGCATGATCTCGATGCGGCGCTCCGGCGTCGTTCCTCCGCCGAAACCGTCCGCCACGTCGGCGAGCCCATCCTCGTGCAGCGCTCCGGCGACGAGGGCTCCGGCGGCCACGGCCAGGGTCGCGGCCAGGAACGGGCCCAAATCGAGTCCCCAGGCCATCAGCAGGACGAGGGCGGCGGGCAAGGCGAGGAGGATGCCGGCCACGGGCAGCATGCGCGGCAGGGTGCGGAAGTCGGGCAGGCGATGCGGGTCACCCTCACCGGGCAAGCGCGGCACCGGCAGCCTGGAATAGAACCGCAGGCACGCAGCGAGATCATACGCCAGGCGCGCGCCGGGAAACGCATCGTTCGGTTCGAGATCCCCGCCCTGCGTCATCGAGGCCCCGCCTTCACCGCCCGCGCCCCGTTGGTTATAGCTCGCGGCACAAGCAGGCCGCCATCCCGGCCGCGCCGAGATCCGAGGCAAGTTCCGCGCAATGACAGCCGAGACGCCGTTCGCCGATATCCGTCGCCTCATCGCCTCCGTGCCGGGGCCGGACCGCGACGCCATCGCCATGGTCCGCGAGCGGGACGCGACGCTGACGAAGCCGGCGGGCGCTCTCGGACGGCTGGAGAATCTCGTCGAATGGCTCGCCGCCTGGCAGGGAAAGGGCAAGCCCAGCCTCGACCGTCCGATGGTCTGCGTCTTCGCCGGCAGTCACGGGATCGTCGCGCGCGGTGTCTCGGCCTTTCCGGCCGAGGTGAACCGGCAGATGCTCGACAATTTCGCGGCGGGCGGCGGGGCGATCAACCAGATCTGCGCCGCCTACGGCCTCGGCTTCAAGGTCTTCGACCTCGCCATCGACTTACCCACCGGCGACATCTGCGAAGGCCCCGCCTTCTCCGAAAAGGATTGCGTGGCCACCATGGCCTTCGGGATGGAAGCCATCGCCGCCGGTACCGATTGCCTCGGCCTCGGCGAGATGGGGATCGGCAACACCACCATCGCCGCGGCGATCTACGCCGCCCTCTATGGTGGCGGGGCGGCGCGTTGGGTCGGCCGCGGCACCGGCGTCGACGATGCCGGGATCGCGCGGAAGGTCGCCGCCGTGGAGGCGGCTCTGACCCGACATGCCGGCCATCTCGACGATCCCCTCGAGATCCTGTCGCGCCTCGGCGGTCGTGAGATCGCGGCCATGGCCGGTGCGATCCTGGCCGCCCGGATGCAGCGCATCCCGGTGGTCATCGACGGATACGTCGCCACCTCGGCAGCCGCGATCCTGCACGCGGTCGACCCGACGATGCTCGACCATTGCCTCGCCGGCCACGTCTCGGCGGAAGGCGCCCATGCCGAGGTGCTGGAACGACTCGGTCTCGTGCCGTTGCTGGCGCTGGGCATGCGGCTCGGCGAGGCGTCGGGTGCCGCGCTCGCCATCGGCCTCCTCAAGGGTGCGCTCGCCTGCCACCGCGACATGGCGACCTTCGACCAGGCGGGGGTGTCGGGGCGCAACGAAGGCTAGGCTGAGCGTCGGCGGGGCTCGCCAGACTCAGGCGGCGCGTGCCGCATTGCGGCTGCCGCGCACGGGAGCGACCAGGGCGGCCTCGGCCGGAAGGTTGAGGGCGGGCAGGGTGTCCATGACCCGGCTCGCGGGGAAGATCACCACCACCTCGGTGCCCTCGCGCGGCTTCGACTTGAGGTGGAAATTGCCGCCGTGCAGGTCGACGAGACCCTTCACGATGGGCAGTCCCAGGCCCGACCCCTGCTCGGCGGTCTTGATCGCCAGCGAGCCCCGGCCGAACGAGGACATGACCGTGCCGAGTTCGTCCTCCGGAATGCCGGGGCCGCTGTCCTTGACGCTGACATACTGGCCGCCCGACGCCGTCCAGCCCACCTTGATCGTGATTTCCCCGCCCGGAGGCGTGAACTTCACGGCGTTCGAGAGGAGGTTCAGCACGATCTGGCGCAGCGCCCGTTCGTCGGCCCAGAGGCGCGGCAGATCGGGGTCGATGAACTCGTAGAAGGACTGGCCTTTGCTGCGCGCGCGCAGGGAGACCATGTGCCGGCACTCGTCCACCGCGTGAGCGAGCTGCAGCGCCTCCTCGTTCAGTTCGTAGCGTCCCGCCTCGATGCGCGAGAGGTCGAGGATTTCGTTGATGAGATTGAGGAGATGCATCCCGCTGTCGTGGATATCGCCCGCATATTCCTTGTAGGACGGGGCGACATGGGCGCCGAAGACCTCGTTCTTCATCACCTCCGAGAAGCCGAGAATCGCGTTCAGGGGCGTGCGCAGCTCATGACTCATGGTGGCGAGGAACCGGGACTTGGCGAGGTTGGCCTCCTCCGCCCGTCGACGCGCTTCGTCGGAATTGGCCTTGGCCTGTTCGAGTTCGACGAAGATCGCATCCTTCTCCGCCTGCGACTTCAAGGCGCCGACCGCGGAAGCGTAGACGCGGCGGGCGAGGCCCATGAAGAAGATCTGCGAGCCGACCACCATGGTCACGAGCATGATCGTGTCCATATCCTGGGACAGGGCCAGGAGCGATAGAGCAGCCAGGATCAGCGGCAGGAGCGCCGCACCCGCCGCGGCCGGCAGGGTGGCCGCCAGCATCGCCGCCACCGCGGCGACGATGACGAGGCCGAACAGCACGAAGATGCGGGCGCTGGGGTCGGCGACGAGGATCATCAACGCCCAGGACGTACTCTGGACGATCTCGCTCACCATGAAGGTGCTGCGCCAGCGCCTGACCGAAACGGTCTCCGGCGACTGCTTGAGGAAGCGCCGTGTCAGCCCCATGGACAGACCGACGCCGGCGAGCAGACAGATCGCCCAGGCGACGGCGACGGGAACCGGCACCCATAGCGAGGAGGCTCCGGCGATGAGCAATCCGAGCACGGCATGGGCGAGGCCGGCACCGGAGCGGTACTCGGCATAGATCCGGATCAGCTCGTAATCGAAGGCGCGCTCGAGTCCGCTCGTCGAGGTCAGCCGCTCGCGCGCGGAGCGGATGTCCCGCGCCACCTCGCGGCGTCGGACGGATTCCGGTGCCGAAGAACCGCGTCCACGCTGAACCATCTCCGCTGTCAGGTCGGACATCACCGTCTTGAGGATCATGCGAGGAAAGGCCGTGGGTCGAAGGGACCGCGGCCTGTCGGAGCTGCGACGAGAGAGAAAGTGCGCCCGATACGTTAAGAACGACCTGCCGAGACCGGGAGACTTGTCTCTAAATTCCACACCTTTCGCGCGTGCCCGGAAATCCGGCGCCTCCCGCCCGATGTGTGCCGCCGCACATTGGCGAGGTCTGTCTGTTACTTAGAATAAATGTGTTCTGCAGGCGGAGTGACGTGATGCTGAAACTGAACGTCGACGGCGTGTCGCACGAGATCGACGCCGATCCCGACATGCCATTGCTCTGGGCGCTGCGGGACCATCTCGACAAGACCGGCACCAAGTACGGCTGCGGAATCGCCCAATGCGGGGCCTGCACCGTCCATCTCGACGGCCAGCCCGTCCGTTCCTGCCAGACCCGCATCGGCGATGTCGGCGATGCGAAGGTCGTCACGATCCAGGGTACGTCCGGTCGTGTGGCGGATGCGGTGCGCACGGCCTGGCGCGGCCTCGACGTGGTCCAGTGCGGCTACTGCCAGTCCGGCCAGATGATGTCGGCGATCGGCCTGCTCTCGACGACCCCGAAACCCAGCGACGCCGAGATCGACAGCGCCATGGACGGCAACATCTGTCGTTGCGGCACCTATCAGCGCATCCGCGCCGCGATCCACGAGGCGGCGCGTTCCCTCGCCTGACCGGCGCCTTCCGTCTGCCGCTTTGGCCGACGCCATCTTGTCCGATATCCGCCGCGCCATCGTTCCTTGAGGAGGAAGCCATGCTGAAGGTCCGTCAGACCCATTCCGACGCGGCTGCTCCCCGTCCTTCGCGCCGCGCCTTCCTCGGCGGCGCCGGCGCTGCCGCCGGTGCCCTGGTGATCGGCTTCACCCTCGACCCCGCAAAGCAGGTGCGCGCTGCGGCCGGTCCGGACCTGTCCTCGGCGCCGGCTCAGCCCAATGCCTTCGTGCGCATCGCCGCCGACGACACGGTGACGGTGATGATCAAGCATCTCGACATGGGGCAGGGCAACACGACCGGCCTCGCCACCATCCTCGCCGACGAGCTCGACGCCGATTGGTCCCGCGTGCGCGTGGCCTTCGCCCCCGCCGATGCGACGCTCTACAACAACCTGCTGATGGGGCCGATCCAGGGAACCGGCGGCTCGACGGCGGTGGCGAATTCCTGGTTCCAGCTCCGCAAGGCCGGAGCGGCGGCCCGTGCGATGCTCGTGTCTGCGGCGGCCGAGAAATGGTCGGTCCCGGCCTCCGAGATCACGGTGTCGGCAGGCGTGGTCCGTCATGCGGCCTCGAAGCGCGAGGAGCGGTTCGGTGCCTTGGCCGAGGCGGCCGCCGCGATACCGGTGCCGCAGCAGCCGAAGCTCAAGGATCCGAGCCAGTGGGTCCTCATCGGCAAGAAGGTGCCCCGGCTCGATTCCTCGGCCAAGACCGATGGAACCGCCATTTACGCCATGGACATCCGGCGTCCGGGGCAGGTGACGGCGGTGGTGGCCCGGTCTCCGCGCTTCGGCGGAACCGTGGCGCATGTGGACGACAAGGCCGCCCGCGCCGTGCCCGGCGTGGTCGACGTGGTGACGATCCCCAGCGGCGTCGCCGTGATCGCAAAGGATACGTGGTCGGCGATGAAGGGGCGTGACGCCCTGTCCGTCACCTGGGACGACAGCACCGCGGAGAAGCGCTCCTCGGACGCCATCCTCGCGGAATATCGCGAGACCGCGAAGCGGTCCGGGATCGTCGCGTCCGAAAAGGGCGATCCGGCCGCGGCGATCGCCGGATCGGCCAAGGTCGTCGAGGCCGAATTCACCTTCCCCTACCTCGCCCATGCGGCGATGGAACCCCTCAACGCGACGATCGAGAAGGCGGCGGACGGATCCTACGACATCTATGCCGGCCTGCAGTTCCAGACGATCGAGCAGGCGGTCGCCGCCGCTACCCTTGGCGTGACGGCCGACAAGGTCAGGCTTCACACGCAATGGGCGGGCGGGTCCTTCGGGCGCCGCGCTACCCCGAGCGCCGATTACATCGCCGAAGCCGCCTCCATCATGAAGGCGACCGGCGGCAAGGCGCCGGTCCATCTGGTCTGGACCCGCGAGGACGACATGGCGGGCGGGTTCTACCGTCCCATGGTCCTGCACACCCTGCGGGCGGGCCTCGACGCCAAGGGTGCCATCACCGGCTGGCAGCACAGGATGGTCGGCAAGTCGATCATGATCGGCTCGCCGTTCGAGGCGATGCTGGTGAAGAGCGGCGTCGATTCCACCACCGTCGAAGGCGCATCGGACACGCCCTACGCCCTGCCGTCCTACCGGTTCGAGGTCCACAACGCCCGTGAGGGCGTGCCCGTGCTGTGGTGGCGCTCGGTGGGCCATACCCATACGGCGCAGGCGATGGAGGTGTTCATCGACGAGCTGGCCCATGCCGCCGGAGCCGATCCGCTCGCCTATCGCCTGGGCATGCTGACCGGCGCGCCGCGCCTGTCGGGCGTCCTGAAGCTCGCGGCCGAGAAGGCGCAGTGGGACAAGCGCAGCGGCGGAAAAGGCCAGGGCCTCGGCATCTCGGCGCACGAATCCTTCGGGTCCTACGTGGCGATGGTGGCCGACATCACCGCCGAGGCGGCGCATGTGAAGGTCAACCGCATCGTCGCGGCGGTGGATGTCGGCATCGCCGTCAACCCGGACGTGATCCGCGCGCAGGTGGAAGGGGCGGTGGGCTTCGCCCTGTCGTCGGTCCTGCGCAACCGGATCACCCTGAAGGACGGGGTGGTGCAGGAGAAGAACTTCGACGCCTACGAGCCGACCCGGATGAGCGAGATGCCGGTGGTGGAGGTGCATATCGTGGCCTCCGATGCCGCTCCGACCGGCATCGGCGAGCCGGGCGTGCCCGTGATCGCCCCGGCGATCTCGAACGCGATCTTCGCCGCGACCGGTCAGCGCCTGCGCTCTCTACCCCTCGATCTGACCGGATTGAAGGGCGTTTGAGTACCGGATTCCGAAGGCTCATTGACCGGATCGGAGAGCCTCAGCAGGTCAACGCCTGAGGAAATCCACGAGATCGGTCGTCAGGCGTTCGTGATGGGTCATCGGGATCGCGTGCGGCGCGCCGTCGTAGATCACGAACTCGGCGCTCGGCACGGCGGAGGCCGTCACTCTCGCCGTGACGTCGATCGGCACGGTCTGGTCGGCGTCACCGTGGATGATCAAGCAGGGGATCGTCACATTCGCCATGTCCGGCCGGAAATCGGTCTCGGAGAAGGCCCGGACGCAGGCGATCGTGGCTTTCGGCGAGGCCAGCATGGCGATCTGGCCGGCCCAGTCCATCAAGTCCGTCGAGGCGGGCGAGGTGAACATGCCGGCACCGAAGAAGCCCCTGTTGAAATCGGCGAGGAAGGCCGGCCGGTCCATCCGCAACCCGTCGATCATGTCGTCGAACACGCTCGCATCGACGCCGTCGGGATGGTCCGGGGTCTTCAGCATCATCGGCGTCACCGCCGAGACCAGGACCGCCTGGGAGACCCGGGCCGTCCCGTGGCGCGTGAGATAGCGGACGACCTCGCCGCCGCCCATGGAGAAGCCGACGAGGGTCGCGTCGCGGAGATCGAGGCTCTCCAGCACGGCGTGGAGGTCGTCCGCGAACGTATCGTAATCGTAGCCGCTCCAGGGCTGGCCCGATCGGCCGAAGCCCCGGCGATCGTAGGCGACGGCGCGGAAGCCCGCCTCCGCCACCGGCACCATCTGGTACTCCCACATATCGGCATCGAGCGGCCAGCCGTGGAGAAACACGACGGGACGCCCGCTGCCCCAATCCTTGTAGTAGAGCTCCGTCCCGTCCGGCGCGGTGATGAAGGCCATGGTGGTCCGCTCCCTGTCTTCCGCTCGTGTCATGCTCGCGGGACGGCTCGGTGACGCCGGCCCCTCCATCGATTCAAGCGCGGGGTGCGGCCTCTCGTTCCCGTGGGACCCGCTCGCAAGATCGGGCCGTCACACTACCTTCCGGCGCAGATGATCCCCTTCGAGACGACCGCCGAGGCCCTGCGGGCCTGCCGCCTCTGCCGCGATGCGCCTCTCTATGGCGCCCCCCTGCCGCAGGAGCCGAAGCCCATCGTGCAGGGCTCGTCCTCGGCGCGCCTCTGTATCGCCAGCCAGGCGCCGGGCAACCGGGCCCACAGGAGCGGCATCCCGTTCATGGACCCGTCGGGCGTGCGGCTGCGCTCCTGGCTCGGCCTCGGCGAGGCGGATTTCTACGATGCGTCCCGGCTCGCCATCGTGCCCATGGGGGCCTGTTTCCCTGGGCTCGATGCCAAGGGCGGCGACAAACCTCCCCGCCGGGAATGTGCGGAACGCTGGCGCGACGCCCTGTTCGCGGGCCTGCCGGCGGTGGAACTGATCCTGGTCATCGGCCAGTATTCGCAGGCCTGGCATCTCGGCCGGGTCGAGGGCGGGTTGACCGCCATGGTGCGGAACTGGCGCGCCATCCTCGACGAGCCGCGCCGCCCGCGCGTGCTGCCGCTGCCCCACCCGTCTTGGCGCAACAACGGCTGGCTCAAGGCGAATCCCTGGTTCGAGGCCGAGCTTCTTCCGGTCCTGAAGCAGGAGGTGTCCCGCGTGATGAGGCATCAGGATCGAACGACGGTCCCGTCCTCGGAATGATCGTGCAGGAATAATCGTGCCGGTGAGGGTCGATTTCCCGCCGCGATGCCTCCGGCGAGGTTATGCTCTCCCGGCAACGAGGAGCCCACCCGGTGAATGCCCAGAACGCCATAGACGCCCTCACGCTGCAGCACCGGCGTCTTACCGACATGCTGCGCGGCATCGACGGCGGCCTGTGGTGGTCGTCCGACGTCACCGCCGGGATCGACGCGGACAGCATCTACGCGCAGGCGGAGGTGATCCGCATCGCCCTCGACGAAACGAAGCGTCTCGTGACGAAGATCACCGCGTGAGTTCGTGGCATCTCGCCCCACCTTACCCGAATGGTGGCCGAGATCCCGGCGCCGAACGCGGTCGAAGGCATCTTCTCTGCCTTGAGGCGCTGCCGCCCGCGGCGAGAAATCTTCCGCGGCTTTCACACACCGAGACGTGCCCGGCTTCAGTCGTGCCTTGACTGAGGTTCTGCCGAAACCGCCGCGGGCCGTTATCTCCGAATGAGACCGCGCCCGCGTTGACAGAGGGGCCTGCGACGGCGATCCGTCTCGCGAGATTGTCCGGAGCCCTCATGTCCCCCATCGCCGTCGATCCGCGAGACCGCCTCATCGTCGCCCTCGACCTGCCGAGCGTCACCGAAGCCGAGGCGCTGGTGGACCGGATCGGCGACGCGGCGACATTCTACAAGATCGGTTATCGGCTGGCCTATTCCGGCGGTCTGTCGCTGGTCCGGCGCCTCTCCGATGCCGGCCTCAAGGTCTTCATCGACCTGAAGCTGCACGATATCGGCAACACCGTGGAGGACGGCGTCCGCGCCCTCTCCGACCTCGGCGTGACCTTCCTCACCGTCCATGCCTATCCGCAGACCATGCGAGCGGCGGTGCGGGGCCGGGGCGAGGACGGCCCGACGATCCTCGCGGTCACCGTGCTCACCTCCTACGATCAGGCCGATGCCGACGAGGCCGGCTATGCCATGCCCGTCGCCGATCTGGTGGCCCTGCGCGCGCGGCAGGCGGCGGATGCGGGGATCGGCGGCATCGTCTGCAGCGCGGCCGAGGCGATCTCCGTCCGCTCCGCGATCGGCCCGTCGCGGCTCATCGTGACTCCGGGCATCCGACCCGCGGGAGACGCTGTGGGAGACCAGAAGCGGGTGATGACTCCGGCGGCCGCGATGGCGGCAGGGATCGACCACATCGTCGTCGGTCGTCCGATCACCCAAAACGCCGATCCGCGCGCCGCCGCGCAGGCGATCCTGGCCGAGATGGGCTGAGAACCCGCCGCGCCCGCGGTTCGGGTCTCCCAGCAGGCCCTCTCGTCAGGTCTGCGTGTCACGACCTCTCGGCGGGCCCGTGCAGGGCGCGGAGGAGGAAGGCGATCATCGCGTCGATCGGCGGGGCGGGCGCGTTGGAATACTGGCTCACGAGGACGGGGTGACAATAGCGCGTGATGGCGACGTGCAGGCAGGCGGCGGTGGTCGCGGGATCCTCGACCTGGAACTCGCCGCTGCGCACGCCTTCCGTCACCACCCGCTCCAGCGCCTTGCCGATCCGGTCGATATGGTGGCGACAGGCGTCCCAGCTCTCCGACATGGCGGCCTCGACCATCTCGTGGATGCGGGGATTGTCGCTGCAGCGCTCGATACAGTCGCGGTGGAGTTCGCGGATGATCTCGGCGATCCGCTGATCGGCGCTGAGGCCGGGCGCCACGGCGATGCCGGCGATGAGCGCCTCGACCTCGCGGGTGACGCGCTCGACCACGGCCTCGTTGATCGCCTTCTTGGATTCGAAGAACCGGTAGACGTTGGCCGGGCTCATCCTGAGCGTCTTGGCGATGTCGGCCACGGTGGTCTTCTGGTAGCCGATATCGCGGAAGAACTGCTCGGCCGTCGCCAGGATCCGGCATCGTGTGGTGGGCGCGGGTTCCTCCGGGCGAAGTTCCTGCACGCGAACTGGCACCTGATCGGCGTCGATTGTCATGAAAGAACCCTAAGTCTCCCGCTCTCGGCCGTCAAAACGACGGTGGTGAACCATGACCGTCCTCGCATCCCATGGATGAACGTCACGGGAATGGTATCGGCGATGGGCCGGTCTCACCTTTCGTCAGACGTGCCCACTTCCGCATTAGTTTCGCCTTTAACTGAATTTTAGACGCGCTCGACGATAATAGATTTATGATGTTCCTCCGCCGCCCGAAGCATGTGTCCGAAGAGATCCGGTCTGTTCCGGTCGAAGAGGTTGCTCGACCAGAAGAGGCGAGATCGCGATTGTCGGGTGGGACAGACGTCCTCGATACCATCGAAGCCGATATCCGGTCGGCGATCGACGGTGTCAGCGGCTCCATTGCAACGGCCCGCTCCGACGTGGTCGAGATGCAGGAGAGCCTGGCCGGCATCCGCACGCGGATGACCGAGCTAGCGGAGGCCGCCCAATCCGCCGCCTCGGCGACGACGGACCTCGCCGAGCGGACCGGCGGCCTGTCCTCCACCTCCGCCCGGATCACCGAGGCGATGGGGCAGGCCGGCGGCCATCTCGACCAGGCGGGAGACCGGGGAACGGAGGCGCGTGCCCTCATCGCGGCCTTGGCCGAGGCCGGCAACGAGATCGCCAGCATCGTCGATACGATCTCGGCGGTGGCGAGGCAGACCAACCTGCTCGCGCTCAATGCCACGATCGAGGCGGCGCGGGCGGGCGAGGCGGGGAGGGGCTTCGCCGTGGTCGCCAGCGAAGTGAAGTCGCTCTCGGTCCAGACCGCCCAGGCCGCCGAGGACGTCCGCGCGAGGATCGCCCGCCTGCGCCAGGGCGCGGCCTCTTCGGGCGCCGCAATCGAGGCGGTGGCCGGCGCCATCGAATCGGTCCGCCCGGCCTTCGCCACCGTCCGCGACATCGCCGCCGCCCAGGCCGAGACCGTGACCGGGATCGTCCAGGGCGCCCATCGCGCGTCGGGTCTCGTCGCCACGGTCGACCGGGATGCGGGTCAGGCCACCGCGGCGACCCTCGCCCTCAACGCCCAGGCCGAGGCCATGGAGGCCGCCGCCGCCCATGCCGCCGAACAGGCCTCAGGGCTCGGACGGCGCTTCGTCGCTGTCATGCGCCAGAGCGAGATCGGCGATCGCCGTCGCCACGACCGTTTCCCGGTGGATCTCGCGGTCGGGCTCGCCGATGGACGGCAGACCCGGACCATCGACCTCAGCGAGGGCGGCGTGCTGCTGGCGATGCCGTCGGGCCATCCGCTCCGGGTCGGGCAGAGCCTGCCCGTCGAGATCGAGGCGATCGGTCCGGTCCCGCTGACGATTGTCGGAACCAGCGCGATGGGCCTGCACGGCGCGTTCGGAGAACTCGATGCGGGAATGCGCGAACGGCTCCGGCAGAAGCTCGCGGCGATCCATACCGAGCATGCGCCGCTCATCGCCAAGGCGCAGGAACTGGCATGGCGGGTGAGCTGCGTCCTCACCGCCGAACTCGATGCCGGGCGCCTCGACGAAGCGACGCTGTTCGATACCACCTACACGGCGATCCCCGAGACCAACCCGCTGCAGTTCATGACCCGTTCGGTGATGAGGCTCGAAGCGCTGATCCCGCCGATCATGGAACCGGAACTGGCGCAGGACAACCGGATGCTGTTCTGCATCGTCACCGATCGGAACGGTTTCCTGCCGGTGCACAATACGAGATACGCCCAACCCCAGCGGCCGGGCGATCCGGTCTGGAACAACGCTCATTCCCGCAACCGGCGGATCTTCGACGATCGCACCGGCATCACCGCCGCCCGCTCGACGCGGCCGGCGATGGTGCAATCTTATCTCAGGCAGGTGGGGTCGGAGACGTATATCGTCCGGGAAGTCGACGCGCCGATCCGCGTGCGCGACCGGCATTGGGGCGCCTGCAGGACGGCCTACCGCCTCTGAGCCGTGGCATCAGGCTCGGCCAGGCCATGCGGGTATCCCGCATCGGAGTTTGTTTTGATTTGTCTTTCCAGGGCCTTACCTCATCCTGAGGTGGTCTGATGGGATGATCGACGTGGGTTTGAGCAGCCGCTGAGACATCCGATCGACCGGGCTCTCAGGAGCCGAATTGCGATCCGAGCTGCTCGAGATACTCCGCGAGATCGACGCCGCCGATGCGGGTGCCGTAATCGAAGCGCATGCCCTGGCGGATATCGACGCTGGTCTTCTTCGTCGTCAGCGTGAACGGCTTCACGCAGATCCAGGCGCCGTCGCGCCGGTGCTCGAAGAAATTGAGGATGTCGTGCTTGGCCATCGCCGCCTCCGGTCGATTTGCCGGATCAACCGCCAAGTCACGCCGGAGTTCGGCCGCCGCTGTCTTATATTCGCAGGCGCCCGAGCTTGGCCTTTAGGCCATCGCACGTGCACTGCACCCTATTCGATGCAGTGCACGTGTCGGGAACGGGTCAGGCGGCGCCTTTGAGAGCGCCGATATTCTTGTGGAAGTCCGGCCCGTTGAAGGTCTTCGTCACGTAGCCGGCGCGGATCAGGAAGTCGCCGAACCGCTCGCCCGGCGTCTTGCCCGCCGCGTAGGCTCCGAAGAGCGGATCGAGGATCGTCCTGATCTCGGAGGCGTTCACGTCCTCGGCGTAGAGCTTGCCGAGGCGCGAGCCGTCGAAGGCGGCGCCGAGATAGAGGTGGTAGCGCTCGGGTCCGCGCCCGACGAAGCCGATCTCGGCGATGAAGGGCCGGGCGCAGCCATTGGGGCAGCCGGTCATGCGGATGGTGATCTCGTCGTCCTGCAGGCCGTGCGAGGCGAGGCTCTCCTCCAGTTCCGTCATCAGGTCCGGCAGGTAGCGCTCGCTCTCGGCCAGCGCCAGGCCGCAGGTCGGCATGGCGACGCAGGCGATCGAGTTGCGGCGCAGGGCACCGGCTCCCTTCAGTAGGCCGTACTCGTCGACCAGGGCCTCGATCTCGGCACGCTTCTCGGCCGGGACGTTGGCGATGATGACATTCTGGTTGCCGGTGAGGCGGAAATCGCCCTCGTGGACCTCTGCGATCCGGCGCAGGCCCGCCAGAAGCTTCGGGCCGTCGCCCTCGTAATCCTTGATGCGGCCCGAGGCGACGTAGAGGGTCAGGTGGTGGCGGCCGTCGTCGCCCTCGGTCCAGCCGTAGCGGTCGCCGTTATTGGTGAAGGTGAACGGCTTCGGGTCGGAGAGCGCCTTGCCGACGCGCTTCTCCACCTCGGCGCGGAAGGCGGCGAGGCCGTACCGCTCGATCGTGTATTTCAGGCGGGCGTTCTTGCGGTTCTTGCGGTTGCCCCAGTCGCGCTGGACGGTCATCACCGCCTCGGCCACCTTCACCGCCTCCTCCGGCTTGCAGAAGAGCATCACGTCGGCCGTGCGCGGGAAGGTGTCCGGCTCGCCATGGGTCATGCCCATGCCGCCGCCCACCGTCACGTTCCAGCCGGTGACCTTTCCCTTTTTGTCGAGGATGGCGATGAAGCCGAGATCGTGCGCGAAGACGTCGACCTCGTTCGAGGGCGGCACCGCGACGACGATCTTGAACTTACGCGGCAGGTAGGTCTTGCCGTAGACGGGCTCGAATTCGGGCTCGCCGCCGAGCACCTTCTCGCCGTCGAGCCAGATCTCGCGCCAGGCGTTGGTCTTCGGCAGCAGCGTGTCCGAGATCTCCTTGCCGAGCTCGAAGGCGGCCTTGTGGGCGCCCGACTGGGCCGGGTTGGTGGAGGCCATGACGTTGCGGTTGACGTCGCCGCAGGCGGCGATGGTGTCGAGCAGCGCGCCGTCGATGGCGGCCATGGTGCGCTTGAGGTTCGACTTGATGACGCCGTGATACTGGAAGGTCTGGCGCGTCGTCGCCCGCAGGGTTCCGTTGGCATAAGTGGTGGCGATGTCGTCGAGGACGAGCCATTGCCTGGGCGTCACCACGCCGCCGGCGATGCGCAGGCGGATCATGAAGCTGTAGGCCTTGTCGAGCTTCTTCTTGGTCCGCTCGGGGCGCAGGTCGCGGTCGTCCTGCAGGTACATCCCGTGGAACTTCACGAGCTGGCCGTCATCCTCGGAGATCGCGCCGGTGGCGTGCTTGAGGAGCCCGTCGGCCAGGGTGCCGCGCAGGAAGCCGCTCGCGATCTTGATGTGCTCGTTATGGGCGAGGCCGGCCTCGCGCGCCGCTTCGGCCTCGTCGATCGGGCGGGTCGTCGGCGGCGTCTCGTAGGTGCGGGGAGGTGTGTGGTCGTCCATGGCGGCGTTCCGGTTCGTTCGCGTGTTCTCGGTGTGCGTCCCTCTCCCGTGGTTGGGTGAGGGTCGTGTTCGCGTCCTAGTAGACGTCCTGCTGGTAGCGATGAGCCCGCTCCAGTGCCGCGACGGCGGTCTCGGCATCGGCCTCGCTGAGGGATTTCACCTCGGCATAGGCCTGGACGACGGCGTTGCGGACGTCCTTGGCCATCTTGTTGGCGTCGCCGCAGACGTAGAAATTGGCGCCGCCATCGAGCCATTCCACCAGTTCCTTGGCGTGGTGGCGGATGCGGTCCTGCACGTAGATCTTCTCGGGCTGGTCGCGGGAGAAGGCGACGTCGATCTTCGTCAGCGATCCGTCTTCCAGCGCCTCCTGCCATTCGAGCTGGTAGAGGAAGTCGTGGGTGAAGTGCCGGTCGCCGAAGAACAGCCAGGAGCGGCCGGGGGCCTCGATGGCGCGGCGCTCCTGCACGAAGGCGCGGAACGGGGCGACGCCGGTGCCGGGCCCGACCATGATGATGTCGGTGGCCGGGTCCTGCGGCAGGCGGAAATGCCGGTTCGGCTTCAGCTTTACCCGCAGCTTGGCGCCGTTCCTGATCCGGTCGGCGACATGGACCGAGGCGACGCCCGAGCGCGAGCGGCCATGGCTGTCGTAGCGGACGGCGGCGATGGCGAGATGGACCTCGTCGCCCACTTCCTTGCGCGAGGAGGCGATGGAATAGGCGCGCGGCGGCAGCGGCCGGGTGATGGTATTGAGGTGCTCCGCCGAGAGGGCGGCCGGATAGGTCTCGATGAGGTCGATCAGGTGGCGCCCCTCGATCCAGGCCTTCACCTCGCCGCTCTCGATGAGCTTCTGCGCCTCGGCATGGCTCGTCGCCTTGGCGAACCGCTCTACCGTGGTGGCCGAGAGCGTGGTGATGTCGCGCTCGGAGAGCAACGCCCTGCGCAGACCCTCGTCCCCGGTTAGATTCGTCGCCTTGAGGATCTCCTCGACGAGGGCCGGATCGTTCTCGGGGTAGATCTCGAGCGAATCGCCCGGCTCGTAGGCCGGCGCGCCGTCCTCGAATTCGAGGGCGAGGTGGATCGTCTCCTTGTCGGAGAGCGACGAATTGAGATTCACGTGGTCGACGACCTCGACCACCACCGGCTCGCGGCTCGGCTCGGCATCGTCGTCCTCGGCAGCGGCGCGGCCCGCGAAATCGACCGCCACGACGTTGTCGGCGCTCGCCGCGGGCGCCAGCGCCTTCAGCGTGTTCTTGATCCAGTCGGCGGCCGGCTTGTCGAAGTCGAGGTCGAGGTCGGCCCGCTCCGCTCCGCGCTTGCCGCCGAGCGCCTCGAACCGCGCGTCGAGGGCCTTACCGATGGCGCAGAACTCGACATAGGAGGTGTCGCCGAGCGCCAGCACGCCGAAGGTCACCCCGTCGAGGCGCGGCGCCGATTCGCCCATGAGCTCGTTATAGGCGCGGGTGGCGCGGGCCGGGGGCTCGCCCTCGCCCCAGGTCGCCGCGATGGCGATCACGTTCTTGGCACCGGACAGGGTGGCGATGTCGAGATCGGCGAAATCCACGACCTTCGGCTTGAAGCCGCTCTTCTTCGCGAGCTTGGCGACGTTGCCGGCCAGGGCTTCGCAATTGCCGGATTCGCTGGCGTAGATGATCGTCAGGGGCTCGGAGGCCTTCGGCGGGGCGGCGGGGATCGCGGCGGCCTGGCCGCCGGCCGCGTCGAGGCCGGCGAGGAAGCCGGCGAGCCAGGCGCGCTGGATCGGCGTCGCCGCGCCGAGGACGGCGTCGAGGCTCGCGCGTTCGCTGTCGTCGAACGGGGCGGTACGGGGGAGGATCGCGTGTCGTGCCATCGGTAAGCCATGTCGTCCTGGGAGGCCGGCTGTCAACGGGATGTCCGTTTTACAGAACGACCTCCGGGTAGAAGGAGCTGCCTGTCCTCGCAGCGCAAAATAGAACTTTATTCTCCGGCCACCACGGACAGGGTGGGTGTGAAGCGGCCGTTCGGCGGCGCTGCCGGCAGGGGAAGCGCCGTCGTCGACTTCACCTTTTCCATGGCGAAGCGGGACGTCACGTTCTTGAGGGGCAGGGTCGCGATGAGCTGCTTATAGAATGTGTCATAGGCCTGCATATCCGCGACAACGACGCGCAACATGTAATCCACATCGCCGGCCATCCGGTAGAATTCCAGCACTTCCGGCATGGCGGAGACGGTGGAGGCGAAGCGCTCCAGCCAGTCGCGGGAATGGTCCGACGTCTCGATGGAGACGAAGACGGTGAGGCCGAGCCCGAGCTTGACCGGATCGAGGACCGCGACCCGGCGGTCGATCACGCCCTCCGCTTCGAGCCGCTGGATGCGCTTCCAGCAGGGCGTCTGCGACAGACCCACCTTCTCGCCGATCGTGGCGATGGAGAGGGTGGCGTCGTTCTGCAGCAATGCCAGGATCTTGAGATCGATCGCGTCCACAGTGACCTCGCTTTGCAGTTCCGGTCGGCGGCGCTGAGGTGCGCGAAGGCACGGCGTCGACCAGCGAATTGAGAAGGATATTCCTTCGGCGGGCAACCGATAGGGGTGCCGCGCCGTTGCAGACCAGATTTACCGCAGCGTGGGAATGCCGCGGTGCGATCCCCGCCATGCCTTGACAGCGTTCGTTATAGCGAACATTTCAGGTGTCAGACAAGCGGGCAACTTGCAAGCGGGCGCACAGAACACAGCGATGAGCACTTCCCTGGAACGAACGGCGCGGGACCTCGCGTCCGCCATGGCCGGTCTCGATCTGAAGGGGCGGATTCGCGCGATCGAAGCCGCCATCCCCGGTCGGCTGGTCTTCACCACCAGCCTCGGGATCGAGGATCAGGCCCTGACCCACGCCCTCGCCATGGCGAAAGGCCGGACCGAGATCGTCACCCTGGATACCGGCCGGCTGTTTCCCGAGACCTACGACGTGTGGGCGGAGACGGAATCGGCCTACGGCATCCGCATCCAGGCCTATGCGCCGGAGCGGCTCGCCGAAGAGGCCTTCGTGCGCGAGGAGGGCATCAACGGCTTCCGGCATTCCGTCGCCGCCCGTCAGGCCTGTTGCGGTTTCCGCAAGGTCGAGCCGCTGGGCCGCGCCCTCGACGATGCCGCCGGCTGGCTCACCGGCCTCCGGGCCGGCCAATCGACCAACCGGGCCGATACCCCCCTGGCCGAGGCCGACGAGGCGCGCGGGCTGATCAAGATCAATCCGCTCGCCGACTGGACCCGGGCCGATGTCGACCGCTTCGTGATCGACAATTACATCCCCTACAACGTCCTGCACGACCGGGGCTTTCCCTCGATCGGCTGCGCGCCCTGCACCCGCGCGATCAAGATCGGCGAGTCCGAGCGCGCCGGCCGCTGGTGGTGGGAGCAGGAATCCAAGAAGGAATGCGGCCTTCACGTGCACCAGCCCGAGGCGAACGTTCAGCCCGGGCAGGAAGCCGCCGCTTTCGAATCGACCCCCCCCAACAGCAATCTGGAGATGGCCCGATGAGCGCCGCCCCCGCTTTGGCCGCGACGCTGCCCGAGCGTCTCACCCACCTGCAGCGTCTCGAAGCCGAGAGCATCCACATCATGCGGGAGACGGTCGCCGAGACCGAGAACCCGGTAATGCTCTATTCCATCGGCAAGGATTCGTCGGTGCTGCTGCATCTGGCGCTGAAGGCCTTCGCGCCGGGCCGCCTGCCGTTCCCCTTGATGCACATCGACACGACGTGGAAGTTCAAGGAGATGATCGCGTTCCGCGATCAGCGCGCCAAGGATCTCGGCCTCGACCTCATCGTCCACACCAACCAGGACGGTCTCGCCCGCGGCATCGGCCCGATCAGCCACGGGTCGGAGGTGCATACCGACGTGATGAAGACGCAGGCCCTGCGTCAGGCGCTCGACACGCACAAGTTCGACGCGGCCTTCGGCGGCGCCCGCCGCGACGAGGAGGCCTCGCGCGCCAAGGAACGCATCTTCTCCCTGCGCACGGCCCAGCATCGCTGGGACCCCAAGCGCCAGCGGGCCGAGCCCTGGCACCTGTACAACCTCAAGAAGAAGCGCGGTGAATCCCTGCGCGTCTTCCCGATCTCGAACTGGACCGAGCTCGACGTCTGGCTCTACATCGAGCAGGAGCAGATCCCGATCGTGCCGCTCTACTTCGCCAAGCCCCGCCCGGTGGTGGAGCGCGACGGCCAGCTGATCCTGGTCGATGACGAGCGCCTGCCGCTGAACCCCGGCGAGACCCCGCAGAACCTGTCCGTGCGCTTCAGGACGCTGGGCGATTACCCGCTCACCGGCGCCGTCGAGAGCGATGCCGCGACCCTGCCCGAGATCATCGGCGAGACCCTGGCCGCCCGGACCTCCGAGCGTCAGGGCCGCGTGATCGACAAGGACGGGTCGGGCGCCATGGAGCGCAAGAAGCAGGAGGGGTATTTCTAAGATGACGATCCATCAGTCACCCGAAGCCTTCGGCTACGACAGCTTCCTCGCCGCCCACCAGAGCAAGGAAGTCCTGCGCTTCATCACCTGCGGCTCCGTCGATGACGGCAAGTCGACCCTGATCGGCCGGCTGCTGCACGACACCAAGCAGATCTTCGACGATCAGGTCACCGCCCTTCAGCGCGATTCGCGCAAGCACGGCACGCAGGGGGCCGAGATCGATCTCGCCCTCCTCGTGGACGGCCTGCAGGCCGAGCGCGAGCAGGGCATCACCATCGACGTCGCCTACCGGTTCTTCTCCACCGACAAGCGCTCCTTCATCGTCGCCGACACCCCCGGCCACGAGCAGTATACCCGCAACATGGCGACCGGCGCCTCCACGGCGGATGTCGCCGTGATCCTGGTGGATGCGCGCCAGGGCCTGACCCGCCAGACCCGGCGCCACGCGCTCCTGGTCTCGCTGCTCGGCATCAAGCGCGTCGCGCTCGCGGTGAACAAGATGGACCTCGTCGGCTGGTCGCAGGACAAGTTCGAGGAGATCAATGCGGCGTTCGACGCCTTCGCCGCGCCCCTCGGATTCACCGAGATCCGCGCCATCCCGCTCTCGGCCAAGAACGGCGACAACGTCGTGCTGCCCGGCGCCGTCGTGCCCTGGTACACCGGCACGCCCCTTCTCCAGTACCTCGAAGAGGTGCCGGTGCGAGTGGAGGAGCAGGCCGCCCCGTTCCGCCTTCCGGTACAATGGGTGAACCGCCCGAATTCCGACTTCCGCGGCTTCTCCGGCCTCATCGCCAGCGGCCGTGTCGCTCCCGGCGACGCGATCATCGTCGAGCCCTCGGGCCGGACCTCCACGATCGCCCGCATCTACACCGCCGACGGCGACCTGCCGCATGCGGTGGAGGGACAGTCCGTCACCCTCGTCCTCGCCGATGAGATCGACGCCTCGCGCGGTTCGGTGATCGTCGCCGCCGATGCGCCGATGCGCGTCACCGACAGTCTCGAGGCGCGCCTGTTCTGGGCGGCCGAGACGGAGCTGCTCCCCGGTGCGACGCTGCTCGCCAAGATCGGCACCGTGACGGTCAACGCCACCGTGACGACCATCGGCAACCGCATCGATCCGGAGACCGGCAACCCGGCGCCCGCTGCCCGGCTCGTCGCCAACGACATCGCCGACGTGACCCTGAGCCTCGACCGGGCCGTGGCCGTCGATGCCTATGGCGCCAACCGCGACACCGGCGGCTTCATCCTGATCGACCGCGAGACCACCGATACGGCGGCCCTCGGCCTGATCCATGCGGACACGTCCGCTCCGCAGGCGAAGGACGAGCCTGAGGCGACCCGCGCGGCGAAATCCGGCGGCGGCTTCCTGTCGAAGCTGCGCTGGGTGTTCGGCGGTATCTGAGCTGCGCGCCATCGGGTGGCGGCCCCTTTTTGGGGGCGCTTCTCTCTTCGCACGATGGCTGGTCCGGCGATCGACCGACATCGACGGTCACAGAGAGTGCGGCCGACACCGTTCCTCCCACCCATCACCTCATCCTGAGGTGCCGGAGCGAAGCGGAGGCCTCGAAGGAGGCGTCCAGATCGCGCAGTGGGTTCTGGAAGGCTCATTCGAGGCTGCTTCGCAGCTCCTCAGGATGAGGTGGTGGGCAGGAGAAGATTGAGAGTGGTTGAGGGGTCGAGACCGCTTCGATCCGAAGGGCGACATCGAACCGCCTTGAGACGTCGCCCCCTGCGGCTCAGCCTTGCCGGCTCACACCTCCGGGACTAGGGTCCGCGCGCTTTTCAAAGGGCGCCCGTAGGTGCCCGTCAGAACCCTCGGAGCATGACATCATGGGCTTTCTCGCCGACGCCCTGTCCAAGGTGAAGCCGTCCGCGACCATCGCGATGACGCAGAAGGCCCGCGAGCTGAAAGCGGGCGGGATGGACGTGATCAGCCTGTCGGTGGGCGAGCCCGATTTCGATACGCCGGACCACATCAAGGACGCGGCCATCGACGCGATCCGGCGCGGTGAGACCAAGTACACCCCGGTCTCCGGGATCGTGCCCCTGCGCGAAGCGATCGCGAAGAAGTTCAAGCGCGAGAACGGCCTCGACTACAAGGCGTCGCAGACCATCGTCGGCACCGGCGGCAAGCACGTCATCTACAACGCGCTCCTCGCCACCCTGAATCCCGGCGACGAGGTGATCATTCCGCGCCCCTACTGGGTCTCCTATCCGGAGATGGTGGTCCTGTGCGGCGGCACGCCGGTCTTCGCCGAGACCGACATGGAGCACGATTTCAAGCTCCAGCCGGAGGAGCTGGAGCGGGTGATCACGCCCAAGACCAAGTGGATCATCCTCAACTCGCCGTCGAACCCGTCCGGCGCGGCTTACGCCCGCGACGAACTGAAGAAGATCACCGACGTGCTGATGCGGCACCCCCATGTCTGGGTGCTCACCGACGACATGTACGAGCACCTCTGCTACGGCGATTTCGAGTTCGTGACCCCGGCTCAGGTCGAGCCCGGCCTCTACGACCGCACGCTGACCATGAACGGCGTGTCCAAGGCCTATGCCATGACCGGCTGGCGCATCGGCTACGCCGCCGGACCCGAACATCTCATCAAGGCGATGGATTTCGTCCAGGGCCAGCAGACCTCCGGCGCCTCGTCGATCTCGCAATGGGCGGCGGTGGCGGCCCTCGATGGGACGCAGGAGCATCTCGCGCGCTTCCGCGCCGCCTTCCACGAGCGCCGCGACCTCGTCGTGTCGATGCTGAACCAGACCAAGGGCCTCAAATGCCCGACGCCGGAAGGCGCGTTCTACGTCTATCCGTCCTGCGCCGAGACGATCGGGCGCAAGACCCCGTCGGGCAAGGTCATCGAGTCCGACGAGGATTTCGTGGTGGAACTGCTCCAGGCGGAGGGCGTCGCCGCCGTCCACGGCTCGGCCTTCGGCCTCGGCCCCAACCTGCGCATCTCCTACGCCACCTCGAACTCAGCCCTCGAAGAGGCCTGCACCCGCATCCAGCGTTTCTGCGGCTCGCTGAGCTGAAGAGGCCGGCCGTCGCTGCCGACGGCCTTCACGACGATGCGCGAGGGATCACCCCTCGCGCATGACCTTCATGCTGGTTCCGGGCGCTTCGTCGGCCTCCAGCGGTTCCGCGCGACCGCCGAGATGGCGCGCGAGGAAGGCCTCGGCCGCGGCGAAGAAGGCCAGGCGGTTGTCCGGCCTGACGAAGCCGTGGCCTTCGTCGGGGAACAGCAGGTAGGTGACGGGAATGCCCTTCGCCTCCATGGCGGCGACCATCTGGTCGGATTCGTCCTGGCGCACCCGCGGATCGTTGGCACCCTGCGCGATCAGGAGCGGGGACCGGATGCGGTCGGCCATGAAGACCGGCGAGCGTTCGCGCAGCAGGGCGAGCCCTTCCTCGGTATCCGGGTCGCCGATCGCCCGATGCAGCTGGGCCCGCATCGCCTCCCAATAGGGCGGGATGGTTCGGACGAGCGTTTCGAGATTGGCCGGGCCGACGATGTCGATGCCGCAGGCATAGACTTCCGGATTGCGGGCGAGGGCCGCGAGGGTGGCGTAGCCGCCATAGCTCCCGCCCATGATCGCGATCCGGGCCGGGTCGGCGATGCCCTCGTCGACGGCCCAGGCGACGGCGTCGAGAAGATCGTCGTCCATGCGCCGGCCCCATTCGCCGTCACCGGCATTGAGGAACGCCTTGCCGAAACCGGTGGAGGCCCGGAAATTGACGCTGAGCGCCGCGTAGCCGCGATCGGCCAGCCATTGGTGCAGCGGGTTGAAGCCGAACCCGTCCCGCCCCCACGGACCGCCATGGACCAGGAGGACGAGGGCTCCGGCCGCCTCCGCATCCCGTGGCCGCGTCAGGTAGGAGACGAGATCCAGACCGTCGCGGGAGCGGATCATCACCGGTCGCATGGGTACCAGCGGCGCCGTGTCGAGCTCCGGATAGACGCTGCCGAGGTCGGTGAGGCGCTGCTCGCGCCTGTCGTAGAGGTAGGTTCGCCACGGCCGGATGTCGGATTCGGTGGACAGGACCCAGAACCGGTCGTCCTCGCTGCGGCTCGCCAGATGCCAGTCGCCGATCTCCCGCGAGTCGAGGAAGGCGAAATCCCCCCGCACCCGCTCGTCGAGCGGATACCAGCGCACCCGCTGGTGATTGATCGCGTAGGCCAGCGGCTCGAGCGTCTCGACGTCGTTGAGGACGAAACCGATATCGGCCTCGTCATGCGCGGCGAGGATCGTCGTGGCACCGTCCGAGAGCGCGACCCGCGTGAGCGCTGCCGTGTCGCGTCCGCGGCTGTCGCGGCAGAAGACGAAGGCGCCCACCGCATCGAGATGATCCGGGCCCGAGATCCGGGCATCCTCGGCGGAGAAATCGAGCCACGGCTCCCACCCGTCCGGACCGCGGCGCAGCGCCCGGCTCGATCCGTCGGAGGGTAGCTGCAGGGCGAGGCGGGGACGGAAATGCTCGTCGGTGACGAACCCGGCGAATCCCGGATTCTCCTCCACGAGGTCGCGCGTCCCGGTCCTGAGATCGATCCGGTAGAGATCGTGGAAGCGTGGGTCGCGCGCGTTGATGGAGACGAGAATGGAGCCGCGCACGAAGCGGCTGATCCCGGCGATGTCGGCCATGATGCCGGGGATCGGCGTCAGGTCGCGGCAGGCCAGGTTCGAGAGGTCGACGGCGAAGACGTGATGGTTCTCGTCGCCATCGGCATCCTGCAGATAGACGAGATGGTCGGGTTCGTAGGTCCAGGAATATTGGGATATGCCCCGCCCGCGATCCGCCGTGACCGGCGTGCCGATCCCAGGGGTCTCGGCGGGCCCCACCCACAGGTTGAGCACGCCCTCCACGGGCGCGACCCATGACAGGAACCGGCCGTCCGGGCTGATCTTGTAGGCGGTCCGAACGGGATTGCCGAACAGGTGCCGGCGCGGGATCAGGTCAGTCACCATACCATCCGTCGAAGAAGCATCGTGCCTCGTTGGAGCACCGGGCCATCGACATCGGAGCCGGGCGGCCTGTCAACCACGGGTGGGGTGCTCTGCGATCGTTCCCTCACCGGCGCGCAGGCGCTCGGCCCGAAGCGATGGACCGGCCATCGCGACTTGACGACGCGCGGCTCGCGCAGGTCTGGTGAGAGCCTCGAGCGTTCGGCTCGGAGGAGACGCTCATGGTGACGATCGCCGTCATCGCACCCGGCGCCATGGGCAGCGCGGTCGCCGCCCTGCTGCACGGGAACGGGGCCCGCATTCTCACCGTGCTGGCCGGGCGCAGCGCCGCCACCATCGCCCGTGCACGGGACGCCGGCATGGAAGGCGTGGACGAGGCCGATCTCGCCGGGGCCGATTTCGTCCTCTCCATCGTCCCGCCCGCGGAAGCGACGGCTCTGGCGACGCGCCTGGCTCCCATCCTCGCCGCCGCGGCCCGCAAGCCGGTCTATGTCGACTGCAACGCCCTCAACGTCGCGACGAAACGGGGCGTCGCTGGCGTGATCGCGCAGACCGGCGCGCCGTTCATCGATGCGGCGATCATCGGGGCTCCGCCCAGGCCCGGCGGCAAGGGCCCACGGATCTACGTCTCGGGCGACGATCTCGCCTCGTCCGTGGCGTTGCGCGAACTGGGGCTGGACATTCGCCCGGTGGAGGGCGGCGTCGGAGCGGCGGCGGCCCTCAAGATGTCCTATGCCGGCATCAACAAGGGGCTGACCGCGCTCGCCGCCGCGATGGTTCTCGCGGCAGGCCGGGCCGGGGCGGCCGAGGCCCTGCATGCCGAGCTCGCCGAGAGCGAGCCCGAGTTGCTGGCGCGCTTTGCCCGCGTACTTCCCGACATGGTGCCGAAAGCCTATCGCTGGGTCGCCGAGATGGACGAGATCGCCGGTTTCCTCGAGGGGGACGATGGGGGCCGCCTGATGTTCGACGGTGCGGGGCGGCTCTATGCGCGGCTCGCCGCAGAAGGAGATGGCGACGAGATCGCGCGCTTGAGAGCCTTCGCGGCTGCGGCGGAACGGCCCTGAGGCGGCGGGATCGGTTGCCGGCTCGGGCCGCGATGTCTATACCCGCCATCCCCGCAGCCGATGCGTTCGATGGTTTCGCGAACCCTCTCGGGCAGGCGCGGCAGCGGGGCTTGTCGTGACGGGGCGGGGCGGACCAGTTCTCTGCATCGTTCCTGTGAGGCCTCGTGGGCCGGGTCGCGGCAAGAATGTCACGCGCGCGGGGAACAGGAACCGTCGCCGTGGCTGATGGCCCACGCTCGTTCCGCCCTGGACACGGGGAGACCGCGCCATTTCAGGACAGGGGCCGGCGAGCAGCGGGCGCTGAAGATTAACCGATTTCACGGACAAGTGAGGCAGGCCGGGGAACCGGCGTCCTTCCTCCGCGTAGTCTCGGGCTCAACCAGCATGCGACGCCTTCTGACGGGTGGCATCAAGGCGATCATCGCCATCGCCGCGCTCTCCACCGCGGCCCATTGGGCCATGCGCGTCCAGCGCGAGCCCTCGCCCTCCGTCGCATCCGCGGCGGCGGTGAAGGATCCGGTGGCGACCGGATCGATCTCGCCTCGCAAAGCGGAGCCGGTGGTGGAAGACCGCCTCACGGACGTGACCCGCGGGCTCGACCAGAAGCGTCTCTCGGAACTGATGGCGGGCGTGTCCCCGCAGAAGCCAAAGGTCGAGAAGGCGGTCGCCAAGCGCTGAGGCGCCCGAGCGTCGACCGTCACGCGATGGTCAAAGGCCCGTGGTTCGGTGGGCCGGACACGTCGCAACAGGCTGCCGCATGACCGACCGCTCCACCCTGACCCGCCGCGAGACCATGGCGGGTGCCGCGGCCCTCGCTTTGGCACCGGCCACCGCCCGTGCATCGGACCGCGCGACCGGCATTGTCTACGAGATGGTCGCGGGCGCCCGCCGGGGTGTCCCAGACGTGGCGGTCTCCAATGGAAGCGACGTGGTCCGCACCGACGGCCAGGGCCGCTACGGCCTCGACGTCGCGGACGGGGACATCGTCTTCGTCGTCAAGCCGCCCGGCTACGCCCTGCCGCGCGACGAGAACAACATCCCGCGCTTCAGCTACATCCATCAGCCGAAGGGGACGCCGCCCGACCTGCGCCTGCGCTATCGCGGCATCGATCCCACCGGTCCGCTGCCCGCCTCCATCGATTTCGCGCTGACCCGCGAGGCGGAGCCGGACGCGTTCGACGTCGTCCTGTTCACCGACCCGCAGCCAGAGAGCCCGGTGGAGCTCTGCCACGTCCGCGACACGGCGGTGACGCGGGTGCTCGGCACCAAGGCCGCCTTCGGCATGACGACGGGCGACATCCTGTTCGACGATCTCTCGTTCTACGGCCGCTCGAACCGCATCATGGGGCGCATCGGCATCCCGTGGTTCCATATCGGCGGCAACCACGACCTCAATTTCGAGGCGCCCGACGCGCGCCATAGCCGCGAGACCTTCAAGCGGGTCTACGGCGCGCCCTATTATGCCTTCCACCACGGCAAGGCGCTGTTCCTGATGCTCGACACCGTGAACTATCTCGGTGCCGCATCGGGGGCCGACGGGGTCGGGCGCTACGAAGGGCGCATCGGCGAACGGCAGCTCGGCTTCATCGCCAACATGCTGGCGCAGACGCCCAAGGACAGCCTCGTCGTCATCGCGATGCATATCCCGCTCTATACCGATCTCAACCCCGACGATCCGCGCCAGAACGTGATGGACCGCGAGCGCCTGCTCGATCTCCTCGGCGACCGTCCGGTGCTGAGCCTCGCGGGCCATACCCACACGACGGAGCATCACTATCCCCGCGCCGACGGGGCAGGGCGGCACCATCACCACGTGCTCACGGCGGTGTCCGGCTCGTGGTGGAGCGGTCCGTCCACCCGCACCGGCATTCCCTCCGCCGACAGCCGCGACGGGACGCCCAACGGCTTCCACGTCCTATCCGTCGACGGCAACGGCTACACCACCCGCTACCGCCCTGCGCAGGGAGAGCCCGACGAGGCGATGCGGATCGTCCTGGAGAGCCAGTATCGCGGCGGGGTCGCCGAGGTCCTGCGCGATTACAGGCCGATGCAGACCCTGCGGTCGCCGGTGCCGCGAGAGAGCCTCGCGGCCACCAATCTGGTGGTGAACGTCTTCGACGGCGGCCCGCGCACCCGCGTCCGGTACCGCATCGACGGCAGCGAGCCGGTGGAGATGGTGCGCACGCGCCGGCCCGACCCGTTCGTCGGGGAGGTCTTCCAGCGCTACGCCGAGACGAAGAAGCCCTGGGTGAAGGCCGAGCCGTCGAGCCATGTCTGGGTCGCGCGCCTCGGTGGCGACATAACGAGCGGCATCCATCGGATCACCGTCGATGTACAGGACGAGTACAGCCGCCCGCTCTCCTCAGGCATCCTCCTCGAAGTCACCAGCGAGGAGGGGGCTTCGAAGGGCTGATACCGGACGACGTTGAGGACGACCATCGGTCGGGATCGGCGCCGCTCGATATGACATGACAAGGCCGCCCGTCCCGCAGGACGAGCGGCCCGTTCACGATGTTGGAGTGGAAAGAGGTCTCAGGCGGCGAGCCGGCGGGTGCCGTGATTGCCTTCCTGGATCTCCTCGATGATCTTGGCGCAGAAGGCATCGAGATCGCCCGGATTGCGGCTCGTGACGATGCCCTGGTCGGTCACCACCGCCTCGTCGTGCCACTGGCCGCCGGCATTGATGACGTCCGTCCTGATCGAGGAGAACGAGGTCAGGTTCAGGCCCTTCACGGCGCCGGCCTCGATCAGCAGCCAGGGCGCGTGGCAGATGGCGGCCACGACCTTGCCGGAGGTGAGGAACGCCCTGATCACCTCGAGGGCCTTCGGCTCGAGGCGCAGCTTGTCCGGGTTGATCTGGCCGCCGGGCAGCACGAGGGCATCGTAGGACGACGGATCGATGTCTTCGAGATCCTGATCGACCGCGACGTTCTTGCCCCAGTCGGTCTTGTCCCAGCCGCGGATGGATTCCTGCGACTCACGCGATTTGGGAGATGCGACGACCACCGTCGCGCCGGCTTTCTTGAGGGTGTTCAGCGGAACCGTCAGCTCCGATTCCTCGAAACCATCTGTGGCGACGATGAGGATTTTCGATTGCTTGATGTCCGGCATGGCCGATCTCCGCGACGACGTTGAGGGGTGACGGATGAACCGGTCGGGGCAAAGCGCGGTTCCGGCATCGGGACGGCTGCAAGGCAGACCCGGCGAGAGCGCAAGGCTCGGAATCAAGGCTCGGAATCCAGGCGAAATCCGGAACTGTCCGCGCCCGGACCGGGTTGGCCTTGCAGACCGTTCCACTTCCTCAAAGCGAAGGAGACGCCGAATGGCCAATCCAGGCCTACCGATCCCCGAACCGCTGCCTGGGGGTGTCCCCGGCGACCTGCCGCCCCCGCCGCTGCCGCCCGATGAGGGACCGGATATCGGACCGACCGGTCCGCGCACTCCCTATCCGGTGAACGATCCGGGCATCGACGAGCCCGCGGGTCCGGGCTCCGAGCCGGATTACCTGCCGGGCGGTCCGACCGATCCGGGCGTCAGGATGTAAAAGCGGGTTCAGTGATCGCCGTGCGACGCGCGGACGTCGCGGGGCGCACTGAGGATTTCGGAGAGGCTCGTCACCACGTGGCGGGCCTCTTCGTCCGTCAGGCGGAGCTGGAAGGGCGGCAGCGCTCCGGCCTGCAGGGCGACGACGGCCTGGCCCTTTTCGTCGGTTCCGACCTCGATGGCGGAGGAGGTCACTTCGAGCATGGCGATGTCCTCGTCGCTGAGGTCGTCGGGCAGATCGACCTCGTCCGGTTCGTCGATCGCGGTGAGCAATTGCCCCACTGCGCGCACCAGGGCGCGGGCCGCCCGCGCGTCCATGACCACCGCCGTCGCCTGGTCGTCTTTCTGGAAGGAGAGCTGGATGTTCGCGCCTTCGAGGGAAACCGAGATGCCCGCCATGAACCGCCTGACCGCGTCGCCTAACTGCCTGGAACCGAACTCATATATGCACGTCGCGGCCCGAAAAACACGGGGTTCGCGCGGCGCCGGTCGAGAGTGGCGCGCGATGTCGCCGCCGGCAAGATCGCGCCCGATGCCTTGTTGCCGCCGCACAATGCGCCTACATGATGGACAGCGGGCATCGGTGAGCCGGACGCAACAACCAACTTGCGTCTCACGACCTGCTGATTCCGTCAGATGTACAAAGAGGACCGGAGCCGGGTGTCTCGAGCAGACGCACGTATTTGGTCAACGAACGATACGAGGTTCTATTCGTGAATACCGGCACTGTTAAGTGGTTCAACGAAACCAAAGGCTACGGCTTCATTCAGCCCGATGATGGCGGCAAGGACGTGTTCGTTCACATCTCCGCCGTCGAGCGCGCGGGAATGCGCAACCTCATTGAGGGTCAGAAGGTCTCCTACGAGATCCAGACCGACAAGCGCAGCGGCAAGGATTCGGCTGGTAACCTCCAGGCGGCCTGACGCACCCGGCGCCAGCCCTCGGGGCTGGCGTCACCTTCCGGCATTCGATGCCGGCCCGCCGCCATCCCGGCGATCTCCTCTGGGGGGACGAGTTCGATTCAGGGATGACACTTCCGCAACCCCCAAACCTTTGACTTACGGAACCGACGCGGGAAGCGTCTCGTTCTGCACACCAAGAAAATCTGAAAGATCACAAGAAAACATGTTGTTCGAATACACCCGGCGCCGCGGCGCCCGTTCGCCGATCACCGATGCGGCGACCTTCAAGGTGGGAAAATTGAAGCAGATGACGTCCCGCGAAGCGCAGGACATTGCCGCTCGAGACATCGATTTCAGCCACCTCATCGACACCTCCTACAACTACCATTCGCCCCGTGAACTGCGCTGGCATCTCGCCGAGCGGTTGGGCGTGACCCCCGACGCGGTCGCGGTTCGCGAAAACGCCTGATCGGGACGCCCCGCGCCGAGGAGATCGTCCCGGCGCTCGGGCATCCCAGTGAGTGCATCCAGTTGTCAGTGACGTCTCGCGCCGAGTTCTCATGGAGCTCGGCGTTCGCGTGTCCGGAGCCCTCCGGGGCCGGCTAGGTCCGGGCCAGGGCCGCGACCACGTCGTCGCGCAGACCGTCCGACATCGCGATCAGGGCGCCGTGCACCGGATCGGGACGGTTATAAGTCGTGCGTGCTCCGGTGAGATCGCTCACAGATCCGCCGGCTTCGCGCAGGAGCAGGTCGGCGCCGGCGAGATCCCAGTCGCGCGCGTCCGACGAGACGAGGCCGATATCGATCGACCCTTCCGCCACCCGCGCCACCCGCAGGGCGAGAGAGGGCACGCGCGGGACCATCTCGAAGTCGAGGGGATCCCCGCTCACGGCACCGCCGCGCGCGAGCTTGTCGATCATCGGTTTGGGCCCCGTCACCCTTGCCCCGGCGAGACCCGCCTTCCGCGAGACCGAGAGCGGCACCCCGTTGCAGGTCGCACCGGCCCCGGCGACGGCCTCGTAGAATCGGTCGCTCACCGGAGCATGGACGAAGCCGATGATCGGCTCGCCGCGCGAGAGCAGCGCCACCGAGATCGACCAATCCGGGTGACCGGTCAGGAAGGCCCGCGTGCCGTCGATGGGATCGACGATCCAGACGAGATCCGAGCCGAGGCGAATGGAATCGTCGCTGGTCTCTTCCGAGAGCCAGGCCGCCTTCGGCAGGAGCGCGCTCAAGCGGATCTTGAGGAAGGTGTCCACGGCGACATCGGCCTCGGTCACCGGTGAGCCGCCGGCCTTCGACCACGTCCGCGCGGTCGTCTGCGCGCCCAGTCGGAACGAGGGCAGCGCCAGGGATGCCGCCTCGCGGATGGCCTCACGCAGGGCAGGGACGAGTGCCTGGGCGGCCTCGGTCGACATCGGGTCGGACATGCGTCTCCGGAACTTCGGGATTCGATGGGGATCGGGTGCGGATCTGGCTCCCGCTCGCATCGCGGCGGGGGGAAGACACCCTCGTTGTAGGGCCGGCATCCGGCCTCCACAAGGATCGAACGTCACGCGACGGCGCCGGATTTCGCCGAACGCAGCAAGGAACCGTTGAGCATTCCGGACGCTTCTCCGCCGTCCACTTTCGCTTAACTCTGGCTATTAAGCTGCTTTGAGGAGGTTAGACGCAAATCTGCTTGGCATAACGAACGGCCCGACAGAGGCCGATCACACCAGCCAGGCATCGATGCAATGAACACTTTCTCAAACATGAATTCCACTCCGACAAATGTTCGCAACGCGGCGGACGTGTCGCTGCAGGATGGTGTCGAGGCGGCCTCCCTGGACTTCGCAGCTTCGCCTCTGCCCGTGATCGGCAAGGTCGGCGGCGGAACCGCCGCATGCGGCATCGCCCTGGCTTTCGCCTCCGAGGCCAGCGATGCCTGCGACGAGGACCGATTCGCCCTGCTCCTCGTGGACGAGGCCGGCACCACTCTGGGCCGTCTCGGCCCGTTCGGCGACGACGACGTCGTGGCGGTCTGGCGCGACTGCTCGGCCCGGACCGGCCTGCCGCGGATGATCGTGCGGGAGGACGGCTCGCTCGCCACCGTGTCGCGCCAGCTCGGCCGCGTCGCCCTCGGGACGACCCGGACCCGCCGGCGCCACGGCCTGCTCAACGGCCGCCGTCCGCGCTTCCTCGTCCGCCGCAAGACCGGCATGCTGCCGGTGCGTCCGCTGATCTATCGCGGCGAGAGCGAGATCGTCGGCGGCGCCCTGTCCTGAAACCGGATCGACATCAGGACAGGCCCTGCCAGAGGGCATCGGCCGCGAGCCCGGCGAACAGGATCAGTCCGGCATCGCGGTTGGAGCGGAAGAGCCTGAGCGCCCCGCGCCCGTCTCCGGGTCGGAGGCGGTGGACCTGCCATCCGAGATGGGCGGCGAACAGGATGATTCCGAGGGCACCGAGCGGGCCCGCTCCGGCCAGGAACGCGGCCAGGGCGATGGCGACGGCAGAGACGGCGTAGCAGAGGCCGATGGCCGGTTTCAGCCCACGACCGAAGAGGCGGGCCGACGACCGGATGCCGGCGATCTCGTCGTCCTCGATATCCTGCACCGCGTAGATCGTGTCGTAGCCGACGACCCAGGCCACCGTTCCGAGATAGAGCAGCAGAGCGGGCTCCGCGAGTTCGCCGAAGACGGCGACCCAGCCCATCAGTGCCCCCCAGGAGAAGGCGAGGCCGAGCACCGCCTGGGGCATCGACATCACCCGCTTCATGAACGGATAGATCGCCACCGGCACGAGCGATGCCATGCCGACGAGGATGGCGGTGCGATTGAACTGGAGCAGGACCGCGAGACCGACCAGCGCCTGAGCCACCAGGAACAGGGCGGCGGAACGGGTCCGGACCTGTCCGGAGGGGAGGGGACGCGAGCGCGTGCGCTCGACCTGCGCATCGAGGTCGCGGTCGGCGATGTCGTTATAGGTCGATCCCGCCCCCCTCATGGCGATGGCGCCGACGAGGAACAGGAGGAGATGGGCCGGGTCGGGAAACCGCGCGTGACTGGCCAGGGCCGCCAGGGCGGACGACCACCAGCATGGCAGAAGCAGCAGCCACCAGCCGATCGGCCGATCGATCCGCGCCAGGCGGAGATAGGGACGCACACCCCGCGGAGCGAGGCGATCGACCCAATGCCCCGCGACCGCGTCCGCGACCCGTCCGTCCGATTCGGGCGACGACGTCACGACCGGCATGACGGCCGGGATGACGTCCGGCTCGCGCGGGCCGGGCCGTGGAGCAGCGGGTCAGCCAATGCTCAGAGCGCGCCCTGCGGCATCTTCAGGCTGCCGGTGAGGCCGGGGCCACCGAGCATGCCGCCACCGCCGCCGCCGTTCTGGGCCTGGGCGCGCGCCTGGGCTTCCATCTTCGAGGCCTGGGCGGCGACGCCGCAGATCTTGGTGCGGATGCCGGCGACCTTGAGATGGTCCGCCTTGAAGCCTTCGGCGAAGGTATCGGGGATCGAGCACCATTCCTTGTTGGCGGTGATCCACTTGACGCCCTCGGCGCCGTTGCTCTGCAGCTTGCCGAACAGGGCGCAGGCCTCGGCCGGGGTCATCTTCTTCTTCGAGTTCGAGGCGGCATTCGCCTTGGCCACGAGTTCCTTGCGCGACTGGAGCGTCTTCTGGATCTCACCGCATTCCGCGTTCTGCGCGAAGGCAGGGCCGGCGATGAGGGCGGAACCGAGAAGGGCTCCTGCGAGAGCCGCGATGGTCTTCGATGACATGAGCTAGGATTCCCTCTCCCCCAATCCACGCCGGGGCCCTGCGACGGCCGCCGGAGCGATTGCCAAACTTGAAAGACGTCTCGCCATAGGAATGTGGCGTCTTTCGAGCGGTAAACCGGCGGCAAGGATTGCGTTTGGGGAAACGCGATAAAGTCCGGCCCTGTTGCCGGGATGCATCGCTTCCCGTCCGGTCGCCGCGTTGACAGGCTCGGGCCCGCGAGCGACCACGCGACACCATGGCAGACTACGACTTCACCGCTCCGCGTCTCTTCGTCGAGCCCGACCTGCGCGAAGGGACGATCCTCCCCCTCGAACGCGCCCAGGCGAACTACCTGCTCAACGTCCTGCGGCGCGGACCCGACGATCCGGTCCTGGTCTTCAACGGCCGCGACGGCGAGTGGCGCACCCGCATCGCCCAGAGCGGCCGCAAGAGCGCGGAACTCGTCGTCGTCGAGCGCCTGCGTCCCCAGCCAGAGCGGGCCGACCTGCATTACCTCTTCGCGCCGTTGAAGACCGCCCGGCTCGACTACCTGGCGCAGAAGGCCGTGGAGATGGGGGCCGGCACCATCCGCCCGGTCTTCACCCGCTATACGCAGGGCGAGCGGATCAACGGCGACCGCCTGCGCGCCAACGCCATCGAGGCGGCCGAGCAATGCGGCATCCTGGCGATTCCCGACCTTCCCCAGGCCGTGCGCCTGCCCGTCGCCCTCGCGGAGCTCGATCCCGGCCGGCTCCTCGTCTTCTGCGACGAGGACGCGCCCGTCGCAGACCCGGTGGCGGCCCTGCGCGGTGTCGCCGATCCGGCCGCGCCGCCGCCGCTGGCGGTCCTGATCGGGCCGGAAGGCGGGTTCTCGGAGGAGGAGAGGGCGATGATCTCGGCGCGGCCGAACACCGTGGCCCTGTCGCTCGGCCCCCGCATCCTGCGGGCGGACACGGCCGCCGTGGTGGCGCTCGCCCTGGTGCAGTCTGTGCTCGGGGACACACGCTGAGCAGGCCCTACGGAGCCTGCGTTGTTCGCGCCTCGCGGCTGGACTAAGGAGTCGCCATCTCCAAAAGGGGTTCCCCGCTGCGGTCCGGCGTGCCTCTCACCCTGAACGACCTTCACCACGAGGCAGCGCATGGCGCGCGATACGTCCGACACCACGCCGCTGACCAAGCGGGACGAGCTGATCGCGTGGTTCGCCGAGGGCGAGAAACCGCGCGAGAGCTTCGCCATCGGCACCGAGCACGAGAAGGTGCCATTCTACCGGGACGGCAACGGTCCCGTTCCCTATGCCGGCGAGCGCGGCATCCGTGCTCTCCTCGAAGGCGTGGCGCGGGAGACGGGCTGGGAAGCGATCGAGGATGCGGGCAACCTGATCGGCCTCGCCGGAGCGGATGGCGGGGCGATCTCGCTGGAGCCCGGCGGGCAGTTCGAACTGTCCGGCGCGCCCCTACCCGACGTCCACGCCACCGAGCGCGAATTGCGCACCCATCTCGAAGCAACCGCCCGGGCGGCCGACCCCCTCGGCATCGGATTCCTCGACCTCGGCATGAGTCCGAAATGGACCCGCGAGGACACGCCGGTCATGCCCAAGAGCCGCTACAAGATCATGGCCGGCTACATGCCGAAAGTCGGATCGCTGGGCCTCGACATGATGCTGCGCACGGCCACTGTGCAGGTGAATCTCGATTTCTCCTCGGAAGCCGACATGGCGGCCAAGATGCGCGTCTCGCTGGCGCTGCAGCCGGTGGCGACGGCGCTCTTCGCCAATTCCCCCTTCACCGACGGCCGCCCCAACGGCTTCCTCTCGCGCCGCTCCGAGATCTGGCGCGATACCGATGCCGACAGGACCGGCATGCTGCCCCGCGCCTTCGAGGCCGGGTTCGGCTACGAGGCCTATGTCGACTGGCTGCTCGACATGCCGATGTATTTCGTCAAGCGCGGCGAGACCTATCACGACGTCAGCGGCGCCTCGTTCCGCGACCTGATGGACGGCCGGCTCGCAGCCCTTCCCGGCGAGCGCGCCACCGTCTCCGACTGGGCGAACCACGCCTCCACGGCGTTTCCCGAGGTCAGGCTCAAGCGCTTCATCGAGATGCGCGGCTCGGATGTGGGCGATGCCGGCATGATCGTCGCGCAGGCGGCGTTCTGGGTCGGTCTCCTCTACGACGAGGCGGGCCTCGCCGCCGCCTGGGACATCGCCAAGGCCTGGACCGCCGCCGAGCGGGAATGCCTGCGCGCCACCGTTCCGCGCCTCGGCCTCGCCACCCCGATCGCCGGGCGCAGCCTCGGAACCGTGGCCGCCGAAGCCCTCGCGATCTCACGCAGGGGGCTCGCGGCGCGCGGGCGCCGTGATTCGCAAGGACGGGACGAGACGCATCACCTGCAGCCGCTGGAAGCCATCGTCGCGGGAGGCCGCTCACGGGCCGAGGACAGGCTCGCAGATTACGAGGGGGCATGGCGCCGTTCGGTGGAGCCCGCCTTCACCGAATGCGTATTCTGACGCAGCGATATTGACGATAAAGCCAGGTCTCGCGGGTTCGACAATTGTGCGGCGGGGGCATTCGGCAGAGAGTGACTGGGCTGTTCCGGAACGGTTCATCGAAGATGGTGTTTTAACGGGTCAGGTTCACTCGAAATTGGAGATCGCCGCCATGTCTCGCATCATGTCCCTGGTCCTCGCCGGTTCGACCGCCCTCGGTCTCGCGGCGGCTCCGCTCTCCGGCGCGCAGGCCGCTCCGATGCCGGCTCTGACCTCGGCTCAGGTCGCCGGCGGCGGCTCCGCCATCGAGACGGTGCGTTACGGACGCTATTACGGCGGTGGCGGCTACCGCCGGGGCTATTACGGCGGCGGCTATCGCCGTGGCCCGGGAATCGGCGGAGCCCTCGCGGCCGGCGCCGCTCTGGGCATCATCGGTGGCGCCATCGCCGCCAGCCAGGCCCCGCGCTACGGCTATTACGACCGCGGCTACGCCCCCGGCTATGGCTACGCACCCGCCTACGGCTATGCCGCCCCGGCCTATGGTTATGCGCCCGCCTACGGCTACCCGGCCTACGGTTACTGATCGGACCCGTCGTGCCGATGCGTCCTCGGCGGCGCATCGGCGACGATGACCTCAGCCCCGTCCACGGCCGATGCCGCGGGCGGGGCTTTGTCGTATTCGGGGGGAGCCATGACCGATCACATGACCGATCAACCGCCCGTCCTCGATCTCAGCGGCCTGAAATGCCCCCTGCCGGTGCTGCGCACCCGCAAGGCCATGCGCGGCCTCGAGCCCGGGGCGATGCTGACCATCCTCTGCACCGATCCCGTCTCGGTCATCGACATCCCCCATCTCGTCACGCAGGAGGGCGACCGACTGGTCGATCAGGGCCGCAGCGACGGCGTCTTCAGCTTCACCATCGAGAAGGGCGGCGCGACGGTTTGAAATCTCGTTCATTCGGCACCGCCTTTGCCTCATTGATGCGGCAACTCGCGGTTAGGTGATCCCGCAGAGGGCTGTGCGACCGCCCGCAGCCGGAAGACGGGAACGACTATATGGCGCCGGTGATCCGTGGCACGCGCATCCTGCACGACGGCTGGAGCCGCTTCCTCGTGGCCGAGGTGACGATGCCGGACGGCACGCGCCTAGCGCGTGAAATCGAGGATCACGGCCGCGCGGTCGGGGTGCTGCCCTACGATCCCGAGCGGCGCGTGGCCCTGCTGGTGGAGCAGTTCCGGCCGCCCACCTTCTTCGCCGCCGGCACCCTCTCGCTGCTCGAAGTCCCTGCCGGGCTCCTCGACGAAGCCGAGCCCGAGGACGGCGCCCGCCGCGAGGCGTTCGAGGAGACCGGGGTCCGCCTCGGCACCCTCGAGCGGCTGACGACGGGATGGACCATGCCGGGCATCTCCACCGAGCAGATGGACCTGTTCCTCGGCGCCTACAGCGCCGCAGACCGTTCCGGCCCCGGCGGCGGGCTCGCCGAAGAGCACGAGAACATCACCGTCCACGAGATGCCCCTGGCGACGCTGGCCGCCATGAGCGACCGCGGCGAACTCACCGATATCAAGACCCTGCTCCTGCTCTTCGCGCTTCGCCTGCGCCGGCCGGAGTTGTTCGCCGAGCCCTAGCAGACCACGCGGCGCGCCCGCGCCATCTCGTGCAAGGGTTGTATAAATGTCACCCGATCGAGCGGAAGCGGATCGTCGGCGCTGGCCCGTTGCAAGTCGTCAATCCGCCTTTTAGCAGGATTGCGGAAGGTGCCGGGAGCGGATGATGACGTTGAGCTTGGTGAATGTCGGCAATCCGATCTCGCTCGACGAATCCGGCAGGGAAACAAGTATTCACGAAGTCGTCCCCGGCAAGAACGGTGGATTTTCCGTCCTGTTTGCCTCTTCCGTGAAAATCCCGACGGATTGGGGATACGCGCGCGAGACATCGTTCAAATCCGCTACGTTCGATGCTGCGGGTGTGCGGCTCGGACAGACGCGGGATTACGGGAATTCGTTTCTCGACAACAAGCATTTGAGCAAGAACGGCGTCTTGGTCGGCTCGAACGATCTGAGCGAGCACGATTACGACTTTCGCACCGGCACGTACACGCAAAGCGGGAAGGTGCAACTCGGACTGGTCACCGATGGCGGGAGCGAGCGGGCCTTCTACACGACCAAGCTCGCGGCCCTGAACGAGAGCGCCACCACCTACGCACAATACGAGTACAGCGTCGGATATGCCGCTGACGGCACGATCGCCCTCGCCCATCTGGCGAAGGGCAGCAGCGGCGTCTACCGCACCGTCGACATCCTCGACGCGAACCGCAAGTTCGTGGCCTCCGCCATCGTCGACCGCGACATGACGGGAGACCAGGCGGGGTCGACACGGGTTCTCGCCCTCTCCGACGGACGCTACCTCGCGACCTGGGTCCAGGCGATGGAGGACGGTTCGGACGTGGTGGCACGGCTGGTGACGGGGGCCGGCAAGGCCATCGGCTCCACCTTCGTCATCGGGCACGTGGACGACTTGGCTCCGCCCGGTGCGCCGAGGGTCCGATACGATGTCAAAGCCCTCGCCGGCGGGAGTTTCTCGGTCGATTTCCGCGGCACCGAAACCCTACCTAGCACCACGAGCACCCTCTCTTCGGAAGCCGATTCGGTCATCTGGAATCCCGGTCGCGGATCGTCGTTCACGGCCGGCTCGGGATTTCGCTCACACGACGATCTGGACAATGCCAGGGTCGAAGACGTCGTCGGTCTCTCGAACGGTCAGATCCTGGAACTCGTTCGTGAACGCTCCGACTTGGCCGGCGACCTGTCGATCGCGACCCTCCACGGCTACTTCTACGACGCGAACGGCACCTATACAGGCGAGCACGTCGAGTTCTATTCGCAGATGCAGACGGATCATGTCTGGGACGCCGGTGCATCCGCCTATGCTCTGTCGAACGGCGGCTTCGCTCTCCGGAAATCGACCTCTCTCATGAACGATGGTTTTCCGGACGTTGTCGATGATACGCAAATCTACGCGCTCTCGAATGCCAAGGCGGTCGCCATCAAGGGGGCGACGTCCGGCAGCGACATCGTGAAGGGATCGGCCACGAGCGACGTCGCCGAGGTCATTTCCGGTCTCGCCGGTAACGACAAGCTCTTCGGTTACGGCGGCAACGACCGGCTCGTGGGACATGACGGCCGCGATACCCTCGACGGCGGCAAGGGCGCGGACCGGATGCAGGGGGGCGCCGGCAGCGACATCTACGTCGTGGACCATTTCGGCGACGTGGTCATCGAGGGGCGCGACCAGGGCACCGACCTCGTCCTGTCCTCGGTGAGCACGGGCCTGTCCGCCAATGTCGAGAACCTGAGGCTCACGGGCACGGACGATACCTATGGCCTAGGCAACCGCCTATCGAACCTGATCGAGGGCAATTCCGGCGACAACTGGCTCGATGGAACCGGTGGCAACGACATCCTGAAGGGCCGTGCCGGCGACGACGTCTATTTCGTCCGCAGCGCGAAGGACCGGGTGATCGAAGCGCGCGGAGAGGGGACCGATACGGTCTATGCCCGGAGCGACTTCAAGCTGGCCGACGGACAATCCATCGAGTTCCTGCGGGTGGACGAAGGCACCACGGAATCGGGAAAGATTCTGCCTGAACGGATCAGCCTGACCGGAAACGAGTTGAGCAACACGATCGAGGGAGGCGGCGGCCACAGCATCCTCAATGGAGGGCTCGGCAGCGACACGCTGATCGGCGGACGGTCCGGCGGTACGACCCAGTTCGTCTTCGACACCAAACTCGGCTCCACCAACGTGGACCAGATCGAAGATTTTTCGCGCAACACGGACCAGATCGTTCTGGAAAACGCGATCTTCAAAGGTCTCGGCGCGGGAACGCTGAAGATGGAAGCCTTCAAGAACCTGTCCTACGGCGAAATCGACAGTAACGATCGCATCCTCTATGACGGGTATACCGGTTCTCTCTATTACGATTCTGACGGGAGCGGTTCGGCAAAAGCCGTCCTCTTCGCCGTGCTGGAGAACCAGTCGGCGCTGTACAGCAGTCATTTCCTGATCACGTGAAAGCTCCGTGGCGATCGGCCGATAGGGTGCCCGGCCCCTGCCGCCCTAGGGCCGGGCCTCATCGATCCCGGCTTCTCACCCCCGCTGCGACGAGCCCCGCACCACCAGCCGTCCGCTCAAAGTGACCTTGCGGATCGGCTGGTCCGGTGCCTTCAGGCGGTCGAACAGGAGCGACATGGCCTGGGCGCCGATCTCGGCGACGGGCTGCTCGATCACCGTGAGGCCGGGCTCGACGAGGTCGGTCCAGGCATCGTTGTCGAACCCGGCGAGGCCGAGATCGTCCGGCACGCCGAGCCCCGCCGACCGGGCCGCGCGCACGGCGCCCATCAGCATCAGACCGTTGGAAAGGACCAGCGCGTCGGGAGGCGTCGCTTCCGATAGCCATCCGCCGACGCAGAGTTCGGCGGCGGCGGCGTTGGGCGGGGCCGAGCGCATGTCGGGAACGAGGCCCGCGCGCCGGATCGCCGTCTCGTAGCCCGCCCGGCGTTCCTGCGCGGTGGAGCTCGTGGAGCCGAACAACCCGCCGATCCGCCGGTAGCCGCAGGCGATCAGGTGGTCCACGAGGAGGGAGGCGGCGGCCGCGTTGTCGAGGACGACGCTGTCATGGGTGCCGGGCGGGCCGGTCCGGTCGATGAAGACGACGGGGACGTCGAGGTCGCGGGCGGCGAGTTTCTCCGCCGTGATCCGCGTCGGCGCGAAGATCACGCCGGTGACGCGCTCCTCCTCCATCAGCCGGAGATACATCGCCTCGCGGTCGGGATCCTCGTCGGTGTTGCACAGGATCAGCCGCATGCCGGCGGCATAGGCCGCATCCTCCACCGCCCGGCTCACCGCCGTGAAGAACGGGTTGCGGATGTCGGCGACGATCAGTCCGATCGTCTGGGTCGATTGCGAGCGCAGGCGCCGCGCCGAGAGGTTCGGGCGGTAGCCGGTCCGGCGTACCGCCTCCTCGACCTGGCGCTTCAGCGCCTCGCTGACCGGGCCGCGGCCGAGGGCGCGGGACACCGTCGCGGTCGAGACACCCGCTGCGCGGGCGACATCGCGAATGCCGATCGTCATGACATCGGGCTCATCGGAGAGGAAACGTTTTCACCAACATGGCGCCTTTCTGTCACTCGTCCGACCGAGCGGCAAGGGATTTTCCTGAACTATTTCGCCGACGTTCGTTGACAGACTTTGTGAAAACGTTTTCATTGCGGCCAACGAAAACACGGAGGGCACGCCATGCTCGCACCGACGCCGATCCTGACACCCCGATTGCTGATCCGTCTCGGCGCAACGCCCGCGACCAAGGAGGATGCGATCCGCGAAGCGTCGCAGCTCCTTGCCGCCTCCGGCTGCATCGATGCGGCCTACGGCGCGAGCATGCTGCGCCGGGAGACGGTGGCGAACACCTATCTCGGCCACGGCGTGGTCATTCCCCACGGCATGGTCGACGACCGCCACCTGGTGCGCGAGAGCGGGCTGGCGATCCTGCAGGTGCCGGGCGGCGTCGAATGGCACGACGGCCAGATCGCCCATCTCGTGGTCGCCATCGCGGCGCAGTCGGACACCCACATCACCATCCTGCGCCGGCTCACGCGGCTGATCCAGGACGAGGCGCGCCTCGCCACCCTGCGGCACACGAGCGCCAAGGAAGACATCGCGGCGGCCCTCTCCGAGGACGCGCCCGCCTCGGGCTCGGCAGGCCCCGCCGCCGACCTGCGCCAGCGCTTCGACTGGACGGTGGATTACCCCACCGGCCTGCATGCCCGGCCGGCCTCGTACTGGGTCGAGGTGGCCCGGCTCTGCCCGGCCCGCATCCAGGTCCGGCACGGATCGGAAGTCGCCGACGCCAAGAACCTCATCGCCCTGCTCCAGCTCGGCCTGCGCTGCGGCGACGAGGTGACGATCTCGGCGGAGGGCGACGACGAGGCCGGCGCGCTGGCCAGGGTCTGCGCCGCGGTGACCTCGCTGAGCGCCGGCGAGAAGGCCTCCGCCAGGGCCGCCGAGGACGCCGCCGCCAAGGCGGCCGGGCCGGTCGCCGGCTGGAACCCGTCCGATTCGCCGCGCAGCATCGCGGGGATCGGTGCGAGCCCCGGCATCAGCATCGGCCCGATCCACGTGCTCGCCACCGCCGAGATCGCGGTGCCGGACCAGCCGGAGCCGCTCACCACGGGAGGAGACCGCCTGCATGCGGCGCTGGCCACCACCGGCGGCCAATTGAGGGCGCTCGCCGACGATACCGAGCGCCGCCTCGGCAAGGCCGATGCCGGCATCTTCCGGGCGCAGGGCGACCTCATCGCCGATACCGATCTGATCACGCTCGCCTGCCAGCTCATGGTCGAGGGCCACGGCGTCGCTTTCGCCTGGAACGCGGCGGTGGAGCGCATGGCCGGACGGCTCTCGGCGCTCGGCAACCCGGTTCTGGCCGCCCGCGCCGCCGACCTGCGCGATGTCGGACGGCGGGTGCTGGCGCAGATCGACCCCTCCCTCAAGAGCGGCCACGACCTGCCCGACGTGCCCTGCATCCTCATCGCCGCCGATCTCGCGCCCTCCGACACGGCCGGGCTCGATCCGTCCCGCGTCATCGGCCTCGCCACGGCGCAGGGCGGCCCGACCTCGCATACGGCGATCCTCGCCCGCACCCTCGGCATTCCGGCGATGGTGGCGGGCGGGCCGGCGCTGATGGCCCTGCAGAACCACGGATCGGCCATCCTCGACGGCAGTACCGGCCGGCTCTACCTCGATCCGAGCGAGGCCGACCTCGCCTCGGCCCGCGACTGGCGCGACCGGCAGCGCGCCATCGCCGAGGAGGAAGCGCGCGAGCGTGCGCTCCCCGCCCGCACCGGCGACGGGCATTCCGTCGCCATCGGCGGCAACGTCAACAATCCCGATCAGGTGCCGCTGGCCCTCGACCAGGGCGCGGAAGGCGTCGGCCTCATGCGCACCGAGTTCCTGTTCCTCGAGCGCGGCGACACCCCCTCCGAGGACGACCAATACGCCACCTACCGCGCCATGCTGCGCGCCCTTGAGGGCCGTCCGCTGATCGTGCGGGCGCTGGATATCGGCGGCGACAAGCAGGTGGCGCATCTCCACCTCCCCAAGGAGGAGAATCCCTTCCTCGGCGTGCGCGGCGCCCGCCTTCTGCTGCGTCGGCCGGACCTGATGGAGCCGCAGCTGCGCGCCCTCTACCGCGCCGCCAGGGACGGGATCGCGCCCGATGCGCCCAGGGGCAAGGACGCCCCGCTCTCGATCATGTTCCCGATGATCACCTCGATCCCCGAGATCACGACCCTGCGCGCGCATTGCGATCGGATCCGCGCCGAGCTCGATGCGCCGGACTTGCCCATCGGCATCATGATCGAGGTGCCGGCCGCCGCGATCCAGGCCGATGCCCTGGCGAAATACTGCGACTTCTTCTCCATCGGCACCAACGACCTGACCCAGTACGCCCTGGCGATCGACCGCCAGAACACCGAACTCGCGCCCGAGGCCGACAGCCTGCACCCGGCCGTGCTGCGTCTGATCCGCATGACCTGCGAGGGCGCGGCGCGGCACCAGCGCTGGGTCGGCGTCTGCGGCGGCATCGCCGGTGATCCGTTCGGGGCGAGCCTCCTCGCCGGCCTCGGCGTCCACGAACTCTCGATGACGCCCCGCGACGTCCCCGCCGTGAAGGCGCGGCTCCGGGCGTCGGAGATGAGCGAGTTGCGCGCGCTGGCCGCCAGGGCCTGCGACCAGGAAGACGCCGCCGCCGTGCGCGCCCTCGAAGGAGCCGCGGCATGAGCGCTATCGTCACCGTCACCCTCAACCCGGCCATCGACCAGACCGTGACCCTCGACGCGCTGACGCCCGGCCAGGTCCATCGGGCGCGCGGCGTGCGCTCGGATGCGGGCGGCAAGGGCGTCAACGTCGCCTCCTGCCTCGCCGATTGGGGCTTGAAGGTCTCGGCCACCGGCATTCTCGGCTCGGACAACGCCACCCCGTTCGAGGCCCTGTTCGCCCGAAAGGGGGTCGACGACCGCTTTGCCTGGATTCCGGGCGAGACCCGCACCAACCTGAAGCTCCTCGCTGCCGCCACCGGCGACACCACGGACATCAACCTTCCCGGTCTCGCCGCGACTCCGGGCGCCCTCGACACCGTCCGGGCCGTCCTGCGCCAGGTCGCGACGGAGGGCAGCCTCGTCGTCCTCGCCGGCAGCCTGCCGGGGGGGCTCGGCGTCGAGACCTACGCGACGCTGACGCAACTTCTGAAGGCGCGCGCCGTCCGCGTGGTCCTCGACGTCTCCGGGCCGGCCCTGACAGCGGCCCTCGCGTCCAGGAGCCTGCCCGAGGCGATCAAGCCCAACCGCCAGGAACTCGCGGAATGGGCCGGCCGGCCCCTCGACACCCTCGCGGAGGTCGTCGCCACGGCGCGCGGCCTGACCGCACGGGGCATCCCCCTCGTCGTCGTCTCGCTGGGAGGGGAGGGCGCGCTCTTCGTCACGCGGGACGAGGCGCTCCACGCCCATCCGCCGCCGACCCAGGTGTCGAGCACCGTGGGGGCGGGGGATGCCCTGGTGGCGGGCCTCGTCGCCGGGCTCCATGCGGGTCTGCCCCTGGCCGAGACCGCCCGGCTCGCCCTCGCCTTCGCCGCCGGCAAGCTCACGCAGCCCGGCGCCAATCTCCCGAGCCGGGGGACCATCCTCGCCATCGTCGAGACCGTGCGGGTGGAGACCATAGACGTCCCACCCCGAACCTCGTCCTGAGGTGCTGCGAAGCAGCCTCGAAGGAGGGCTCCAGAGATCGCAGAGCGAGCTGGCCTCCTCCTTCGAGGCCTCCGCTTCGCTCCGTCGCCTCGGGACGAGGCGGCTGGAACGACCGAAACACAAAGACAGACAGGCGGACGAAACCATGGCTCAGTTGTTGGCCGTCGTCGGAGGCGGGGATCTCGGCACCCATGCGGTGCTGGCGGGCGAGGCCCTGCGCAAGGCCGCCACCCGCCTCGGACAGGCCCTCGACCTCGAACTCCGGGGCAAGGGCGTCGGCGGCAATCCGCTGGCCGAATCCGCCATCGCCCGGGGCGATTCCGTCCTGCTGATCGGGGAGGGCGATCTCGGGGAGGATCGCTTCGGCACCATGCGCCGCGCCAGGATCGCCATCGACGACGTGCTCACCGACGCCCATTCGGTGCTCGACCGTTTCCTGGCGGGAAGCGACACCGCGCCGGAGGAGGGCGGCAGGAAGCGGATCGTCGCGATCACCTCCTGTCCCACCGGCATCGCCCATACCTTCATGGCCGCCGAGGGCATCCAGGCCGCGGCGCAGGCGCTGGGCCACGAGGTGAGGGTGGAGACGCAAGGGTCGGTCGGCGCCCGCGACGCGCTCACCGCCGCCGAGATCGCCGCCGCCGACATCGTCCTCATCGCCGCCGATACCGGCGTCGACCGCGCGCGTTTTGCCGGCAAGCGGCTCTACGCCACCAGCACCAAGGCGGCGATCCGCGACGGCAAGGGGCTCATCGCCACCGCACTGGCCGAGGCGCAGGTGCAGGCGACGGATGCCGCGAAGGACGACGGCCCGGCCCGGCCAGCCGCCGCCGAGAACAGGCCCGGCGCCTACAAGCACCTGATGACCGGCGTCTCCTTCATGCTGCCCTTCGTGGTGGCGGGCGGCCTCCTCATCGCGCTCGCCTTCGCCTTCGGCGGCATCGACGCGATGAAGCCGGAGAATGCCGGCACCTTCGGCTACGCGCTGGGCGAGATCGGCGCCAAGGCCGCCTTCGCCCTGATCGTCCCGGCTCTGGCCGGTTACATCGCCTATTCCATCGCCGACCGGCCCGGCATCGCGCCGGGCATGATCGGCGGGATGCTGGCGGCCAATCTCCAGGCGGGCTTCCTCGGCGGCATCGCGGCGGGTTTCATCGCCGGATACGCGACGCGCTTCCTCAACCGGCACATCACGCTTCACAGGAATCTGGAGGGCCTGAAGCCGGTCCTGATCCTGCCGCTGCTGGCCACCACCATCACCGGCCTGATGATGATCTACGTGGTGGGCGTGCCCGTCGCCGCGATCCTCGCCGGTCTCACCGACTGGCTGAAGGGCATGCAGGGCGCCAGCGCCCTCGTCCTCGGTCTCGTCCTCGGCGGGATGATGGCGGTGGATATGGGCGGCCCGATCAACAAGGCCGCCTATGCTTCGGCCGCCGCTCTGCTCTCTTCCGGCGTCGATGCGCCGATGGCGGCGGTGATGCTCGGCGGCATGACCCCGCCGCTCGGGATCGCCCTCGCCACCCGCCTGTTCCCGAACCGCTTCTCGAAGCCGGAGCGCGAAGCGGGCGGCGCGGCGGCGGTGCTCGGCGCCGCCTTCATCACGGAGGGCGCGATCCCCTTCGCGGCGGCCGACCCGCTCCGGGTGATCCCCTCCATGGTGGCGGGCTCGGCGGTGGCCGGGGCCATCGCGCTCAGCGCTGGCGTGACCCTGAAGGTCCCCCATGGCGGCCTGTTCGTCCTGCCGATCCCCAATGCCGTCACCAACCCGCCCTGGGCGGTGATCGCCCTCGTCGCCGGGACGATCGTCACCGGCCTGATGGTCGGCCTGCTGAAGAAGCGGACGGCCTGAAGGGACGCGCACCATCATGGCCGGCACCGAGACCGGACCGGCGACAGAATCGGACTCATCGAGGGGGCACAGGATGAAAGCAGGATCGACGATACTCGCCGCGCTCGCGCTCTGCGCGGCGACGGCGTCCGGGGCCCTCGCGCAGACGGCGCCGCGCGGCGCGAGGGCCGGCCAGCAGGACGGACAGGGCTTTGCCGGCGCGGATACCGCCGCGGGCGCCGCCGACAGTCTCGGCCAGACCGCGACGCCGCCGACGGTGTCGGCCGGAACCTTCGATCTCGGCAACGGCCTCAGCTTCCTGATGAACTATACCGGACAGGCCGCCGCGAACCCGATCGGCGGCATCCGCCAGGGCTCGGCCTATGCCGGCCAGCTCTTCTTCGGCATCGACGGCGACCTCGAGCGCCTCGCCGGGATCGAGGGCGGCTCGTTCCACATCGCGGTCACCAACCGCCACGGCCGCAATCTCGCCGACGATGCCATCGGCAACAACACCTCGGTGCAGGAGATCTTCGGCGGCGGGCAGACGACGCGGCTGACGCTGCTCAGCTATCAGCAGAAGCTGTTCGACAACCGGGTCGACATGGAGTTCGGACGCCTCGTCGCCAACATCGCCTTCCTCAACTCGCCGATCTACTGCAATTTCCAGACGAATTCCGCCTGCGGAAACCCGACCTTCGTCTTCAAGACCTCGAACTTCACCTTCTGGCCGGTGGCGAGCTGGGGCGCCCATGCCAAGGCCTGGCTCACCGACAAGGTCTTCCTGCATGGCGGCGTCTACGAGGTGAACCCGCTGCACCAGCAGCCCGGCGATAACGGCCTCGACTTCTCCACGAAGGGCGCCACGGGCGCGATCATGCCGTTCGAACTCGGCTATTCCACCACCTTCGCCAACGACCTCCTGCCGCGCAATTACGGCATCGGCGGCTGGTACGACGCCTCCGACTATGCCGATCCGACCCGCGACGTCACCGGCCGGCCCGCGGTGCTCACCGGACTGCCCCTCGGCACGCGGTTCGGACGCTCGGGCGTCTACGCCCGGTTCGACCAGATGATCTGGCGGCCCGACCCCACCGCGCCCCAGGGACTGACCCTGTTCGGTGTCGCCATGGCCGGCACGTCGGGGCGCCTCAACGAGGATTACTTCCTCGAGATCGGCGCGCTCCAGACCGGCACCTTCGCCGGACGCCCTTTCGATACGGTGGGCTTCGTCGTCAATACCCAGAAGTTCAGCGACCTCGCCCTGCAGAACATTCAGCTCGCGCAAGCCTCGCTTGGGATCGACCGCAAGCTTCCGACCCAGCAGGTGATGATGGAACTCAATTACGGCATCCAGGTCACGCCGGCGATCCGCCTGACACCGAACCTGCAATACATCGTCAACCCGGACCAGACCCGGTTTCCATACTATCGCAAGAACATCCCCGATGCATTCGTCGTCGGCGCGAAGCTTTCGGTGGACCTGTTCACCCTTGCCGGTCTGGCGAAAGGACCGGGCTCGAACTGATCCGCCTTCGCGAAGCCAATCGGCTTCCCGGCCGGGGCCGGAATTGCCTCGGATGGACGCGGATTGCGATGTCTCGTCGAAGCCGTACCGGCGACGACGATCCGTTTACGGTGCTCTAACCCTATTCCGGCATGAATTTGTTCGCGTGACTCCGATCGCTTGGGTCGATTCACCAGTCGATCCACCGTCAGGCGGGTCGATGCGACGTGCCGGAGCAACCTGACGTGGCGCCTTCTCCCATCGAGGTCGGACTGAGCCGACCGTGGCATACGCTCCGGCTGCCGCACGCGCTCGAGGCCAGATTCCATGCGGAAGAGGTGCCGCCGCGCGGCCTCTACATGCAGTCCTGGCTGCTGATCTTCATCGTCTTCAACATCATCTCCCTGAAGATCGATCTCGACCTGTTCGGTCGCGAGGCCATGGCCGTGCCCGCCGGCCTGACCGTCGGCGTGTTCATTCCCCTCGCGCTGGTCTGGATCGTGGCACTGCACGGGCATCCCTCCGCGCGTCGGCAGGCCATCGCGGCGGCGGTCACGTCGCTGGCGGACATGGCGATCGTCCTGAACAGTTCGCGGATCGCGCCGCATGAGCATGCCGACACCTACCTGATCCTCGCCGCCATCGTCCCGCTCGTGGTCGGGATGATCGCGCCGCTCTCGTTCCGGGACAGCCTGTGGTTCTGCGGGATCGCCTTCCTGGCCTATGTCGGCTTCATCGTCGCATCCGGGCTCGGGGCCGAGGGACATACCGGCGTGCCGCTGCTGGTGGCAGCCCTCATCCTGGTGCCGATCAAGCTCACCTATTCGCGCGAATGGGACAGGAAGAAGAGTTTCCTCCTCGGCCTGCGCGAGAAGGAGCAGGCCGAGGAACTGGCGCGCGCCTGCGCCCGCCTCACCATCCTGTCCGAGACCGACCCGCTCACCGGCGTCGCGAACCGCCGCCTCTTCACCGAGCGCCTGGACGAGCGCTGGGAAGTCGCCGCGGTGCGGCAGGAATGGTTCGGCGTACTCCTCGTCGATATCGATCATTTCAAGCGTCTCAACGACACCGCCGGCCATGCCGAGGGCGATGGTTGCCTCGTGAGCGTCGCCGATGCGCTGAAGCGCGATCTCGCGCGGTGGGGAGGCCTGGTCTGCCGCTATGGCGGCGAGGAATTCGCGGCCTTCGTGCCGCTGACCACGCCGGAGACGATCCGCGATGTGGGCGAGAGCCTGCGGCTGGCGGTGGCGGATCTCGCCATCGGACATCCCGGCCTGCCCCAGGGCGGTGTCGTCACCGTCAGCGTCGGGGTGACCGCGGCACATGGCGCGAATCGGCATGCCGGCCTGCGCGCCCTGCACCTGCTGCGAACCGCCGACGAGGCGCTCTATGCCGCGAAGTCAGCGGGCCGCAATCGCGTCGAAGCCCGAAACGCCCTCACGGCGGCGAACCTCGCCGTGATGACCGACCACGCGGCGTGATCCGCCTCGTCGAAGCATAGGCCTCGACAGCGTGCCGGGACGGGTTGGCCGATCGGTCGCCTCGTTGCGACTGGCCGTCGAAATAAGGAATTTTCGGAAGGAAGTGGTGCCGCAAGAGGGATTCGAACCCCCGACCCCCTCATTACGAATGAGGTGCTCTACCAGCTGAGCTATTGCGGCGAGATCCATGGTGTGACGGCGGGTGGCGCGTCGGATCGTTGCGGGTTCATATCCGCAGGCTCGGCCGAAGGCAAGGCAGCAGGTCTTCTCTTCGAGAACGGGCATCGTCCGTGTGATGCAGCCGTGCCACGCATCCGGTCCGCGCGGCTCCGGGCGGTCCATCTGCCTTGACGCGAACCGGCGCGGCTTCGAAGGCTGGCCGCGCGTATCAGGAACCATCATGTCGCTCATCGCCCGCCTGCGTGCCTATGCCGCCGATGCCTTCGGCCTGTCCGCCGGCCAGGAGGAATCCGAGGCCGTGGACGAGCGGCTGGCGGCGATCGCCCTCCTCGTCCACGTGGCTCGGGTGGACGGTGTGCTCGATGCGGCGGAATCCGAGCGCCTGTGCCGCCTCGTCGAGGGACGCTATGCCGGCACCCGCGAGGAGGCCGAGGCCCTGATCGCCCGCGCGGCCACCGTCGATGCGCAGACCCGCGACATGGCTCTCCTCGTCGAGATGATGGGCCATGAATTCGGCGAGACCGAGCGGGCACGCCTGCTCTCGATGGCCTGGTCGGTGGCCGGCGCCGATGGCACGGTTCATGAATTCGAGGAGGCGCTGGTCTGGCGGCTCGGTCGCCTGCTCCGCTTCGACGATACGGCGATCCGGCTCGCGAGAGCGGGCGCCGATGCCGGGGCGGTCTCTTAGGGCGGGATGCGGCCGGCGACCCTCGGTTCGGGTCGTGATGCGGGATCGGGTGAATCGGGGACCGGCGCGCGATGATCGTCAGCTTCACGCTGATCCTCCTGGCACAGCTCGTCGGCGAGGCGATGGCGAAGGCGTCGGGCCTTCCGGTTCCCGGCCCGGTCGTCGGGATGGCGCTGCTGCTGCTGTTCCTGGTGCTGCGGGACCGGGCGCCCCGTCGCGCGGAGCGCATCCTCCCGCCGCCCCTCGTCGACGGCAATCTGGAGCGCTCCGGCAAGGGGCTTCTCGCCAATCTCTCGCTGATGTTCATCCCGGCCGGTGCGGGGATCGTCGGACGGCTCGACGTGCTCGAGGCGCATGGCGTGGCGCTCGCCTGCGTCGTCGTGGTCTCGACCCTCGCGACCCTGACCGCGACCGCGCTCACCTTCGTGGCCGTGAAGCGCTGGGTCGCCCCGGGGGATCGGCCATGACCGGAGACTTCGCCCTCTGGGTCTATCTCTCGCGCACGCCGCTGCTGTGGCTGACCGTGACCCTGATGGTCTATGCCGTGGCCGACCGTATCGCCACGGCGACGAACCGGCATCCCCTGGCCAACCCCGTCGTCGTCGCCATCATCCTGATGGCCTGCGTGCTGAAGCTCACGGGGACGCCCTACCCGACCTATTTCGAGGGCGCGCAATTCGTCCACTTTTTGCTCGGGCCGGCCACCGTCGCCCTGGCGATTCCCCTCTACGAGTATCGCGCCACGGTGATCCGCTCGCTGGCGCCGATGCTGGCGGCCCTCGTCGTCGGCTCGGTGGTGGCGCTGATCTCGGCGATCACCCTGGGGAGTGCCTTCGGCATCCCGCACGACGTCATCGTCGCGCTGGTACCGAAATCGGTGACCACCGGCGTCGCCATGGGCATCGCCCAGAATCTCGGCGGCGATCCGACCCTGGCCGCCGTGCTGGTGATGCTCACCGGCATGACCGGCGGCATCCTGGTCACCCCGCTCATGAACCTGCTCCGCATCCGCGACATGCGGGCGCGGGGCTTCGCGGCGGGCCTCGCGGCCCACGGGGTCGGCACCGCGCGGGCGTTCCAGGTCAACGAGGTCGCCGGTGCCTTCGCCGGCATCGCGCTCGGCCTCAACGCCTTCATCACCGCGATCCTGGCGCCGCTCGCGGTGACGTTCCTGCGCTGACGAACGCCGCTTCGCTCATTCCGCCGCCGCCGGCCTTTATTCCGCCGCCGCCGGCTTGGGCAGGTCGGTCGGTGTGAAGCGCCCGTCATTGCCCGGCTTCATGTCGATGCGCTTGTCGTGGAGGGCGTGCAGGGTCGAGCGGTGGCCGATGGAGACGATGGTGGTGCCGGGCAGCCGCTCGCGCAGCATGCGGTAGATCCCGGCCTCGCTCGGTTCGTCGAGGGCGGCGGTCGATTCGTCGAGGAACAGCCAGGCGGGCTTGGCCAGGACGGCACGGGCGAGGGCGAGGCGCTGCTGCTCGCCGCCCGACAGGCGCTGGTCCCAGGCATCGACCTCGTCGAGGCGGTCGGCCAGTTGCGGAAGCTGCGCCGCGATCAGGGCCTCGCGGATCGCCTCGTCGGTGAACTGGTCGGTGGTGTTCGGATAGACCACCGCACCGCGCAGGGTGCCGAGGGGGATGTAGGGCCGCTGCGGCAGCACCAGCGCCGACTGGCCTTCCGGCACGTCGACCCGGCCCTTGCCGAAGGGCCAGATGCCGGCGATCGCCCGGAACAGGGTCGACTTGCCCGAGCCGGACGGCCCGGTGAGCAGGGTCGCGGCGCCCTTGGTCAGGGCCAGCCTGTCGGCGGCGACGATCTCGCGGCCGTCGGGCAGAGCGAGGGTCAGCCCGGACGCGGTCACGTCGGACTGGCTCTGGCTGCCCTGGACGAGGCCGTATCCCGCTTCCGACAGGGCCTCGGCCTTCGTCATCGCCCGCTTGAAGGAGGTCAGACGGTTGGTGTTGGCGCGGTACGACGCGATGGTGGTGTAGGAATCGATGAAGAACGACAGCGAGCCCTGGACGCTGCTGAAGGCATTCGCCGTCTGCTGGAACTGGCCCAGCGTGATCTTCTTCAGGAAGTAGGACGGCGCGGCCAGGATATAGGGAAACACCACGCTGATCTGGTTGTACGACAGGGTGAAGCTGCCGATCTTGATCCGCCGGTAGATGATCGCGAGGTAGTTGCCGATGATCTCGCGGAAGAGTTCACGCAGGCGCAGGGTCTCGGAGCGCTCGCCGCGCAACAGCGCGATCTGCTCGGAATAGACCCTGGTCCGCGCGAGCGAGAAGCGGAAATCGGCCTCCACCTTCTCCTGCCGGAAATCGAGCCCGATGAGCGGGCGGCCGATGAGGTGGGTCAGCCAGGTGCCGACCACCGCGTAGCCGACGACCAGCCAGACCAGGAAGCCGGGCACCACCGTATCGGTGAAGGGCAGGACGAAATCCCGCGACAGCCCCCAGAGAATGACCATGAACGAGACGAGGGTGGCCGCCTGCGAGAGCAGGCGGATCGACAGGCTCGTGGTCTGCTGGATGAAGAGGTTGACGTCGCTCTGGATGCGCTGGTCGGGGTTGTCCGCCGGCTCGTCGGTGAAGGGGATGCGGTAATGGGTGCCGGCATCGAGCCAGCGGCTGTAGAGGCTGCGCGTCAGCCAGGTCCGCCAGCGGATGTGGAGCGAGGCGTCGACGAAGGTGTCGAACATGCCGATGACGACCCAGACCGTGGCCAGGGGAACGAAGATCCAGACCAGCTGATACCAGAAGGCGTCGGCGTTATATTCCTGCAGGGCGTTGAAGAGGTCGCGGTACCAGAAGTTCAGGCGCAGCTGCAGCGCCACCTGGGCGAAGGTGATGAAGATCGACAACGCCACCAGACGCCGTGCGACCCGTCCCTCCGTCGTGCCGAAGAAGCGGAACGGCCCGATCTCGCGGTTCGGCTCCTCGCGCGCGGCGAAGAACGGGTCGGCGATGCGGGTGATCGCGCGGATCGGTTCGAGATGCGAGATTCCGAAGACGATGCCGGCGAAGACCACCGCGCCCGTGGCCGCGAAGGCCGGAGGCAGCAGCGCTGCGAGCGTCTCCGGCAGGAACCCCATCGCAGCCAGTTGCTTGGCGCCGGCCAGGAAGAGGTAGCCGATGCCGTAGACCGAAATGAAGACCTTCAGGTAATCGGAGATCTTGCCCGAGGCGAGCAGGATCGCCGCCATGGCAAAGCCGCTGAGGCTCACGTAGAGCGGTGTCGAGACGCCCGGCAGGATCAGGAGAGCGAGAGCGAAGAGCGCCGTGATGGCGGCCTGCAGGCCGAGGCCTGTCCTGAGTACGGCCACGCGTCTCTCCTCACGTCTGTCGTTGGTTCGTCGCCCGCCGGTGCGAGACCGGACGGTGCGGGCGGCAGTGAAGCCCGCTCATGGCGAGATCGTGGCGGGGCCGGCCGGGTTCAGGACCGTGGAGCCTGATCAGGGCCAGTCCCAGTCGCCGTAATCGGGCTCGCGGCAGCGGTAGCCGACCGGACATTCGATATTGTCGCGGGTCGGCACGAAGCGGAGCTCGGCGATCTCCGTCATGCCGCAGAGGCTGCGGTCGCGGACGAAGCGTTCCGTCTTGCCCGGCTGCCAGGACATCATGGCGGAGCCGTCCCTCTTCACGACGGCCATGGCGTCGGCGCAGGTCATCCGCTGGGTGGAGACGGGTGCTTGAGCACTGGCCGGGACTGCGAAGGCGACGCAGACGGCGATGGCAAGGCGTCTCGTCACGATAGCTCGGCGCACTGACCCGTTTCTCACAAGCTTGAGCATGGCAGTTTTGGTGAAGGACGGGAAGGGCTTGCCGTTCGCTTGCCGTATTCCGGGAGTCTATCCCCTGCTATCGGCCGCGCCGAGACAAAGTAACGACCGGTCTCTTGTATCGAAGACGATGTTGCGAAAGCGCAACGGTGTCGAAACGTCGAACGGGGCGAGGCTGTTACGGGGTGGCGAGGCGTTGACGCCGCCGCTGCGGCTGCGAGGTTCGCTCGGCCATGGTGCTGAGCTCGACGGGAGAGGACGATGGCCGCGGGCATCGAGGGGATGGGAGCCGAGACGATCCACGACGACGCACGGTCGCAGGCGGTCGCCGAACCGCGTCGCGGATCGCGGCGCGCGCTCGTCCTGCCCCTGGCGCTCGCCATGGGCTGGGGCGTGCTTCTCGGCTACAGCACCGTCCTCCTCACCGACGACACGCCGGTTCGCCCGGAAGCCGGGAGCGCGCAGGCGGCCATGAGCGAGCCCGGCCCGTTCGAGAATACGGACGGCGCGTCGCGTCCCAAGCGCAACGGCGCTCCCTGGTCGGATGTGACGACCGCGGCCGGCCTCGAAGGCGGGTCGGTGAGGGATGCGACGGACGGATCGTCCGCTTCTCCGGGCATCCGGACCGTCGCCCTGAAGCAGGAACCCGAGGCGTCACCTCGGATCGACGCCGCCAGCGCCGCGTCGCCGGCCGTCGAACCGGCCGCCTATGTCGGCGTCTGGGGACCCAACGAGATCGCCTGCCGTCGCGGCGCGCGGCGGAAGGGATACATCCCGGCCAGGATCACCGAAAGCGGGGCGCGGGCCGGAAACACGATCTGCACCTTCCGCGACGGACGCCGCATCGGCGCGAGTTCGAGCTGGAGCGTCGCGGCCTCGTGCAGCGATGGCGGACGGCGCTGGTCGTCGCAGGTCAAGCTGCTCGTCGAAGGCTCCCGGCTGACCTGGTCGAGCGCCAGGGGCGACGCCTCCTACATCCGCTGCGGTCGCCGCGCGGGGTGAATCCACACGCGTATGGCAGGACCGTGTGCGCGCTTTGCGGGCCGAGAGATCCGGCGGCCATACGACGAGACGATTTTGTCGTCGTCGCACAGAACCTTCGACTTCGGAGAGTCGCGCAAGTCCGAATCAGTGGCAGAACGATCTCGATCAATTGTCGAGATCGGCCGATTCGTCGATGGGGAGAGGACAAGCCTCCATCGACTCATGCGATCGGCGTTGGATTGTGATTTGATGTTGACATCCATGTCATTGTTTCTAATGAATATTGTCGATTCTTGTTGTGGGGCTTCTCTTCAAGTAAATCCAAGACATCATAATCAGCGTTATTCCATACCCGCCCTATCGGTATGAATTCGTACTGATCTTGCTTTGCACTTGTCACCGAAGACAACAAATTTTGCGTAACAGCGCCTGAGTTGCTGTCGAATGCGCTCTCATTTGCGCTGGTTGCGCAAAAATTTCAGCCCGACATTTGAAATAAAATTCGTTTCCGGGCATGTCCTTACAAAATTCTTTGTAGGATTTTCGTCTTTGTATCCCTAGGTTGCATTGATTTATGAGATGCACCGCTGATGAAAAGGAATAATTTCTTAATCAAAGGTTATGAAATGTACCAATCCGTACTATAGATTCCGAGCCGGGTCACGACATGACAGCGTGCATGGCCCAAATTCGAAGACCGCTTAAAGATTCCGTTATGAAATCGCTCCGATCCTAGGCACCGAAAACGCTCGGGTTATTCGGTATGGTCGAGATTGTGGCGATGACGATGAAGCGACGTCGGTCCATTACTCCAGGATCGTTTTTCGGTTGCACGCAAGGTACTTCGGCCGTCGAGTTCGCTCTCGTCGTCCCGGTCCTGCTTGCCCTGTTCGGAGGGATCGTCACCTTCGGGATCTATCTCGGCGCGTCCCATAATCTGCGGCAGCTTGCCTCTGAGGCGGCTCGCGCCTCGATCGCAGGCGTCAGCGATCAGGAGCGCGCCGATCTCGCGCGGCAGCGCGTCACCACCGCGCTGGCGAGCGGCGCCATGTTCAAGCCCGGGACCGTGGATGTTCAGGTCGGCTCGGATGCGACCGACGCGTCCCTCTACACGGTGACGCTGGTCTTCGATGCGAAGGCGCTGGGTTTCTCGGGCTTCTCCGGGCTGATCCCGATCCCGCCGGATCTGATCAAGAGTTCGGTGAGTGTGCGACGGGGAGGCCTGTGATGAACGTCTCCGTCTTCTCTCGGGATCGGAACGGCTCGGTCGCGGTCTTCACCGCCTTCGGCATGACGGCCCTGATGGCGGTGGCTGCCGTGGGCGTCGATCTCGGAGCGATGGTCCTGGCACGCCGTCGCGCGCAGGGCGCCGTCGATCTCGCGGCGATGATCGCCGCCACCAATCCCGCCAGCGCCGACGCCCTGGCGCGCCGGTCGTTGAGCGATAACGGCTACGCCGACGCCGTGATCACCGTGGAGACCGGGACCTATGCCGGCGATCCCAAGCTCGCCGTGGCCTCGCGCTTCGTCGCCGGCGCGGCACCGGCCAGCGCCATCCGGGTTGCGCTTCAGACCGCGACGCCGACCTATTTCGCGCCCGCCCTCGGTTTCAGCCGCGAGGTCGCCATCGGGGTGAAGGGCACCGCCGCCACGGCGCAATTCGCCGCCTTCACCATCGGCTCGGGCCTGGCCTCCCTCGATTCCGGCATCGCCAACGCGATCCTCGGCGCGATGCTGGGGCGGACGGTGTCGCTGTCGGTGATGGATTACAACGCGCTGCTCGGCACCCGGGTCGATGCGTTCCGCTTCCTCGACGCGCTCGCGCCGACGCTCAACCTCCAGGCCGGCAACTATTCCGACATCATCAAGGGGAGCGTCTCGGTCGGCCAGTTCGTCGCGGCGCTGCAGGTGGTCGCCGGCTCGACCGCCAACGGCTCGGCGGCCGCCTCCGCCCTGGCGCAGATCTCCGCGACGCTGCAGGGCGCCGGCCCGACCATCCAGATCGGCGACCTCGTCGATCTCGGCGATCTGGCCGGCCTGTCGCCGGGCGCGGGAACAAAGGGTCCCCAGATCGGGCTGATGGACACGCTGTCCGAGGCGGTCTCCCTCGCCAACGGGGACCGGCAGGTGGCGATCAATCTGGGGCCGTCGATCCCGGGGCTCCTCAAGACCCAGGTCACGGTCGGGATCGGCGAGCGGAAACAGAGTTCGGGATACGTCCAGCCGGGCGGCCCCCGTGCGACGGTGAATACCGCCCAGACCCGTATCCTGATCGAGGCCAGCCTCAGCCTGCCTCTCGGCCTTGGAACGCTGACCCTGCCGGTCTACGTCCAGGCGGCGCAGGCCAAGGCCACCTTGCGGAATGTGACCTGCCCCTGGTCCAACGTGAGCGGCCGGCAGGTCACCCTCGACGCGCAGCCGGGACTGGCCGATCTCGCCATCGCCAACATCCCGAGAAATCTCGTGGACCCCGCAGCGGCGACGCCGGACCTGACGGCGCCGGCAACCCTGCTCCAGGTCACGCCCCTGCTGAACGTCACCGGCCGGTCCCGCCTGACGCTGGGAAGTCCCTATGCGCAATCGGTGAGCTTCAGCGAAGACGAGATCGCGCGACATACCGTCAAGACGGTCACCTCCTACGGACTGACGCAATCCGCAGTGACGAGCCTGATCCAGAACCTGAGTCTCACGGTCAACGGGATCGGCGTCATCGCGCCGGGCCTGATCACCAGCACCATCGCCACGGCCCTGTCCGGCATCGCCCCCGCCCTCGACGGCGTTCTGGCGAACACGCTGCGCACCCTCGGCCTGAGGCTCGGCACCGCCGATCTCACCGTCGACGGCGCGCGCTGCGACCAGGCCGTCCTGGTGCAGTAATTGTCAAAGAGCCTGTTTGAGTTGTCTTTCCAAGGCTTTACCTCATCTTGAGGTGCTCTGATGGGATGATCTGCTTTGGCATGAAAAGCCGCAGATAAATCCGATCAGACAGGCTCTAAAGAGAAAAGGGCCGCCTCGCGGCGACCCTCTCCTTACTCTTGCACCCAAGTCTAAGCCCAGCCTGCCGGGCTTAGACATACCGCGTGAAGCGTGGGCGTACTGAACTTCTTAGAAGTCCATGCCGCCCATGCCGCCGCCGCCCGGCATCTGGGGAGCGCCGCTGTCCTTCTTGGGAGCGTCGGCGATCATGGCCTCGGTGGTGACGAGGAGGCCGGCCACGGAGGCGGCGTCCTGCAGCGCGGTACGCACGACCTTGGCCGGGTCGACGATGCCGGCCTGGATCATGTCGACGTATTCTTCGGTCTGGGCGTTGAAGCCGAAGGTGATCGAAGAGGTGTTGTCGGTGATCTTGCCGACCACGATCGAGCCTTCGACGCCGGAATTGGCGGCGATCTGACGGATCGGGGCCTCGAGCGCCTTCAGCACGATCTTGATGCCGGCCTGGACGTCCGGGTTGTCGCTCTTGAGATCGCGAACGGCCTCACGGGCGCGGAGGAGGGCGGTGCCGCCGCCGGGGACGATGCCCTCTTCCACCGCAGCGCGGGTGGCGTTGAGCGCGTCGTCGACGCGGTCCTTCTTCTCCTTGACCTCGACCTCGGTCGCGCCGCCGACGCGGATGACCGCGACGCCGCCGGCGAGCTTGGCCAGGCGCTCCTGGAGCTTCTCACGGTCGTAATCCGAGGTGGTCTCTTCGATCTGAGCCTTGATCTGGCCGACGCGGGCTTCGATCTCGGTCTTCTCGCCGGCACCGTCGATGATCGTGGTGGTCTCCTTCTCGATGCGGATGCGCTTGGCGCGGCCGAGCATCGGGAGGGTGACGTTCTCGAGCTTGATGCCGAGATCCTCGGCGATCATCTGACCCTGGGTCAGGATCGCGATGTCCTCGAGCATGGCCTTGCGGCGATCGCCGAAGCCCGGAGCCTTGACGGCAGCGACCTTGAGGCCACCGCGCAGCTTGTTCACGACGAGCGTGGCGAGAGCCTCACCCTCGATGTCCTCGGCGATGATGACGAGCGGCTTGCCGGTCTGCACCACGGCCTCGAGCACCGGCAGCATCGCCTGCAGCGACGACAGCTTCTTCTCGTGGATGAGGATGTAGGGGTCCTCGAGCTCGGCGACCATCTTCTCCGCGTTGGTGATGAAGTACGGGGAGAGGTAGCCGCGGTCGAACTGCATGCCCTCGACGACGTCGAGCTCGGTCTCGGCGGTCTTGGCCTCTTCGACGGTGATGACACCCTCGTTGCCGACCTTCTGCATGGCATGGGCGATCATCTCGCCGATTTCCTTGTCGCCGTTCGACGAGATCGTGCCGACCTGGGCGACTTCCTCGGACGAGGCGACCTTCTTGGCGCGGGCGACGATGTCCTTGACGGCGGCGGCGGTGGCGATGTCGATGCCGCGCTTCAGGTCCATCGGGTTCATGCCGGCGGCGACGTACTTGGCGCCTTCGCGGACGATGGCCTGGGCCAGCACGGTGGCGGTGGTGGTGCCGTCACCGGCGATGTCGTTGGTCTTCGAGGCCACTTCGCGCACCATCTGGGCGCCCATGTTCTCGAACTTGTCGGCGAGCTCGATCTCCTTGGCGACGGTGACGCCGTCCTTGGTGATGCGCGGCGCGCCGAAGGACTTCTCGATGACGACGTTGCGGCCCTTGGGGCCGAGCGTCACCTTCACTGCATCGGCGAGAATGTCGACGCCGCGAAGCATCTTCTCGCGGGCATCGGAGCCGAAGCGGACTTCTTTCGCTGCCATGTTCAAATCCTCATGAGGTTCGGAGCCCTGAGGCGCTCGATCGAAGAGCGCGCTCGAAGGGCTCGGATGGGAAGAAGGAAGAGGGCGGGTCGCCTTAGGCGACGACGCCCATGATGTCGGATTCCTTCATGATCAGCAGGTCCTGACCATCGATCTTGACCTCGGTGCCGGACCACTTGCCGAACAGGATCCGGTCGCCGACCTTCACGTCGAGCGCGTTCACGCGGCCGGCTTCGTCACGGGCGCCGGGGCCGACGGCGATGATCTCGCCCTCTTGCGGCTTCTCCTTGGCGGTATCCGGGATGATGATACCGCCCTTGGTCTTCTCTTCGCCTTCGATACGGCGGACGACGACACGGTCGTGCAGCGGACGGAACTTCATGAGCTGCCCTCTTGCTTCGAATTCATGGATGGCGTTGATGCGGCCGGAGGGCGCGCCCAACCCAGGCTGTTAGCACTCCCGAGCGAAGAGTGCCAAAGCCAGGCGGGAGGTAGGCTCAAGCCTTGCGCGAGTCAAGACGGCGACGTCGCGTCGTGCCGCCTTCACAGAGCATGTTCTGCTCCGCGTTCGCCGACAGACGGATGATAATCGCCCCATGATCAGTCTTCAGGGACCGCAAGGCGCGGTCGAGCATTCCGGCGCAGCCGATGGCGGCACCGTGCCGAACCATGCGATCTGGATCGATCTCAACGACCCGAGCGCCGAGGAGGCGGAACACATCGAGGCGGCCACGGGTCTGCGTGTGCCCTCGCGCAAGGCCCTGAGCGAGGTCGAGAATTCGAGCCGCCTGCGCCGCCTCAAGAACGGCCTCTCGCTATCCACGCCGATGATCACCTTCGACAAGGTGGATTCGCAGCTGACCCCGCTCGGCTTCGTCCTGACGAAGGACCGCCTCATCACCGTGCGGTTCAACGAGCTGCGCGCCTTCGCCGAGGTCAAGAAGCGCATCGGCGAGGGCGACGGCGATTGCGCGTCCGGCACCGAGATCTTCCTGCTGCTGATGGAGGAACTGGTCGACAGCCTCGCCGACGCCCTGGAGGAGATGGGGTCCGACCTCGACGCGCTCTCCACCCGGATCTTCGATTTCGACGTGAGGGCAGGCGGCGTCGCCAGCGATGCCGGCAGGACTCCGGGCACCGGAACCCCGCGGCGGCGCGACCTCGCCCTCCGGCGCATCCTGCGAAGCGTCGGGCGACGGGGCAAGGCGCTCGGCAAGATCCGCTCGAGCCTGCTCGGACTGGAGCGCATTCTCCCCTTCGTCGCCGGCGAGTGCGAACACCTCCTCGGCGAGGGCGAGATGCCGCGTTTCGAGACCCTGCGGCGGGACATCGCCTCCCTCGACGAGTTCGAGATCCGGCTGTCGGAAAACGTGCAGTTCCTCCTCGACGCGACCCTCGGCCTCATCAACATCGAGCAGAACAACACCTTCCGGGTGCTCACCGTCGTCTCGGTGGTGGGCGTGCCGCCGACCCTGATCGCCTCGATGTACGGCATGAACTTCAAGCACATGCCGGAACTCGACTGGTTCTACGGCTATCCCTATGGTCTGTCGTTGATCGTCGTCAGCGCGATCATCCCCGTCATCTTCTTCAAGCTGCGCGGGTGGTTCTGAGCCGCGCGCGACCTCGTCTCCTCTCGGCTTAGGGGAATCTTTGCGGGCGGGGCGCAAGGATCGGAAACAGGGCCGGACGTCCGGCGACCAGAATCGACCCCCAGAATCGACCTCATGGCCGTGATCACCGCCTTCATCCTGAATGCCGGGCTCAATTTCGGCCTCGGCCTGCTCCTGGCGAAGCTGATGGGGCCGGCGGATTTCGGCCTGTTCGGCCTCGCCACCACCGGCGCCGTGGTCCTCAACACCCTGGTCTTCGAATGGCTGCGCCTGTCGGCGACGCGGTTCTATTCCAGCCGCGTCCGGCGCGAGGAACCATGGATCCGTCATGGGCTCGACCGCGCCTACGCGATCCTCGCCCTCGTCCTGCTCGTGGCCTCCGCCCTCTGCGCCATTCTCGGCGCGACCGTGGAGATGGATGCCGAAGGCCGCCTCGCCATCGCGGCCGGCGCCGGCATGGCCGCCTTCGGCATCGGCCTGTTCGATTACCACGCGGCGCTCGCCCGCGCGCGCTTCGATGGCGGCCTCTATCTCAAGCTCACCATCGTCAAGAACGGCCTGTCCTTCCTGCTCATGGCCGGGGCGGCCTGGCTCTTTCCCCAGCCGGTCTGGGTCCTCGTCGCCTGCGGGCTCAGCCAGTTCCTTCCGGTGGTGGTCCTGCGCAAACCCCTGCTCGATCCGCCGGTGCCGATCGTCAGGGTCCGGATGGGCGAGACCTGGCGCCTCTTCCGCGCCTACGGGCTTCCGCTGATCGCCGCGAACGCGATCTACCAGATCACGCCGTTCCTCAACCGGAGCGCCATCGCCATGCAGTTCGGACTGGCGGAGGCCGGCTATTTCGCCCTCTCGGCCGACGTGGCCTCGCGCAGTCTCAGCATGATCGGGACGGCCATGGATCTCATTCTCTTCCAGCTCGCCGTGCGGGTGGACGAGCACGAGGGTCATGTGGCGGCCGAGGCCCAGATCGGGCGCAATGCGGGGATCGTGGTGGCGCTGATGGTGCCCTGCGCCGGCGGCCTCTGGGCCGTGCTTCCGGCGATCCAGGGTCTCGTCGTGCCGGAGGCGTATCGCGGCCCCTTCGTTCTCTACGCGATGCTGCTGATCCCCGGCCTGCTCTGCGGCACGCTGATCAATTTCGGCCTCAACCCGATCTTCCAGATCCGCCGCAAGACGGTCCCGGTGATCGCCGCCGCCGTCATCGGTCTCGCGGTGAACGCCGCCTGCCTGTTCGTCCTGCCGGCGCGTTTCGGCGCACCGGGCATCGCCATGGCCCAGAGCGCCGGCCTCGTCGCCTCGACCCTGTGGCTGGCGGTCCGGGCGCTGACCGGCCCGCGCCGGCTGCGCATCGCGTGGCGGGACGTCTTCACCGCCTGCGCCTCGACCCTGGCGATGATGGGCTGCCTCGCGCCGTTCCGGCACATGGACCCGGCCGCCGCCCTGGCCCTCTGCGTGCCGCTGGGCATCCTGGTCTACGCCGCCCTCGTCTGGATCTTCGACATCGCCGGCCTGCGGGGAATGCTGGCGACCCATCTCAAGCAGCGCGCCATGACGCCGACGGCCTGAGGAACCGGCCCCGCTTGAAAGCGGTGCCTCCCTTCCCGCATATGGTCCGGCAAAGGATGCCGTCGAGCATCATGTCGGGTAGGAAACGATGCGGTCATACGAGCCTCAGGACGAGGGCGAGGCGCAAGCCATCGTCGCCGACGCTGCCGCCCGGTCCGAGCCGATGCGGCTCGTCGGCGGGGGCACCAAGGCCGCTGTCGGCCGGCCGGCCCAGGACGAGGCGACTCTCTCCTCCCTGAGATTGTCCGGGATCACCCTCTACGAGCCGGCCGAGATGGTGGTGGCCGCGCGAGCCGGCACGCCCCTCGCCGAGGTCCAGACGCTGCTCGCCGAGCGCGGCCAGATGCTGCCCTTCGAACCGATGGACCATCGCATCCTGATGGGCTCGGCCGGCGAGCCGAGTTTCGGTGCCGTGGCGGCGACCAACAATGCCGGCCCGCGCCGGATCAATGCGGGGGCCGCCCGCGACAGCCTCATCGGCGTGCGCTTCGTCAACGGGCGCGGCGAGGCGATCAAGTCCGGCGGCCGCGTTATGAAGAACGTGACCGGCCTCGACCTCGTCAAGCTCATGGCCGGCTCGTGGGGCACGCTGGGCCTCCTCACCGAAGTGACCTTCAAGGTGCTGCCGGTCCAGGAGCGCGTGGCGACCCTGGCCTTCCCGGGCCTCGACGACGCGACGGCGGTGGCCGCCCTCAGCGCGGCGCTCGGATCGCCGTTCGAGCTCACCGGCGCCGCCCACCTGCCCTCCGGGCTCGACGGGCCGAGCCCGCGCACCCTGATGCGCGTCGAAGGGTTCTCCGAATCCATCGACTATCGCCTCGGCGAATTGCGCAAGCTCCTGAAGCGGTTCGGCGAACCGGAGATCATCGAGGACGGGATCGGGGCGGTCCTCTGGGCCGCGATCCGCGACGTGATCCCGCTGACGGAGCCGCGCATCTCCGCCGTGTGGCGGATCTCGACGACGCCGGGTCACGGCCCGGCCGTCACCGCCGCCATCGCCGCGCAGCGCGAGGCGCGCTGGTTCTACGATTGGGGCGGCGGCCTCGTCTGGCTCGCCACCTCGGCCGAGGGCGATGCCGGCGCCGAGATCATCCGCGCAGCGCTCCGCTCCACCGGCGGCCACGCCACCCTGGTGCGGGCGCCCGACGCGGTGCGGGCCTCGGTCGCCGTCTTCGAGCCCCTGGCCGCACCGCTGATGCGGATCACGGCCGGGATCAAGGCGGCCCACGACCCCAAGGGCGTGTTCAATCCGGGCCGGATGTATGCGGGGATTTGAGCTTCGCGCCGACGCCGTTCCGACCGCCCGGCCGGCGCTCCATTCCGTCTTCTACGCCGCTGCGGCACTGCTGGTGCTCGGAACGGCGGTCACGCTCCTCGCCATGGGCCGTGAGCCGTTCTGCACCTGCGGGACGATCCGCCTCTGGTACGGCAACGTCCACGGGCCGGAGAATTCGCAGCAGATCGCCGACTGGTACACGCCGTCCCACGTCATCCACGGCTTCCTGTTCTACGGCGCGGCCCATCTTGTCGGCCGGATCGTCGGCCGGCCCCTGCCGCTCGGCCTGGGATTCCTCATCGCCGTCGGCGTCGAATGCGCCTGGGAAATCGCCGAGAACACGCCCGCCGTGATCGCGCATTACCGGCAGGCGACCATGGCCGCCGGCTATGTCGGCGACAGCGTGCTCAACTCGCTCTGCGACATCGCGGCGATGGCCCTCGGCTTCTGGCTCGCCCGCCGGCTTCCGGCCGCGGCGGTGGTGATCGCGGGGCTCGCCATGGAGATCGGCGTCGGCTACGCTATCCGCGACAATCTCACCCTCAACGTCCTCATGCTCCTGCACGATTTCCCCGCTATCAGGGCGTGGCAGGCCGGGGCTTAGAGGCGTTCCAAGGCTCGGCTTCCGTCGACATTGTCTCTAAGCTGCGGGAAACAGCGCCGGGCGGCGGAAGATCGCTCCGCGTTTGGACGATGTCGGGACCCCGAGGAAACGCCGTGCAGACCAATTTCAGCCTGACGCAGCTCGCCGATCCGGCGATGGCGGCCTCGGAGAAGATCCTGCGGACCTGCGTGCATTGCGGGTTCTGCACCGCCACCTGCCCGACCTACCTGCTGCTCGGCGACGAACTCGATTCTCCGCGCGGCCGCATCTACCTGATCAAAGACATGCTGGAGGGCGGAAAGCCGGCCACGCCGGAAGTGGTCAAGCACGTCGATCGCTGCCTCTCCTGCCTGTCCTGCATGACGACCTGCCCGTCGGGGGTGCATTACATGCACCTCGTGGATCACGCCCGCACTCATATCGAGGAGACCTATCGCCGGCCGCTGAGCGACAGGCTCCTGCGCAGCGTGCTCGCCTTCGTGCTGCCCTATCCGAACCGCTTCCGCCTCGCGCTGCTCGCCGCCAAGATCGGAGGGCCGTTCCGGCCGCTGGTCGCCCAGCTTCCGCGGGTGGGCAACCGCCTCGCGGCGATGCTCGACCTCGCCCCGGCGCTCCTCCCCAACCGCAACATCACCGACCGGCCGGGCATTTTCCCGGCCGACAACCGTGCGCGGGAAGCGAGCGCCATGCTCCAGGGCGAGGCCGCCCCGAGCCGGGCCAGCCGGGTCGCTTTGCTGCGCGGCTGTGCCCAGAGCGTCCTGCGCCCCGATTTCAACGAAGCGGCGATCCGCCTCCTCACGCGCCACGGCGTCGAGGTGGTGCAGGCGAAGGGGGAGGGGTGCTGCGGCGCGCTCACCCATCATATGGGCAAGTCGGAATCCTCCCACGCCCAGGCCAAGCGCACCATCGATGCCTGGATCGCCGAGATGGACGGCGCCGGCCTCGACGCGATCATCGTCACCGCCTCGGGCTGCGGCACGACGATCAAGGATTACGGCTTCATGTTCCGCGACGACCCGGCCTATGCCGAGAAGGCGGCCCGGGTCTCGGGGATCGCCAAGGACGTGACCGAATACGTGGCGACCTTGGGCCTGATGCCCCCGCTCTTCGAGAGCGACCTCGTGGTCGCCTACCACTCGGCCTGTTCGATGCAGCACGGGCAGGGCATCCGCACCGAGCCGAAGAACCTGCTCAAGAAGGCCGGCTTCACCGTGAAGGACGTGCCCGAAGGCCATATCTGTTGCGGCTCGGCCGGCACCTACAACATCCTCCAGCCGGAGATCGCGAACCGCCTTCGCGCCCGGAAGGTGGCCAATATCGAGCGCTTGCGCCCCGACCTCATCGCCACCGGCAATATCGGCTGCGCCACGCAGATCGGGAACGGCACGAGCCTCCCCATCGTGCACACCGTGGAATTGCTGGATTGGGCGACGGGCGGCCCTAAGCCAGCGGTGCTCGAGGGCCTGGGCGGGACGCGGGTGCTGGAGGCGGCGGAGTAGCGCTCAGGCCGCGTCGGCCAGGGATTTCAGATCGGCGCCGCGCGCCATGTGCACCGACGCGTCGAGGATTTCGATACCGACGACACGACCTTCGGCGTCGAGATCGAAGATGATCCCCGGACGGATTTCCTCGCTCTCCACCACGGACTCGTCGGAGAAGCCGAGATAAAGCGCGTCGACCTGAGAATCGTAGCTCGTCTTCGTCGGTTTAGCCTCCGTGTTCGGTTCCGATCGAGGAATGCCGTGATCACACGAATTTCGCTGTGCGGGCTTTCATCTATCACGCGAAGGATGCGTCCGCCGCATTCCGGCAGTGATCGATACGCCCTCATGCGCTCGGGGTGATCGGGGTCCGGTTCCAGGGATTCCGGGTTCCTGATCGTCCTTTCGATCCATTCTCGGTCGAGTCCGCGTCGGGCGAGACGTTGATCGGCATGATCGACGAACAGGATCGGCTTTATCGTCCCCGCTCTCGAACCGAGCTGAGCACGAACACCCGGATCGCCGACGACAAATTCTGCGCGCCCCGCGCCTCGTCGATCTCGCCGATCAGCACCTGAACCGATTGCTCCCTGGCGGCGGCGATCTCGCGCAGCGCCTCCCAGAACGGCGTCTCCAGCGACACGCTGGTGCGGTGGCCGGCGATCATCACCGAGCGTTTGGTGGTGCCGGCGGTCATCGCGGTCGGTCCCTCCCCCCTCCGCGGGGGAGGGGGACGCGTCGCGCTCGTCACCCGTCCGAATCCGGCCCCACGAGCTTGTGGCCCTCGTGGCGCGAGAATTCGATGGCCTTCTTGGCCTCGGCCAGGGTCTTCGCCTTCTTCGGTCGGCCGAAGGCGATTCGGTTGTCCGCCGCCTTCTCTTCCTTCTCGGCCCGCAACTTTCCCTTGCGGACCGAACGCAGGTTGATGATCTCGGCCATATCGAACCCCGTCAGTCGACGCGTTGTTCAGTCGACGCTCGGCGCCAGCATGGTCTCGGGGCGGACGACGCGGTCGAACTCCTCCTCCGTGACGTAGCCGAGGCGCAGCGCCTCCTCCTTCAGGGTGGTGCCGCGCTTGTGCGCGGTCTTGGCGATCTCGGCGGCCTTGTCGTAGCCGATCGAGGGCGCGAGCGCCGTCACCAGCATGAGCGAGCGGCTCATCAGGTCGGCGATCTTGTCCTCGTTGGCCTTGATGCCGACGACGCAATTGTCCGCGAAGCTGACGGCCGCGTCGGCGAGGATGCGGATCGATTGCAGTACCGCATTGGCGATGACCGGCTTGAACACGTTGAGCTCGAAATTGCCCTGGCTACCGGCGAAGCTCACCGTGGTGCCGTTGCCGATCACCTGGGCGCAGACCATGGTCAGCGCCTCGCACTGCGTCGGGTTGACCTTGCCCGGCATGATCGACGAGCCGGGCTCGTTCTCCGGCAGGGAGAGCTCGCCGAGACCCGAACGCGGGCCCGAGCCCAGGAAGCGGATGTCCTGGGCGATCTTGAACAGGCCCGCCGCCAGCGCCGAAAGCGCCCCTTGCGTGAAGACGAGGGCGTCGTGAGTGGCGAGCGCCTCGAACTTGTTGGCGGCCGAGGTGAAGGGCAGGCCGGTGAGCTCGGCGACCTTGGCGGCGAACTTCTCCGCGAATTCCGGATGGGCGTTGAGGCCGGTGCCCACCGCCGTGCCGCCCTGCGCCAGGGCCAGCACGCCCGGAAGCGTCGCCTTCACGCGCTCTGTGCCCAGAGCCACCTGCGCGACGTAGCCGGAAAATTCCTGGCCGAGGGAGACGGGCGTCGCGTCCTGCAAATGGGTGCGGCCGATCTTGACGATGGACGAGAACGCCTCGGACTTGGCCTGGAGCGCGTCGTGCAGGTGCTTCAGGGAGGGCAGCAGCCGGTCGTTGATCTCGCGCGAGACCGCGATGTGCATGGCCGTCGGGAACACGTCGTTGGAGGACTGGCCCCGGTTGACGTGGTCGTTGGGATGGACCGGCGATTTGCCGCCGCGCTTGCCGCCGAGCAGCTCGTTGGCCAGGCTGGCGATGACCTCGTTGGCATTCATGTTCGACTGGGTGCCGGAGCCCGTCTGCCAGACCACGAGGGGGAATTCCTGGTCGTGCTCACCGGACACCACCTCGGCCGCGGAGGCGGCCACGGCCTGGGCCACCTTCGGATCGAGGGCGCCGAGGTCCTGGTTCACCAGGGCGGCGGCCTGCTTGACCATCCCGAGGGCATGGACGAGGGGCGCCGGCATCTTCTCAGTGCCGATCTTGAAGTTCTGGATCGAGCGCTGGGTCTGCGCGCCCCAGTAGCGATGGGCCGGAACCTCGATCGGGCCGAACGTGTCGGACTCGGTCCGGGTGGCGGACGTATCGGTGGGGCTTTCGAGCGGCGACATCGTGGCCTCTTAGATGGCGGGATATGCGGCCCTACTTAGACGGTGCGGCCCAAAACCGCGATGGTGGTTTATTGCAAAGGCGTCACAGGTCCGTGCCGGAGTCAGGCATCGTCCCCGTCGATGCCAGCGAGGACGAATGCCGATGCCTGTGGACGCCGCGACCATGGAGCCCGACGCCCTCCCGCGCTTTCGCCCGACCGTACCGCGCCCGCGGCGCGAGCAGCCGGGGCTGTTCGCCTTCCTCAAGGCGGTCCGCGCCAACCCGATCACCACCTGGCTCGACGAGCATTTCGTGGAGCCCGTCGTGGCGCGCGAGGGCGCGATGGGCCGCGTCACCGTGGTCAGCGATCCGGCCCTGATCCGCTACCTTTTCGTGGAGAACGCCGCGAATTACCGCAAGGACGACCTGCAGCGCCGCGTCCTGGCGCCGGGCCTCGGCAACGGCCTCCTGACGGCGGAGGGGGAAGAGTGGAAGCTGCAGCGCCGCACCCTGGCGCCGATCTTCTCGGCCCGCCACGTCCAGGGCTTCGCCGCGCCGATGAACGAGGCCGGCGCGCGGATCGCCCGGCGGCTCGCCCGGCGCGATTCCACGCAGGTCGACGTCGCCCTGGAGATGACCCGCGTCACCCTCGACGTGCTGGAACGGACGATCTTCACCGAAGGGCTCTCCAGCGATCCCGACGCGCTGGGCCGCGCGATCACGCGCTTCCTCGAATCCGTCGGTCCCGTCGATCCGATGGACGTGTTCGGCGTTCCCGCCTTCGTTCCGCGCATCGGCCGCATCCGGGCGCGGCCGGCGATCCGCTTCTTCGAGGAGGTGGTGAACGCCCTCATCGCCCGCCGGCGCGTCCAGCTCGACGCCGGAACGGCGCCCTCGGATCTCCTCACCCTGCTGCTGCAGGCGCAGGACCCGGAGACGGGCAAGGGCCTCACCGATTTCGAGGTCAGGGCCAACATCGTCACCTTCATCGCGGCCGGCCACGAGACCACGGCGAACGCGCTCACCTGGGCGCTCTACTGCCTGTCTCAGGACCACGAGGCCCGCAGACGCGTCGAGCGCGAGGTCGATGCGGTACCGGGCGACGCCTTCGATGCCGAGGCGCTCCCCTTCACCAAGGCGGTGATGGAGGAAACGATGCGGCTGTTCCCGCCGGTCCCGTTCATGAGCCGGCAGGCCATCGCGGAAGACCGCATCGGCCGGATCAAGATCCCGAGGAATTCGCTGATCATGGTGGCGCCCTACGTGCTGCACCGCCACCGCACCCTGTGGGACGAGCCCGAGGCGTTCATGCCGGAGCGTTTCCTGCCCGAGAACAGGGCCAAGGTTCAGCGCTTCTCCTACCTGCCCTTCGGAGCCGGGCCGCGGGTCTGCATCGGCCAGAGCTTCTCGCTGCAGGAAGCGGTCATCGTCCTGGCGCACATCGCCCGAAGCGCGCGCTTCACGCTGGCGCCGGACCATGCCCCGGTGACGCCGCTGCAGCGTGTGACGCTGCGACCCGAACACGGGTTGCGGATGCAGGTCGAGCGGCGGGACTGACCTCCGATCCGGGCCCAAGCGCAAGACGCCGCGATGCGCCTCAGCTCTTCTTGCGGAACGCGTCGAGGCTGACGACTTCGGCGCTGGCGTCGTTGCCCTCGGTTTTCTTGGCTGCCGGGCGGGCGGACTTGTCGTCCCCCCCGTTCTCGGTCTTGTCGAGATTCTGGCTGGCTCCCTGCGCAGGCAGGAGCTTGGGGACGCTCGCGCCGATCGCCGCCACGGCCTTGCCCTTGGGCAGGATCTCGCTCGGCTCGGACGCCGCGCCACGCGGCGCGTTCTTCGTGCCCGGCACCTGCGGCGCATCGTCCTGCGCCTCTTCTTCGGCCGTCTCGTTCAGGTCGAACTTGAGGCCGAACTGGACGGAGGGATCGAAGAAGCCGCTCAACGCGTCGAAGGGCACGAGAAGACGCTCGGGGACGCCGGAGAAGGACAGGCCGACCTCGAACGCGTGTTCGGTGACGCCGAGGTCCCAGAACTGGTGCTGGAGGACGATTGTCATGTCCTGCGGATATTTTTCCCGCAGGCGCTGCGACATCCGCACACCGGGCGCTTCGGTCCTGAACGACACGTAGAAATGGTGCTCGCCAGCGAGCCCTTCGCGGGCCGCGTCGGTCAATACCTTGCGGACGACGCCGCGCAGGGCATCCTGAACCAGAAGGTCGTAACGGATCAGATCGTCTGCCATCGCTTGCCGCTTTGCCCGGTACCTGCCGGAATATCGCGCTGGTGGCGCACCGGGTCGGTGAGTTGACGTGAAGGCTTGCCGGAATCGGGCGCCTTCTCCTACCCCGCCCTCCCGGTATGGTCCGGTCGAACGCCGGTTTCAATCGTGCCGTTCCCGCTGCGATCTCCGCAGGGGGCGGTGAATTGACACCGTATCCAAGAACCCAGGATTCTGGTGAAAACGCCTGGGTCGACCGGCTTTCACCGAAGACCGTCAGGCGCCCGGTCCGGCCTTTCGACCGAACGGGTTGAATATAGAGGGAGAGGCGTCGCTTTTGAAGCCCGATCCTGGCGCAGAGATGCCCGTCGATCGGGCGATGATGGAATTGGCGCCGTCGACCGGGGCCGCGGGGCCGCGCCGCTCACCGATCAGGCTCGCCGCGACCGCCCTGCGCGACGCCCTCGGCCTCGTTCTGACGACGCTGCTCGTCATGGTCACGGCGGCGGTCGTCGCGATGCTGATCGTGCGGGTCGGGGCCGATCTCCTGCAGGGGATCGATCCCCTCGCCAGCGAGGCACGCCGTCCCCGGCTCTATCCGCAGCAACTCGTGCTGCGCGAAGTGGCGAGCGACATCCTGCGCCAGTTACTGATCGTGGGGATCGTCATCGGCGCGGCCATCGCCTCCGGAGGATCGACGTGGCGCCGAAAACTTGCGCTCACCCCGGTGGAAGCACCCGGCCTCCCGCCCCGGCGCTTCCTCGTGATCGTCCTGCTCTGGCCGTTCCTGCACATCCTCTGGGTGATCGGAACGGCGGAGGCGTTCCACATGGCCTTCGGCCGCAATGTCGGCCTGTCCCCGCTGCTCAGCCGGAACGGAGCGGTGGCGTGGCTCGCCTTCACAATCGTCCTGGCGCCCGTCGCCGAGGAATTGCTGATGCGCGGCGCGATGTTCGAGCGGGCCTCGCGCTTCCTCCGGCCCTGGGGCGCCATCCTCGCCACCTCGGCCCTGTTCGCGCTGCTTCACCTGCAGGTCGGCAGCGTCGCCCGGCCGGTCTCGCTCATCCCCCTGGCCCTGATGCTCGGCTGGCTGCGCTGGCGGACGGGGCGACTGTGGCCCTGCATCCTGCTTCATGTCTGGAGCAACCTCGCCGTCGTCGCCTATCTGCTGTGGCCGGGACCGGCGTGACGGCTCGCCTCGCGGCCCGGTTCGGGGTATCGCCTGAGGCAGAACACGGGACCCCGATGCACGCGTATCATCAGCTTCTCGAACGCATCCTCTCGGAAGGCGTCCGCAAGGACGACCGGACCGGCACGGGGACGCTCTCGGTCTTCGGCCACCAGATGCGCATCGACCTCGCGAACGGCTTTCCGCTGGTTACGACGAAGCAGCTGCACCTGCGATCGATCATCCACGAATTGCTGTGGTTCCTCACCGGCGACACCAACGTCCGTGCTCTCCAGGCCAACGGCGTGACGATCTGGGACGAATGGGCCGATGCCGAGGGCGATCTCGGCCCGGTCTACGGCCGGCAATGGCGCTCCTGGGCGAAGCCCGACGGCGGCGCAGTGGACCAGATTTCATGGGTCGTCGACGAGATCGGGCGCAACCCGGATTCCCGTCGCCTGATCGTCTCGGCCTGGAACCCGGCCGATCTCGACAGGATGGCGCTGGCGCCCTGCCATTGCCTGTTCCAGTTCTACGTGGCTGAGGGGCGGCTCTCGTGCCAGCTCTACCAGCGCTCGGCCGACGTCTTCCTCGGCGTGCCGTTCAACATCGCTTCCTACGCGCTTCTCACCGCGATGATCGCGCAGGTCACGGGCCTGACGCCCGGCGATTTCGTCCATACGCTCGGTGACGCACATCTCTACGTGAACCATCTCGACCAGGCGCGCCTCCAGCTCACCCGCGAGCAGCGTCCTTTGCCGCGCCTCGTCCTGAACCCCGACATCCGCTCGCTCTTCGATTTCCGCTTCGAGGACATCGCCATCGAGGGCTATGCGCCGCACCCCGCCATCCGCGCGCCGGTGGCCGTCTGATGGCACCGGTCTCTCACCGCCCCCTCGTCAGCCTGATCGCCGCGGTCGCCCGCAACGGCGTCATCGGCCGCGACAACGGCCTGATCTGGCGCCTCGGCAGCGACCTGCGCCGGTTCAAGGTGCTGACCATGGGCAAGCCGGTCCTGATGGGCCGCAAGACCTACGATTCCATCGGCCGGCCGCTGCCGGGGCGACGCATCCTCGTCCTCACCCGCGACCGATCGTTCTCGGTGGCCGACGTGACCGTCGTTCATGACTGGGAGGGCGCCGTTGCGGCCGCCGGCGAGGCCGAGGAACTCATGGTGGCCGGTGGCGGCGAGATCTACGCGCTGGCGCTGCCCCATGCCGATCGCATCTATTTCACCGAGGTCGAGACGAGCCCGGACGGCGACACCCTGTTCCCGGCCTTCGACGCCGGCGACTTCCGTGAGGTCTCGCGCGTCGAACACATGGCGGGCGAGCGGGATGAATGCGCCTTCGCATTCGTTGATCTGGAACGCGCCCGGTAGCTCTATGCCGCGACGCATCGCGCAAGAGCGCCCGGCGCTGTTGCCTTTCCTCTTCACGATGCCCACTTGCCAGCCTTGACAGGACGGAGTGGCGACACTCAGTACCGTAGGACGGATGAGCTTCGGCGACGCGCGCCGGTCCGGCCACGGACGACACTGCCTCAGCGGGAGATATCGGCGAGCATGCCTTGGAGCAATCAGAGCGGCAGCGGTGGCGGCAACGGGGGAGGGCCCTGGGGCCGTGGCAGCGGCGGCAATGGAGGCGGGGGCGGCCCGTGGGGTAACGGCGGCGGTGGTGGCGGCGGCAAGACGCCCCCGGATCTCGAAGAGATGCTGCGCCGCGGTCAGGACCGCCTGCGCGGGATCATTCCCGGCGGCTCGATGGGTGGCGGCAAGGGCGTCGCTATTGCGGGCGGCATCGTCGTCCTTATCTGGCTGGCGACCGGCATCTACACGGTGGCGCCGCAGCAGGTCGGCATCGAGACGATCTTCGGCCGCTACACGAACACCACCGGCCAGGGCCCGCACTACAACTTTCCCTATCCGATCGGCGCCGTGACGAAGCCGAATGTCGGACAGGTGAACAGCATCCAGATCGGTTATCGCGCCGGCCTCGGATCCCAGTCCCGCACCGCTGACAAGCCGGAGGAGAGCCTGATGCTCACCGGCGACGAGAACATCGTCGATCTCGATTTCGAAGTGCAGTGGCGCATCAACCCGCTGAAGGCGTCGGACTTCGTCTTCAACCTCGAAAATCCCGAAGGAACGATCAAGGCGATCTCCGAGAGCGCCATGCGCGAGGTGATCGGTCGCCGCAATATCCAGGCGATCCTCACCAACGAGCAGTCGAGCGTGGCTCAGGAGGTCAAGGAGATCACCCAGAAGGCCCTCGACGAATACGGCGCCGGCGTGCGGATCGAGGTGGTCCAACTCGTCTCCGTCAACCCGCCGCCGGACGTGCGCCCCGCCTTCATCGACGTGAACGCCGCACAGCAGGATGCCGAGCGCGCCCAGAACGAAGCCCGGACCTATGCGAGCCGCGAGGTTCCGCAGGCTCGCGGTAAGGCGTCGCAGATCGTCCAGGCCGCCGAGGCCTACAAGACCCAGGCGACGGCGGACGCGACCGGTCAGGCGTCGCGGTTCCAGCAGGTCTACGATTCCTACAAGCTCGCACCGGCGATCAGCCGCGAGCGCATCTTCCTCGAAACGATGGAGCGGGTCCTGGGCTCGGTCAACAAGGTCATCATCGACCAGAACGGGACCGGCGTCGCCGGCAGTTCGAGCGGAGCGGGCGTGGTCCCCGTGCTTCCCCTCGCTGAATTCGGTAATCGCACCACCAGCACTGGAGCCGCCCGATGAACGGTTCCGCTCTCCGCACCGCCGTCGTCGCCATCGTTGCGGTGCTCGCCGTCGCCCTCTACGCGTCCGTCTTTACCGTTGGACAGATGCAGCAGGCCCTGGTCATCCAGTTCGGGCGCGTCCGTACCGTGCTCAACCAGACCGGCACCGAGAAGCCCGGGCTGTATTTCAAGATCCCGCTCATCGAGAACGTCGTGCTGTTCGACAAGCGCGTGCTCGATCTCGACCTTCCGGTCCAGACGCTGTTGACGGCCGATCGTCAGAATCTCGAAGTCGATGCCTTTGCCCGCTACCGCATTCTCGATCCGCTACGGTTCTATCAGTCGGCGAACAATGTGCTGCGCGCCAACACGCTTCTGGCGAGCTTCACCAACTCGGCCCTGCGCAACGTGCTCGCCCGCTCGACCCGTGACGCCATCGTGCGGACGGAGCGCTCGCACCTGATGAACGTGATCCAGGCCGACGTGAACACCCAGGCGAAGGAGCTCGGTGTCGAGATCGTCGACCTGCGCATGACCCGCGTCGATCTGCCGGCCCAGAACTCCACCGCCGTCTACAAGCGGATGATCACCGAGCGTAACCGCGAGGCGGCCGATATCCGCGCCAACGGCGACCAGATCGCGGCCACGATCAAGGCGAAGGCCGACCGTGACGTGACGGTCGTCCTCTCCGAGGCCAACCAGACCGCCGAGACCCTGCGCGGTCAGGGCGACGGCGACAAGAACCGCATCCTCGTCGAGGCCTATGGCAAGGATCCGGACTTCTTCGCTTTCTATCGGTCGATGCAGGCCTACGAGACGGGCCTGAAGGGACCCGAGACCCGCCTCGTGATCAGCCCGAACTCGGATTTCTTCCGGTATTTCAGCGATCCGCAGGGACGTTCGCCGGCGACCGCTCCGCGGCCTCCCGGTGCGCCTGAGCCGGGTGCGACAACCGGGACGGTGCGCTAGCACGGCTCACCATCGCCCGACCGGCCCTTGATCGTCCGCCTCGGCGGACGATGTTAAGCCTCGTTCCAGCAAGAGGTCGACCATGATCCCCGCCGCGAGCGCCATAACGGCGCGACGTCCCCGAGCACTCCGCCACTCCGCGCGCTCGGCCTTCGCCGCCATGTCGCTCGCCACCGCGGTGGCCTTCACCGGCCTGTCCACCCCGGTCCTCGCCAAGGGGCCGGAATCGCTCGCGGACCTCGCCGACAAGGTCACGGACGCCGTGGTGAACATCTCGGCTTCCACAACGGTGGAGGCCAAGGCGCCTGGCCGGACGATGCCTCAGCTGCCGCAGGGGACCCCGTTCGAGGATCTCTTCGAAGAGTTCTTCAACAAGAAGGGCCAGCGTGGGGACGGTGATTCTCCGCGGCAGCAGTCGCGCAAGTCGAACTCGCTCGGGTCTGGCTTCATCATCGACGCCTCCGGCATCGTTGTGACCAATAACCACGTGATCGGCGACGCCAACGACATCCAGGTGATCCTGCACAACGGCACCAAGCTGAAGGCCGAGATCATCGGCAAGGATCCCAAGATCGATCTCGCCGTCCTGCGGGTGAAGCCCGAGGCCGACAAGCCGCTCAAGGCGGTGCCGTTCGGAGATTCCGAGAAGATGCGCCCGGGCGATTGGGTCATCGCCATCGGCAATCCGTTCGGTCTCGGCGGATCGGTCTCGGCCGGCATCGTGTCGGCGCGTGGCCGCAACATCGAATCCGGTCCCTACGACAATTACATCCAGACCGACGCGGCCATCAATAAGGGCAATTCCGGCGGCCCGCTGTTCAATATGGACGGCGAGGTCATCGGCATCAACACGGCGATCCTGTCGCCCACGGGCGGCTCGGTCGGCATCGGCTTCGCCGTTCCCTCCGCCACCGCCTCGCAGGTCATCGACCAGCTTCGCGAATTTGGTGAGGTCCGCCGCGGCTGGCTCGGCGTGCGCATCCAGAACGTCGATGACGCCACGGCCGACGCTCTCGGCCTCAAGGGCGGCGCCAAGGGCGCGCTGATCGCGGGCGTCGACGAGAAGGGCCCGGCCAAGGCCTCCGGTCTCGAGGTCGGCGACGTCATCACCAAGTTCAACGGGACGGTGGTGAAGTCGTCGAGCGATCTTCCGCGCATCGTCGCCTCCACGCCGGTGGGCAAGGTGGTCGAGGTCATCGTCGTGCGGAAGGGCGCCGAGACCACGAAATCTGTGACCCTCGGTCGCCTGGACGATCCGGAGAAGCCGCAGCTCGCCAACGCCAAGCAGCCGGAGGCCGAACCCGCCATCCGCCAGGCGCTCGGCCTCAACCTGTCGGGGATCACTGACGAGCTGCGCCGCCGTTTCAGCATCAAGGACAGCGTGAAGGGGGTGGTCGTCACTCGGGTCGATCCGAACTCCACCGCCGCCGACAAGCAGATCAAGCCCGGCGAAGTCATCGTGGAAGTCGGCCAGGAGTCGGTCGCGTCTCCTGCCGACGTGACGAAGCGGGTCGACCAGCTGAAGAAGGACGGCCGCAAATCCATCCTGCTGCTCGTGGCAAGCGCGTCCGGCGACGTGCGGTTCGTGGCGATCGGGCTAGAGTAGCCTTCTCTGCAATTAGCGAAGTTCAGAAGGCCGTCGCCCTGTGGGTGGCGGCCTTCGTCGTTACTGGACGAATTCGCTCGCCCCATAACCCTGCAGGTAGAGAAGCGCCGTGAGATCGCCGTGGTCGATGCGGACATGCGCCGCCGCGGCGACCTTCGGCTTGGCGCGGAAAGCGACGCCGAGGCCGGCCTCGCCGAGCATGTCGAGGTCGTTCGCGCCGTCGCCGACCGCCAGGGTGTCGCCGTGCTCCAGCCCGAAGCGCGAGCGGAGGGCGACCAGCGTCGCCCGTTTCGTTTCCTTGCCGACGATGGGCTCGAGCACCTCGCCGGTGAGGCGACCGTCCCTGACGCCGAGCGTCGTCGCATGGGCCTCGTCGAACCCGATCGTCGCCGAGATCGGTCCGGTGAACAGGGTGAAGCCACCGGACACCAGGCAAGTGTGAGCGCCGTTGGCCTTCAACGTGTGGACCAGCGTGCGGCCGCCCGGCGTGAGGGTGATGCGATCCCGGATGAGATCGTCGACGACACCGACCGGCAGATCACGCAGCAGCGAGACGCGTTCGCGCAGGGCCGGCTCGAAGGCGATCTCGCCGCGCATGGCTCGCTCGGTGATGGCGGCGACGCGGTCCTTCAGGCCGATCGTGTCGGCGAGCTCGTCGATGCATTCCTGCTCGATCATGGTGGAATCCATGTCGGCGAGGAACAGGCGCTTGCGGCGATGCGGGCCGGCGACCTGAACTGCGACATCGAAGGGCTCGGCGGCGAAGGCCGCCCGCAGGCGCCGCGCCAAGCCTGGAGCCTCCTCGGCGGAACCAGGGAGCAGGACCTCCGCGGCCACCTCGCCGTGGAGGATGCGCGGCTGATGCTCCGTCCGCAGCACGGAACGGGCTTCCGCAAGGACCGCATCGGTGATGGCGGGCCGGCTCTCGTTTGCTATCAGGGTCGCGACGAGGGTCATCCGGGAGTTTCCACGCCTTGCCGCCGGTCACGGACGGATCACACGGACAGGCGCCCCCGGCGGCGATCCTCATCGCAGGGCCCACCGCCTCGGGCAAGTCCGGCCTCGCGACGGAACTCGCGCGCCGTTACGACGGCGTGGTGGTCAACACCGATTCGATGCAGGTCTATGCCGATCTGCGACGGCTCTCGGCAAGGCCGAGCCCGGAAGAGGAGGCCCTGGCGCCTCACAGGCTCTACGGCCACGTGGACGGGGCGGTGAACTACTCGGCCGGACATTTCGCCCACGATGCCGCGAGACTGCTCGGTGATCCGGATGGAAAGCTGCCGATCTTCGTCGGCGGCACCGGCCTGTATTTTCGCGCCCTGGAGGAGGGGCTGTCCGACCTGCCGCCGGTGCCGGACGAGGTCCGAGCCATGATTCGGGCCAAGGCCGAGGACCGCGCGACCGAACGGCTCCATGCCGATCTGGCGGATGTCGACCCGGCGGGAGCCGCGACGCTGCGCCCGAGCGACCGAGCTAGGATCATGCGCGCCCTCGAAATCTTCGCGGCGACGGGGCGACCGATCTCGGCCTTTCATGGCGATCGCATCGCCGGACCGCTCGCGGGCAAAACGCTGATCAAGCTCTTCCTGGCACCGGACCGCGATAGTCTCCGCCACCGCATCGATGCCCGTTTCTCGGCGATGATCGCGAAGGGTGCCCTCGACGAAGTCGCCGCCCTGCGCGAGCGCCGTCTCGATCCGCTCCTGCCGATCATGCGGGCGCACGGCGTGCCGGGTCTCATCGCCTATCTCGACGGAGTGATCCCCCTCGCGGAGGCGATCCAGCGCGGCCAGGGCGATACGCGGCGCTACGCCAAGCGGCAATTCACCTGGTTCCGCCACCAGATGGGCGAGGACTGGACCTGGATCGATCCCGATGCGGCTCTCTCCCTGGCGACGGGCCTCATGTCTCCAGGCGGGCGATGAGGCTCGACGTATCCCAGCGGTTGCCGCCCATGGCCTGCACGTCGGCATAGAACTGGTCGACGAGGGCCGTGACCGGAAGCTTGGCGCCGTTGCGCCGGGCTTCCAGCAGCAGAATGCCGAGATCCTTGCGCATCCAGTCGACGGCGAAGCCGAAATCGAACTTCTCGGCGTTCATGGTGCGGCCGCGATTCTCCATCTGCCAGGAACCGGCCGCGCCCTTCGAGATCACGTCGAGGACCGCATCCACGTCGAGCTCCGCGCGCTTGGCGAAGTGGATCGCCTCCGACAGGCCCTGGACGATGCCGGCGATGCAGATCTGGTTGACCATCTTGGTGAGCTGGCCAGAGCCGGCCGGCCCCATCAGGCGCGACGCCTTGGCGAAGCTCAGGATCGCGGGCTCGACCGTGGAATAGGTGGCTTCGTCGCCGCCGCACATTACCGTCAGCGCCGCATTCTCGGCACCGGCCTGACCGCCCGAGACGGGAGCGTCGATGAAGCCGAGGCCGAGTTCCGACGCGGCCTGAGCCAGCTCGCGGGCGGCCTCGGCGGAGGCCGTGGTGTGGTCTACGAAGACGGAGCCCTTCTCCATCCCGGCGAAGGCGCCGTCCTGGCCCAAAGTCACGCCGCGCAGGTCGTCGTCGTTGCCGACGCAAGCGAAGACGATCTCCTGCCCGGCGGCCGCCTCGCGGGGCGTCGCCGCGGCGACGCCGCCATTGGCCTTGACCCAGGCTTCGGCTTTTGCCGTCGTCCGATTGTAGACGGTGACCTCGTGGCCCTTCTTGGCGAGGTGTCCCGCCATCGGGCCGCCCATGACCCCGAGGCCCAGGAACGCGACCTTCGCCATCATCCGTCTCCATTCGTGATTACGCTGGAGGCGGGTCTAGATACGATGGCCGGAGGGGTCAAACGGCGGAAGGTCGGCCTCAGCCGCCGGTAACGCTCATGTGGCGCGGCACGGCGGCGGGGCGGGCACGCTCGATGACGAAGTCGTGACCCTTGGGCTTGCGTGCGATGGCGTCGACCACGGCCTGCGTGACCAGGGCGTCGTCCGGCGAGGCGCGCAGGGCCGCGCGAAGGTCGGCGGCATCCTCCTGGCCGAGGCACATGTAGAGCTTGCCCGTGCAGGTGAGGCGGACGCGGTTGCAGCTCTCGCAGAAATTATGGGTCAGCGGCGTGATGAAACCGAGTCGGCCCCCGGTCTCGGCGATGCGGACGTAACGCGCGGGTCCCCCGGTCCGGTCGGGCAGAGGCGTCATGGTGTAGCGCTGCTCCAGCCGCGCGCGGGCGACGGAGAGGGGCAGGAATTGGTCGGTGCGGTCGCCCTCGACCTCGCCCAGGGGCATGACCTCGATCAGGGTCATGTCCATGCCGTCGCCATGCGCCCAGGCGATCATGTCGGCGATCTCGTCCTCGTTGACGCCCTTCAGCGCCACGGCGTTGATCTTGACCTTTATCCCTGCCTTGCGTGCCGTCTCGATGCCGTCGAGCACCACTTTCAGGTCGCCGCGTCGGGTCACGGCGCGGAACTTGTCCGGGTCGAGGGTATCGAGCGACACGTTCACGCGCTTGACTCCGAGTTCGGCGAGTTCGGAGGCGAAGCGACCGAGCTGCGTCCCGTTCGTCGTCATCGTCAGCTCTTCGAGAGCGCCGGTGTCGATATGGCGGGAAAGCCGCCGGAACAGATGCATGATATCGCGCCGAACCAGCGGCTCTCCGCCGGTGATCCTGAGCTTCATCACACCGCGATCGATGAACACGCCACAGAGCCGATCCAGCTCCTCCAGCGAGAGCAGGTCGCGCTTGGGCAGGAACGTCATGTCGTCGGACATGCAATAGACGCAGCGCAGGTCGCAGCGGTCCGTCACCGAGATCCGAAGGTAGGTGATCGCACGTTGGAACGGGTCTATCAGGGGCGCAGAGGTCTTCGATGCGACGCGTTCGGCGACAGCAGCACCCATGGGGAACTCGTGACTTGGGCCAGGGGAGTGACTTGGGCCTGGGGAAATGTCGGGAGCGTGGTCGCGCGAGGAACCTAGCATCACTGGCATATGAGACGTCGCGGGCGCGGGGGCAAGCGCATGGCGGCGCATACCCCATGTGTCCTACACATATATTGCATCCAGACCGGTTTAGGGCATGAGATTTCCAGCATGAGCCAGCATCACGCCGACCCCAATTCCACCGGCCGGCAGGTCGCCGCGCCGGAGCGCTGGCCGACCGAGATCCGCCTGTCCGGGGACAAGAGGACCCTCAACGTCGCGTTCGAGGATGGCGGCAAGTTCGCGCTGCCGGCGGAGTATCTCCGCGTGTCGAGCCCCTCCGCCGAGGTCCAGGGTCATTCGCCCTCGGAGCGCAAGGTCATCGGTGGCAAGCGCGACGTGGCGATCCTGTCGGTGGAGCCGGTGGGCAATTACGCGGTGAAGCTCACCTTCGACGACATGCACGATACCGGCCTGTTCGGCTGGGCCTATCTCTATGATCTCGGCCGCGAATACCGGAATCGCTGGGCGAAATACCTGTCGGAGCTCGAGGAGCGCGGCCTCGTGCGCGATGCGGCCCGGCGTCCGGCGGCGAATGCCTCGAAAGGCGAGCCGCCCAAGGGCGAGGGGAGTTGCGGCAGCGGGTGCGGATGTCACTGACCGCCGCCGCGGAACCGCACGCGACCCGGACACCGACGCCCGCCACCAGCCGCCGCATCCTGGCGCTGGCGCTGCCGATGACCCTCGCCAATGTCACGACGCCGCTGCTCGGCTTCGTCGGAGCGGCGGTGATCGGGCGCCTCGGTGACGCCGCCCTGCTCGGCGCGATGGCGCTCGGTGCCGTGATCTTCGATGCGATCTTCTGGTCGTTCGGCTCGCTCCGGATGGCGACGGCGGGTCTCACCGCGCAGGCTTTGGGCGCTCGTGACACCATGGAGATCGACCGGATCCTGGCCCGCTCGCTCGCGGCCGGCATCCTGGTGGGCCTCGTCATCGTGGCCGCCCAAGTGCCGATCGCCGCCGGGGCCTTCTCGCTCAGCGGCGCGAGTCCGGCGGTGATCGCGGGGCTCGCCACCTATTTCCACATCCGCATCTTCGCCGCCCCGTTCACCCTCGCGAACTACGCCATCCTCGGCTCGGTGCTCGGCCGCGGGCGCACGGATCTCGGCCTGCTGCTGCAGGTGGCGATCAACCTCGCCAATATCGTCCTGACGCTGATCCTGGTCCTCTACGCGGATATGAGCGTCGCGGGCGCCGGCCTCGCCACGCTGGTCGCCGAGGCCGCCGGAGCCGGTCTCGGCCTCGTCCTGCTGGCCCGCCTCGGCTCGCACCCGTTCTCCGTGCCGTTCCGGGTCGTGCGCGATCCGCTCGCGCTGGCGCGGATGCTGAGCGTCAATGCCGACGTGATGATCCGGACCCTGCTGCTGGTCGGGGCGATCGCGCTGTTCTCCGCCCTCGGCGCGCGCTCGGGCGATGTGATCCTGGCGGCGAATGCCGTCCTGTGGAATCTCTTTCTCATCGGCGGCTTCTTCCTCGACGGTTTCGCCACGGCGGCCGAGACCCTGTGCGGTCAGGCCGTCGGAGCGCGCGACGAGGCTGGGTTCCGGCGGGCAGCCCGCCTGAGCCTGTTCTGGTGCGTCGTCTTCGGCATGGCGGTGGCGACCCTGTTCCTCGCCTTCGGCCAGGCATTCATCGAGACGGTGACGACGAGCCCGGAGGTGCGCGCGACGGCGCGTGCCTATCTCGTTCCCGCAGCACTCGCTCCCCTCGTCGCCTCGGTGCCCTTCGCCTATGACGGCATCTATATCGGCTCGACCTGGACGCGGGCGATGCGCAACCTGATGATCGCGGCGACCGGCATCTATGCCACGGCCCTCCTCGTCGCCCATTCCGCCGGATTGGGAAACATGGGCCTCTGGCTCTCCTTCCTGACGCTGCTGGCCGCAAGGGGCGCCAGTCAGGCCCTGGCCTATCCGGGCCTCGCGAAGCGGACCTTCATGGACCTTCGGTCTGCGACCCCGCCCCGGACGGTCTGATCGCCGCCGGATGGCTGCCGTTCAGCTTCGATCGATAAAGTCCGCCTCGCCCACCTGCCGGGAACCGCGTCCGGGCTCGCCCGCACCGTCCCATCGGAGTCCTTCGTGCCCTACTCGACCCTCTTCGACGTCGCCCCCGGGATCGATACGTCGTCCCGCTTCCCCGCCTCGGTTCCGGACACCATCATCGCCCTGCCGGTCCGCAACGAGGCCGAGCGAATCGAGGCGTGCCTGCGCGCGATCGACGCGCAGGAAGGCGTGCGGCCGGGCAGCCTCGGCCTGTACCTTTTCCTGAACAACTGCACCGACGGCACCGACCGCATCGTGTCCGAACTCGCGGAGACGATGTCGATTCCGGTCCGCGTCCGCTTCGTGACGTTCGACGGAGCTCATGCGGGCTGGGCGCGGCGGGCCGCCATGGATGCTGCCGCCGAATGGATCGGACCGGACGGCACGGCCGGGACGATCCTGTCCTCGGATGCCGACAGCCGGGTGCCTTCGGACTGGGTCGCGCGCAACCTCGCCGCCCTCGATGCCGGCGCCGATGCCGTCGCGGGGCGTATCCAGATCGACGAAGACGAGTGGGCGGCCCTGCCGAAATCCCTTCGGGCGCGGGGAAAGCTCGAAGACGCCTACAGCGATCTGCTCACCGAGGCGGAAGCCCGGATCGATCCGGATCCGCACGATCCCTGGCCCTGCCACCGCACGACGATCGGAGCCACGCTCTCGGTCCGCCTCTCGGCCTATCGGCTGGTGGGCGGCATGCCGATGATCGCGCTCGGCGAGGACGGCGCCTTCGTGGCCGCCCTCCTGCAGCACGGCCTCCGGGTCCGCCATGCCAAGGATGTCGTCGTCACCGTGTCGGGCCGGCTCGTCGGCCGCGCTCCGGGCGGCGTCGCCGACACGATCCGGGCGCGTTGCGAGGTGCCCGACAGCCTCTGCGATGCCCGCCTCGAAGCGGTACCGCGCGCGCTCTACCGTTACCTGTGGCGGCGTCGCCTGCGTCGTCTCCACGCCACGGGCGGTCTTGCGACGACCCGTGTCTGGTCGCGCAAACTGTCGGTTCCGGCTGCGGATGCCGAGCGGATCGCGAAGCAGCCCCTCGTCGGCCTCGCCGTGGCCGAGATCGAGCGCGTCAGCCCTCGTCTGGTCTATCGTCCGCTCGGGCCCCGGCAATTGCCCCGCCACATCCGCATCGCGACCATCGTCCTCTTCGTCCTGCGGTCCGCCTCCGCTTTGCGGAGTCGCTTGCATTCGGCGGCCCCCGCCTCGCCCGTCCTGCCCGGAACGAAGGCGATGGCCGTCGATTCGGGCTCCAACTGACGGGGCGGAGATCGGGCCGGCGAGCCTTTCAGATCGGCTTGCCGGCGATGCCGAGGCCGACCTTCTCGCCGCCCGGCGTGAGAATGCCGTGCTTCAGAATGGCGCTCTGCAGGTCGTCGAACGCGGTGAGCAGATGAGCCTTCGCAGTGTCGATGGACTGGGCGCTCGCGCGCGGGGACTGGCTCATGAGGCCGACGAGACTGTCGGCCCTTTCCAGGACAGTCCGCTGAAAATCGCGGATCGTGTAGTCAGGCTCGATGAAGCGTGTCGCATATTCCATCCAGCGTCGTAGCTCGCTGGGCAGGTCCTCGCCGGCCGAATCGTAGGCCGCGACTTTCTCTCGGGCGTTATCGAAGTTCTTCGCGATGTCGATCTGCAGCTGTCGCATGGGAAAGATCGGGCCGTGTGAGGACTTCATCGGAGGCAATGCGGATCGGGTCCGAGAGGAGCCGTAGCGAAGGCCGGCTCTTTCGCGGGGGCGTCCTGGCGGAAGGCAAGATCGGTGCGATCAGTCATGCTGCGTATCGATCCGGCTGCGCGCCGCATTCATGCGGACGACCCGTTGCGCCGTCGTGACGGAGAGGGCCTGGAACGCTTCCATCATGCCTCGCATCACCTCGGGAGGCGTCTCCCGTTCCGATTTCGTCGCCATGAACAGTTTCAGGATCTTCCAGCCGAATCTGACCGAGCGGACGAGGTAGAGCAAAGGCTCGTAGGACGAGGCGTGATAGGCCTCGATCGCCGTCCGGCTCGGGACGCCAGCGAGGCGGGCCAACGCCACGAGCGCCTCCGTCTCGCGACCGGAATCGAGCCAGCCGACGAGGACCGCCTCGGTGATCTCGCCGCGGCGGGCCTGGCCACCGACGAAGACTTCCGCTGCGAAGAGGGCCGGATCCGGTATGGTGGCGGAGGTCTCGATGCCGATGAAAGGCGAGCCGCTGCTTATCTGCATCTTCGGCATCAGCATTGTCGGCACGTCTCCGCGCTTGCCGAGGCTCGCCGCGAGTTCGGGGTCGGACAGGCTCCTGCCGACGAGGCGTGTGTAGCCCTCGAGGGACAATTTCGCCCCGAGGTTGCGCGCGAGTGCGCGGGATATCTCCGCATTGCCACGCTCGACGATGATGTCGGTCACGAGTTCGACAAGCGTTCTCCGGCGGGTGAGCGCCAGGAGTTGCGGCTGCCCGCAGGCGCGCGCGATCGCGACGAGATCATCGTCCGTCAGGACCGTCGCCCGCTCCAGAGCGGGGATCGCGACGGCTTCCGTAGGGTCGAAGGCGAGATCGCGGATCAGCTTCGGCGGAGCATTCGCGATCGAGCTGATACGGCGCGACAGTTCGCTTCTGTCGGCCTCGTCCATCGTTCGCGCCACATGCAGCATCACCATGTCGAAGGCATGGATATGCTCGCTGCCCAGACGCGGGGCGTAGTCAGCGAAAAGAGTCGCGAGATTGCGCAGGATCATTGCACGGCGCAGCGTCGGAAACTCGGCCATGGTGAGGTCGAGCTGCTGAACGAGGGAACCGATCGCGGTCGCCATGGAAGCGAATGTCTCCGGCCAGAGTCGGGTGCCAGCCCTTTCACCACAGCATGAATTCGTCGCGGCTCCGTTAATGCTCCGATCCCCGGCACATGCGGCACCGACCGACGCCCGGCGGACGGGCGCTCGCGCACCGCCAGGACCGTCTTTCGCGGACTTTGGGCGATCCTCACGTCGTGACCACTAATACATTGGAATTGTTCTGATTTATCGATGTGGCGAAGAAGCATCTTTGCTTCGGCGGAGGGCTGGTTTACGCGCTAACCACGATGCGCAAGATCACTCACTCCGCTCTGTTTTCCGCTGGCCTGATGGCCTTCGCGGCCCTCGGCCCGGGCTCGGCCTTCGCCAAGGAGACGCCGATCGGACCGCATGTGACGCGGGACGGGCTGGAAGTGGCGGCCGTCTACCTGCAGCCCGTCGAGATGGACCCGCCGGACATGATGCGCGCCGCCGCGCAATCCGACATCCATCTCGAAGCCGATATCCGCGCGGCCAAAGACAACCGCAACGGTTTCGCCGAAGGAGACTGGCTGCCCTCGCTCGACGTGTCCTTCGAGCTGACGAAACTGGAAGGCGATGCCGCCACGGGTCCGAAGGTGAGCGGTGCCCTGATGCCGATGGTCGCCAATGATGGCCCGCATTACGGCGACAACGTCAAGCTGAACGGTCCCGGCCGCTACCGGCTGAAGCTCACCGTGGCGCCTCCCGGCAAGAACCAGCATTTCGGCCGTCACGTGGACAAGGAGACGGGGGTCGCCGAATGGTTCAAGCCGTTCGACCTGATCCAGGACTTCACCTTTGCCGGGACCGGCAAGAAGGGGGCGTATTGAGCCCCGCGCCGCAGAAATCGGCAACGGTCGCCCGCCATCTCGCCTTCGCGGTCTGCGTCATCATGGCCGCAGGCGTCGGTTTTGCGCGCGCCGACGAGATGCCCGTCATCAAGGTCGAGATGAAGGATGGCGTGATCATCCCCAAGATCATCGAAGTCCCGGCCAATACCCGCTTCAAGCTGGAGATCAGCAATACCGGCACCTCGCCGGTGGAGTTCGAGAGCATGGAGTTGAAACGCGAGAAGGCGCTTGCCGCCGGCTCGACCTCGGGGATCGTGTTCCGCACCCTCGACCCCGGCACCTACGACGTCTTCGACGATTTCCATCCGGACGCCAAAGCCAAGCTGGTAGCGAAGTAGCGCCATGGCGGCGGGTGCATCGACAGACCTGCGCGAAGCCTGGATCGACCAGCGCCTTGCGGAACTCGGCCGTTGGCTGCAGCGCCACGGTGGAATCATCCGCAGCGTGCAATGGGCGGTGGTGGCGGTCTATCTCGTCCTCGTGGCAGTGCCCGCCTTCCTGCCGCTGCCGGATCGGACGGCCCATCTCTGGAACAACCTGACCGTCCTCGCGCAATTCGCGTTCTGGGGCATCTGGTGGCCCTTCGTCCTCGTGAGCATGGTCCTCGTCGGGCGCGCCTGGTGCGGTGTGCTCTGCCCCGAAGGCACGCTCACCGAATTCGCGAGCCGTTGGAGTCTCGGACGCGCGGTGCCGCGCTGGATCACCTGGGGCGGCTGGCCGTTCATCGCCTTCGCCGGAACCACCGTCTACGGCCAGATGGTCAGCGTCTATGGCTACCCGAAACCGGTTCTCGCCGTGCTCGGCGGTTCCACCGTGGCGGCGATCGCCGTGGGTCTTGTCTATGGCCGCAACAAGCGCGTCTGGTGCCGCTACCTCTGCCCGGTGAACGGCGTCTTCGCGGTACTGGCCAAGCTCGCTCCGGTGAGTTTCCAGGTCGATCGCCCCGCCTGGGTCGCATCCGAGAAACCTAAGGGAACCTCGTTCAACTGCGCGCCCCTGGTACCGGTGAAGACCATGCGCGGGGCGGGCGCCTGCCACATGTGCGGGCGCTGCAGCGGCTATCGCGGCGCGGTTCGCCTCGCCCGGCGCTCACCGGCCTACGAGATCGTGCATGTGGCCGGCTCCGAGCCCAGCCTCGAACAGACGGTCCTGATTCTGTTCGGGATGATGGGCCTTGCGGCCGGCGCCTTCCAATGGTCGTCGAGCCCCTGGTTCATCGACGCCAAGCAATGGCTCGCCACCTGGCTGGTTGAGCGCGGCATGGTCTGGCCGCTCGAGACCACGCTGCCCTGGTTCGTGCTCACCAACTATCCCGAGCACAACGATGTGATGACCCTGCTCGATGGCGGGTTGCTGCTGGGCTATATCGCTGCTGCGACGGTGATCCTCGGGATCGGCCTGTCCGTCCTCGTCGCTCTCGGCACGTGGTTTCTCGGACCCTGGTCCTGGCCGCGTTTCCACCACCTGACCCAGACGCTGATCCCGATCGCGGGATGCGGCGTGTTCCTCGGTCTCTCCGCCCTCACCGTCACATTCCTGCGCGGCGAGGGGCTCGCCATCCCCTACATCGCCGAACTGCGGGCCGGTCTGCTCATCAGCGCGAGCCTGTTGAGCGCGTGGCTGGCCTGGCAGGTGGCGGGACTTTCGAGCGGCGGATGGCGCCGGGCTGGTGCCACGGCCTGCATCGCCGCCGCCGCCACCCTGTCCGTGTCCGGCTGGGTGCTTCTGTTCTGGATCTGGTAGGGCGCCTCCGCCGCCCGCCCGCGACATCGAAGGAGATCTCCGCATGATCGGAGCGTTCGTCATCGCCTTTCGCGAGGTCATCGAGGCCGGCCTCATCATCGGCATCGTGCTGGCGGCCACGCGCGGCATCGCCGGGCGCGGTCGCTGGATCGGTCTCGGCGTGCTCGGCGGCCTCGCCGGCGCCTGCCTTGTGGCGCTCTTCGCCGAACGGATTTCCGACGCGTTCGAAGGCGCGGGCCAGGACATCCTCAACGCCGCCGTGCTCGGCACCGCCGTCCTCATGCTGATCTGGCACAACACCTGGATGAGCCGCCACGGGCGCGAACTCGCGAACGAGCTGAAGGCGGCCGGCGAAGCGGTGCGCAGGGGCGAGAGCACGGCCATGGCCCTCGCCTTCGTCGTCGGCGCGGCGATCCTGCGGGAGGGCGCCGAACTGGTACTGTTCCTCTACGGTCTCGTCGCGTCGGGTACGTCCGGTCCCGACCTGCAGATCGGTGCGCTGAGTGGCGTCGGTGCCGGAATCCTCCTGTCGGCGGTGAGCTATTTCGGCCTCGCGGCGATCCCGACCCGCTACGTGTTCTCGGTGACGAGCGCGCTCATCATCTTCCTCGCCGCCGGTCTCGCGGCCCAGGCGGCACAGTTCCTCACCAATGCCGGCGTCGTCACCGTGCTGGACCGTCCGTTGTGGAACACCGCGAGCATCCTGGCCGAGGGCAGCATGGTCGGCCGCGTGCTCCATGCCCTCGTCGGCTATACCGACCGCCCGACGGGGCTCCAGGTCATAGTCTATCTCGGCACGATCCTGGTGATGGTCGGCCTCATGCAATGGTCGTCCGCCGATAAGAAGCGCCGCACCCTTCGGACGGCATGAACCTCACGCGAAGGCAGGAGGCCGGACATGCACGGGAACCACGACTCGACGGCCTCCGCCGCGGCGCCGATCGGATTCGACGCTTTCCTGGCCGTCGATATCAGGATCGGCACGGTGGTGTCCGCCGAGCCGTTTCCCGAAGCGCGCAAGCCCGCGATCAAGCTCACCGTCGATTTCGGCCCCGTGATCGGCACCAGGCGTTCGAGCGCCCAGATCACCGAGCATTACCGACCTGAAGACCTGATCGGCCGGCAGGTCGCGGCGGTGGTGAATTTCCCGCCGCGCCAGATCGGCAAGTTCCTGTCCGAGGTGCTGACCCTCGGCTTCGCCGACGCCAACGGCGCCGTCGTGCTGTTCCGTCCCGATCATCCCGTTCCGGACGGAAGCCGCCTGTTCTGAAAACCGGTTCAACACCGGCGTGGCGCGCCGGCGATCCAGGCTTCGAGGCGCGCGGCGAAGATGACGGGGTCGCCTTCGAGCGCCAGGATTTTCTGCCGCGCCGTTTCACCCGCAGCGATGCGGATATCGGATCGCCGCATTCCGAGTGCCGCAGCGATGGCGGCGACGAGCGCCGTATTGGCGGCTCTCTCCACCGGCGGTGCGGCGACCCGCATCTGCAGGCAAACGCGTCCGTCGGCCGTCTCCACGATCCCGTCGAGACCGGTCCGGCTCGCTCGCGGAGTCAGACGCACGGCGAGCCGAACGCCGTCCTGCGTCGACGTGTAGGGGCGGGCGGTCTCGCCGGTCATGATCCACCGGTCACGGCGGGGACCTTCTCCGGCGCAGGGCGAAGGATTGCGGCCGGTCTCGTGTCACGCGCTTCCGTCTCTCGCGACATCGGGCAGGCGATCCGGTGCGGAACATGGAGGAGGGGCATCTCTGCACTGGGTTCTCGGGAATCGTGCGTGGAACGGCTTCGACAGGCTCTCTGCGGCCCTGTCGTGCGACAGGCACCCGCCTCGCCGGGGCAGGAACCAACGCTATCAATCGTGCGCCATCGACACGCATTTTAAATCCGCAGGGCTGTCTCGGCAGCCTCGTTGCATTAAGCTGCACCGCATCGTCACTGGAATGCGTTCATGTCCGATCTTCGCCTGCGCCGCAGCGTTCTCTACATGCCCGGCTCGAACCAGAGAGCCCTCGACAAGGCGAAGACGCTGCAGGCCGACGCCCTCATTCTCGATCTCGAGGACGCCGTCGGGCCGGACGAGAAGGTGCTCGCCCGCGAGCAGGTCTGCGCCGCGGTGAAGGGCGGCGGATACGGCAGCCGCGAGTTGGTGATTCGCGTCAACGCCCCGCAGACCCCATGGGGCGAGGCCGACCTGAAGGCGGCGATCGAAGCCTGTCCCGATGCCATCCTGATGCCGAAAGTGTCTTCCCCGGCGGTGCTGGAGAGCATCGCCAACCATCTCGAAGCCCTCGATGCGCCGGAAAGCATCGACGTGTGGGCGATGATCGAGACGCCGGCTGCGATCCTGAACATACAGGAGATCGCCAAGGCCCGCCGCGACCGGCGTACGCGGCTCACCTGCTTCGTGCTGGGCACCAACGACCTCGCCAAGGACACCTGGGCCCAACTCGTCCCCGGGCGGGTGCCGATGCTGCCCTGGATGATGTTCACCCTTGCCGCCGCCCGTGCCGAGGGCCTCACCATCCTCGACGGCGTCTGGAACGATATCGGCGATGTCGAGGGCTGCCGCACCGAGTGCCGGCAGGCCCGCGATCTCGGCTTCGACGGCAAGACGCTGATCCATCCCAACCAGCTCGAGCCGGCCAACACCTCCTTCGCTCCGACTGAGGAAGAGGTGCGGCGCGCCACCCTGGTGATCGAGGCGTTCGACAAGCCCGAGAATGCCAAGCGCGGCGCCATCAAGGTCGAAGGCCGGATGTACGAGCGCCAGCATATCAGCATGGCGCGCCGGGCGGTGAACTGGTCGGAATCCATCGCCGCCCGGGGGTATTGAGGCAAGGGCGCGGCGCTGGCTGCGGGCGCGTCGGGGGAACAAGGCGTTACGAAGGGCGATTGCCCGCTCGACACGCCTTTCCCGCCCCGGCCGGCCGCATTCCCATCGCTCTCGCGTCTTTCGCGCGGAGAGATCGGCAAGGGCGGCGCCGGCGGGCGGGGATGGTGCCCGAAGGCAGCTTCGGCCTTCACGGACGCTTCCCGCTAAGGATTTTCCCGCCTCATGAGCCCGATCCTCGAACCCTTCACCCTCGGCGACCTCACCCTGAAGAACCGCGTCGTGATGGCGCCGCTGACCCGGAGCCGCTCGTCCGACGAGGGCGTTCCCCCGGCTTTCGCGGTGGATTACTACGCCCAGCGCGCCAATGCCGGGCTCATCATCTCGGAGGCGACCAACATCTCGCCCCAGGCCGTCGGCTATGCCCTGACACCCGGCATCTGGACCGACGTACAGGTGGAGAGCTGGAAGGCCGTCACCGCGGCGGTTCATGCCAACGACGGGCGCATCTTCCTGCAGCTCTGGCATACGGGCCGCATCTCGCATCCCGACGTGCAGCCGAACGGCGAGCTTCCCGTGGCGCCCTCGGCCCTGAAGCCGGAGGGCATGGCCTTCACGACATCCGGCATGCAGCCGCACGTGACGCCCCGCGCCCTCGAGACCGACGAGATTCCCGGCATCGTCGAGGATTATCGCAGGGCCGCCGAGAATGCGAAGCGCGCCGGCTTCGATGGCGTCGAGATCCACTCGGCCAACAACTACCTGCTCGAACAATTCGTGCGCGATTCCACCAATCATCGCACCGACCAGTATGGCGGCTCCATCGAGAACCGCCTGCGCTTTCCCCTGGCCGTGGTGAAAGCGGTGACCGAGGTCTGGGGCGGCGGGCAGCGCGTCGGCATCCGCCTGTCGCCAGCGACCACGGAGCCGGGCAAGACGCCCCTCGACAGCGATCCGAAGGCGACCTTCGGCGCCTATGTCGAGGCCCTGAACGGGTTCGGCCTCCTCTACGTCCACACGATCGAGGGCGTCACCCAGCAGACCCGCGACGTGCCGGACGAGGTCGATTTCGGCCAGATCCGCAAGCGGTTCAAGGGCGCCTATATCGGCAACAACCAGTACACGCTCGAACTCGCCGAGAAGGATCTCGCTGAGGGGAGGGCGGACCTGTTCAGCTTCGGCCGGCCCTACATCGCCAATCCGGATCTCGTCGACCGGCTCCGGACCGGCGCACCGCTCGCCGAAGCGCCCAAGGCCTATTGGTATGGCGGCGGTGCCACCGGCTATTCCGACTGGCCGGGGATGAACGGCCCGGTCCCGTTCCGGCGCTGAAGCGCGTCAGCCCTTGGGCGGCGGGGACGGCTCGCTGCCCTGCGCCTCCGCCTGCGATCCCTCCTGCCGCGCCGGTTGCGGCACGGAGGCTTCCGGGTAGCGCTTGCGATATTCCTTGAGGAAGGCCTGCAGCGTCTCCGCCTTGGTCGCTTTTTGGGCGATCTCGCGGAAGGCTTGGCTCCGCACCGCATTCGGCTGGGTCAGGAGCGCGAAGGTCCGGGCATCCGCGCTCTCGGCCATCGGCTCGGCGAATTTCGCCCTCAGGCGCTCCAACCCGAGAGTCTCGCCGGCGAGACCGTAGGCGATGGCCGAGCGGACGATGTCGGACCGCATGGCATCGTTGAGGGGTTTGCGCAGGCGCCACGCCTCGCCGACCATCGCCTCATGCGCCTCGCCGGCCTCACGCCAGCGGCGACCGGTCCAGAGGATGTCCGCGCGCAGGCGCTCGGCATCGGCACCGGTCTCGGCCTCGATCGTTTCCAGGGCCAGATCCGTGCGCGACAGATCGGACAGGGCGCGGGCACGGATCAGGGCGCGGGCCCGGCGCAGATCCTCGGGCAGTTCGGGCTGGTAGGTGGCGTCGATCACCTGAAGCGCCTGAAGCGGCTTCTCGTCCATCAGACGGATGGTCGCCAACCGCGCGGCGACACCGGCACGGGCCGGGCCGGAGAGACGGTTGTCGACCTGATGCTGCAGCAACTCGCCTGCCGAATCGAGTAGGTCGAGTTCGACGAGCTTGTCGGCGAGGCGGCGCACGATCTCGTCGCCGCGCCGGCCGATCGGTGCGAAGTCCTTGAAATCGAAGTAAAGCGCCAGCGCCTCGACACCGGACATCTTCGCGCCTTTCTCGCTGAGATAGAGGTCGTCGAAGAGTTCCTGGGCGCTGTCGTGGAGGTCACGGCTGATCGGCGAATCCGGCGCCAGGGCATCCGCCTTCCGCGAGGCCGCAAAAGCCTGCCGCCAGCGCCCGGCCTCCATGTTGAGCTTGGCCAGAGCCGCGATCGTCTTCTGCTCGATTTCGTCGCCGTGCCAAGTGAGGAGCAGGGTCTCCAGCCGCTCGATCGCCTCCGCCACCGGCAGCTTGCCCAGCGCATGGGCGAGCACCGTCGCACGCAACGTCGCCGCAGCCGCGATCGGCCTCTCCGCGGTCTCCGACAGGCGCTGATAGGCATCGAGGGCCGCGCTCGTCTGGCTCGTCACCTCGTCGATGCGGGCGCGCAGCAGGGCGAGGCGGTCGGTCACGGAGCGTTCCGCCGCACGGGGCAATGCCGTCGTGATCTGCTTCGTCGCCGCGGCCCAGTCGCCGTTCTCGATGGCCGCCTCCGCCGCCGCCGTGCGCAGGAGGCCCTGAAGATCGTCGGGATAGCGCTCGATGACGCTGGCCGTATCGCGGAACGCGGTGTCGGCTGCGGGCCAGCGCCCCGCCTTGGCATCGAGATATCCCTTCCAGAGGCGCGCCTCCGGGTCGGTCCGCAGGAACTCGCTGTCGAGGGCCTTCCGCGCATCGGCGTAGCGGCCCATCTCCGTATTCGCCACGGCAGTCAGTATCGCGAGCTCCCGCTGTCCGGCCATGACCGGGTCCTCGCTCGCCGCTACCTGCAGGGCACCCAGGGCTTCCACGCCGAGCCCGTTGGCGAGCATGCTTCTGGCGAGAGCCAGGCGCAGCGGTCCCCGCGCCGCGCGAGGAGCCTCGACCACGGCGTTGAGCTGCTCACGCAGGTTCTCGCCGATATCGCCGCTTCTCGCCGCGTCCCATGGCCGGCGCTCGATGGCGAGATCGCTCACCGCACTCAGCGCCGGTTCGGTCGGGCGTGCGATGCCGGAGACGGCCATCCCGCCTTCGCGACTTACCGAGACGCCGTCGATGTCTGGTCGCACCAGGAGATCGTCGGCCTTGGCGAGGATGGCGACGCCCTGGCGGCTCGGCAACAGCTCGAAATCCACGAAGACCTGCCGCTTGGGGATTCCCGCCGGCTTCGGACCGTAGCCGGTCACCACGCCGATCCGCTCGCCGTTGCGTTCGATCCAGGTCGAGCCACCGGGATTTGGCAGGCGGATACCGATGCCGATGCGACCGCTGGCTTCCGGATTGCGGATGGCGGAAAGCGGCTCGCTGGCCGACAGGCTCTCGCCGGCGACGAGTTCCCAGCCCGTCGGTGCATCGGCGTCACCGATGGGCACGAGGTCGAGCAGTCGGCCCTGCGGAACCTTGAAGGTGAGATTGACGAAGGCGCCCTGGCGGCGCGGCGCGTTGACGGACTCGAAGACCGGGTCGCCCGCGGGTACGACGACCGGTTCGGGCGTCTCGAAGACCAGGGTGGCGATGCCGGCGCGCTCGTACAGGGCCGCGGCGGGCTGGCGCTGGAACGGGAAGGCGAGTCCGGGTCCGGATGGACGCAGGACGATCGTCTTCTGCGGCGCGGCCACCGGCTGTGCGACGGTCGGGTTCGGCCGAGCCGCGTTGACGGGCGAAGCATCCTGCTTCGCCGAGGTCGCCGCCTGGGCATTCGCGTCCGATGGGCCGGCCTTGACTGCCGTCGGCGAAGCCTTCCGAACAATGTCGAGCGTGACGCCGTCATCGTCCCGCGCGGTCCGGACCTCGTAACCGGCGGCGGGCGTCAGGGTCAGGCGCGCACCATCGGCGTCGCGCTCCACGGCCAGCGTATCGATGGCGGGCTTGGTCCGTCCGTGTACGGCGATGTCGTCGATGCGCCAGGCGCCGGGAATCGTCAACCGCGTCGACAGGCCGGTTTCTTCGAAACGGGCGACGGTTTCCGGTGCGAGCCGGAGGCTGATGCGCGTGAGGGTGGGTAGACGCGAGAGTTCGAGGGGCAGGCGCTTCGGCTCGATCACTGGAGCCGCGGCACGCACGGCCGCCTCCGCCGCCTGCGTCCTGCGGACGAGTTCGGCCACGATCTCGGGCGGAAGGGGAGGGGGAAGGCCAGACCAGTCCTCGGGCAGCAGATCGATGAAGACGTGCTCACCCGCACTCTGGACGTTGAGGCGATAGGGTTTCTGCAGGGCGATGCGCAGGCCGGTCCCGTCGGGGTCGCGGCGCACCATCGAGACGAAATCCGGCATCTCGGCGGTGATCTTCTCCGGCACCGACGTGCTGCGCTCGCCATAGCTGACGAGCAGCACGAGGCCGGACATCCTGGCCTTCACCGGAACCGCCGAATCGAAGGTCAGGGATATACGGCCGTAGCGACCGAGCTGGTTGCCCTTGATCGACAGGATGCGCGCCGCCTCGGCCTGGCCTCCCCAGACGAGGGAGCCCGTGATGATCGACGTCGCGACGAAGCCGGCCATGAGCCGGCGCCGTCGTGTCGCGAATCCGGCCCCCAATCCCATCGCAGGTTACGCCACACCGGATCGAGCGGGGCGCCCGGAAGGGGCCGCCGCGGAACGCTACACCGTCATCCATTCTCCGCGCTCGAGGCTAACGGGCGCCTAACGGGCGCCCGTCGCGATGTCCCAAAACCGATCCTGCACCGGCGATGCCTATGAAATGCCGAGCTTACAGCCCGCCATTGCCGCCGCTCCCGCCGCCGGCGCTTCCGGTACCCGCCCCACGCGCCGGCTGGCTGGAATTGCCGGATGCGGCCGAACTGCCGCGTCCGTAACGGCCTCCGCTCGTATTGGCCGACATGCCCGCTTTGCTCATGCCCCGCTTTGAATGGCGCGAGCGCGCATCGGCGTCAGTCGTCATCTGCGCGAGAGCGAAGGAGGATACGGCCAGGGTGCAGAGTGTAAGGGCCAACGTTTTCATAGATGCTCCTGTCAATACAAGGAGCCAACGCGATAGCCCTTCAGAGTATCCATGAGGGCCGGTAAAGCTTCGAACAGCAAAAGCCCCGCCTGGCGCGGGCCGGGCGGGGCGAAGTCGGGAAGTCCCCTCGGGGCGGAGGGTACGATGTAAACGCGCTGCGTCGTGCCGATCATCCATGAAGAACGATGACCGCACAGATGTCGCATCACCGCAGGCGAGTACCGCCCTAGTTGTCGTTTCCAAGGAGGTTGTCCTTGGTCAGTCTGCTGATGGGTGGGTGTCCGCCGAGGGCTGAGTGGGGTCTGCGGCTGTTGTAGTCGCAGAGCCA